>JAEURQ010000002.1:600000-900000 GCA_016788425.1 Chthonomonas sp.
TGGGCTTCGTTGCGGAACCGAGGCAACGTTGACGGCGGGTGCGAACTCAAGGTCGGGGAAAAGGGTCTCCAATTGGGGCGGTTCCTTGATCGCGGTGAGTTGCGGTTTCGCCTTGCGCTCAGAGTCGTAAGCCGCAATGGAATCCGTGAGGGCAAGCCAGTCGCGTCCTGCTCGTACCCCTTCGATGCGCCCCTCGCGAATCAACAAGCGGACGTGCTGGACAGTACACTCCAAGAGTTCTGCCGCTTTATTCGTGGTGATGAGGCCAGCCGACCGTAGGTCTTCCATTGTTCTCTAGAGAATATACTAAGAGACGGTCGCAAGAGTCAACAAGATGTCAAATAGTTTTCCCCCGAATCAATCGTCCGTTGGCCCCGATCCTGCACTGAATCCTGCCATGACTTCTCGTTCCGGGCGGACGGACGACCTGCGCATTCGCGCCGTGAAGGAGCTCGCGCCGCCGATGCACCTCATGCGTGAGTTCCCGATCACTGCGCGCGCTGAGCAGACCGTCGAGCAGGCGCGCGAGGCCGCGCACCGCATTTTGCACGGCTCGGATAGCCGCTGCCTTGTCGTGGTGGGGCCGTGCAGCATCCACGATGCCGATGCCGCCATCGAATTCGGGCAACGGTTGCGAGGGCTACAGGACGAGCTAGAGAATGACCTGCTCTTGGTCATGCGCGTGTACTTCGAAAAACCGCGCACCACGATCGGCTGGAAGGGCTACATCAACGACCCCTACCTGGACGGCAGTTACCAAATTAACGAGGGGCTGAGACTGGCGCGCAAGCTCTTGCTCGACCTCAACGAACTCGGCGTGCCGGCGGGGACCGAATACCTCGATATGATCACGCCCCAATATCTCTCGGACCTCGTGAGTTGGGGGGCGATTGGTGCGCGCACCACCGAATCGCAGGTTCACCGCGAACTGGCGAGTGGTCTCAGCTGCCCGGTCGGGTTCAAAAACGGTAGCGACGGTAACGTCCGCGTGGCCGTGGACGCGATGAAGGCGGCGGCGGTGCCGCACCACTTCCTCTCGGTCACCAAGGGCGGCATCAGCGCGATTGTCTCCACCGCCGGAAACGAAGATTGCCACGTGATTTTGCGGGGCGGAAAGTCGCCCAATTTTGACGCCGATTCCGTGGAATCCGCGGCCACGATTCTCGCGAAAGCGGGTCTCGCCAGCCGCATCATGATCGACTGTTCGCACGCGAATAGCGGCAAGGACGCGACCCGTCAACCGGTGGTTCTCGCCGATGTTGCGGGGCAACTCGCGGCCGGTGACACGCGCGTAATCGGGGTGATGCTCGAAAGCCACCTTATCGCGGGGCGACAAGACGTGGAAGCGAAGCCGCTGACCTACGGCATGAGCGTGACCGACGCCTGCATTGGCTGGGACGAAACCGCGACGAGCCTGCGGGCTCTGGCGAAGGCCGTCCGCGACCGCCGCAAGATTCTGGCCGAAGACGCCTAGGGTTCAGCTGGGAATTGCGGCGTCGAACGGGTGTAAACCAAGTCGATCCGCCCCTGCTCTAAGCCGCCCTCAGAGTAGATTTCATAGCTACCCGAGCCAGTCTGAGCGTAAACAAAGTCCTTGCCGCTCAGCGGATCGTGGCGATCAGCTTCGGCGGTGAAGTCTTTCAGGGCACCCGGCAACCGGGCGTGCTGCCACCGATAAAGCTCGACTTTTGCCATCAGGCGAGCCAGCCGCAACTGCGTGCGTGACCGTGCCATGACGCTCAGCCAGCCGGTATAGTCCGGCATGAGGTCGTCCAAGAAGCCGACCGTGGGGACGTCGATCACCCAGTTCTTCTCAGGTTGCTTGAGAGTCTCAATGGCGCGGCTGCCGACGTCACGAAGTATGGAGATCGCGCTCCCAATTTCTCGCGCCAAGTCTTGCGGGCTCAGTTCACGCAACTTCTTGCTGGTTTCCGGTTCTTCGCCCTCCGCGTTCACGAGGAATTCCTTGTGCGCGCGAGGATCCTTTTGGAAGTCGGTGAACATCTTGATGGCTCCGCCGATCTCGCCCGATATTGCGTTGAGGGTGGATTCGTCGCCTCGCAACATCTGATCAAGTTCGCGGTCGAGCCGCTCCAAGTCGGGCACGGGCAAGCGCGGAATGGTTCGCGACAACGTCATAAGGCCGACGCCATCGCCGGCAATACCAACCAATCGGAAAATTATGTTCGCATCCAGACGGCGGCTAAACTTGAGCCCCGTGAGGATGGTGCTAGTTGACTTCTGCCACTGGCCGGCGGCCGCTTCGGCGTAGGCAGTTTCGTACGTGCCACGCAGCAACTCGCGAAAGTGCGTCAGCTCAGGGAAGGTTGATGTCCAGTCCTCGAGACCGGTACGAGTCGCTGGCTTGCGATTCCCGTCCTCGATGAGCTTGATCATCGGCTCCATCAAGACGGCGATCTTTTTCGCCTTCTCCAGGACCGGCGCATCCGAGCGCGTCAGTTCGCGCAGATTTTTCGTTTTGGCCATGTCCGCGGCGATGACATAGTCTTGATAACCGTTCGTCACGTCTCGCGACGAGAACAATTGCGAAAAGAGACTGGGCCCGGCCTGAGCAAAGACAAGGGCGGCAATGGCGGAGGTGAGCATTTGTTACGCCTCGATGGGAGCCGGAAGCTCGCGCTCGCTCCCCGCCACGCAGGCAGCAATCGCGATGTCGCCGGTCACATTCAGGACGGTGCGGCTCATGTCCAAAATTCGGTCCACGCCAAGGCAAATGCCGATGGCTTCGGCAGGCACGCCGATCTTCACCAAGATTAGGGCGATCATCGGCCACGCGCCACCCGGGACGCCCGCGGTTCCCACCCCGGCCAAAATCGCGAGCCCCATCACCGTGAGCTGTTGGCCGAGATCGAGGCTTACGCCGAACATTTGCGCCAGAAACAGTATAGTGATCCCCTCAAACAGCGCAGTTCCGTTTTGGTTCGCGGTGGCGCCCACGGTCAGCACAAAGCGGCTGATGGTTGGCGGCAATCCAACTTCTTCCTCGGCGACTTTGAGCGCAGTCGGAAGCGTGGCGTTGCTGCTGCTCGTCGAAAATGCGGTGAGCATCACCGAGCGAATCTGCCGGAAGAATTGCCACGGATTGCGCTTGGCAAAGACGCGGAGCATCACGCTGTAAACCACGAACTGGTGGATGAGCAGGGCCACCATCACCACCACGACGTACTTGCCGAGCGCGATAAATGCCTCCGGCCCCAAGGTCGCGGCGACCGAAAACACCAGCGCAAACACCCCGATGGGCGCGAGCTTCATCGCCATGTCAATGATGCGCAGCGAGACCGCAAACAGCCCATCCAAAAAGGCCTTGACGGGCGCGGCGCGCTCGGGCTCCACCCCGGCCAAAGCGATGCCGAAGATCAGCGCGAACACCATAAATGGCAGCAATCCGCCGTCGAGCGCCTTCACCGCCTGCTCCAGCGGGTTGCGAGGAATCAACTCGACAATCGTGTCCGCGGCGGACTTGACTTCCTTGGATTTCTCGACGCTCTTGGTCGCATCGGCTTTTTTGCCGATCGTGGTTTCCAGTTTCTGAACCTGCTCGGGCGTAAAGCCGCTGCCTGGTTTGAACGTGTTGACCATGCCCACGCCGATGGCGACGGCGATCCCACTGAACAAAATCGTGAAGGCAAGGCACTTCATGCCGACGCGCCCGATTTTGGCGGCGTCGCCGAGTTCGCTCACACCCAGCACCAGCGCCGAAAACAGGAGCGGCACCACGATCATGAAGATCAGGTTGAGGAAGATCGCCCCGATCGGCTTCATCACGTTGGTGACCAAGCCTTCGAGGAAGGGCCACGCCATCTGCTGGGCGATCGCCCCGCAAATCGCTCCCAAAAGAAGGCCGAGCAGCACCTTGGTGTGCATGGCCATGCCGCGTCGTTCGGACGAACTCATGGCGGGCAGTTTACATGGGTCAGCGAGAAACCGCTACAGTAACGCTATGCCTTTGACAAAAGAGGTGTTCGATTCGACGGTGGCTGTGTTGCAAGGAGTTCGCCCGGTGACCTGGCGAAAGATGTTCGGCGGGGCTGGATTCTATGTGGATGGCGTGTTTTTCGCGCTGCTCGATGATGATCGCCTGTTCTTTAAGGTGGACGACCACAGCAAGGGCGAGTACGAAGAGCGGGGAATGGAGCCGTGGGTGTGGGATGGCAATGTGAGCGACGCTTACCGTGAGCTGCCAGAAGAGATCATGGCTTCCGACGAGCAGCTGGGATTGTGGATTGACGAGGCGGTGCAAGCCGCAATTCGTCGCAAGAGCAAAACAAAGACCAAGAAATCGAAGTAGAGTAAGGCATGGCTACCGATCCCGCCGATGTTTCTAGCACCAAGTACGTGCGAGCCATGCTCGCCAAGTTTGGCGTTGACGCCACCATGGCCGATGTTCGCGTTCACCACGGCATCGTATCCATTCGCGGATCGCTCAAGACCGTGAAGGGTTCGGAGTCGGAAGGGCAGGACCTCCGCGCCATCGTCGAAGGCATGGCGAAAGGACTCAAAAACAAGCCCGGCATCAAAGATGTCGTGATCGAAGCGAGTTACCGCAGTTAGGCTCGGCTGTCCAAAATCAGCGTGACCGGCCCGTCGTTAACGAGGCTGACCTGCATGTTCGCGCCAAACACGCCCTCGGCAAGGGTGGCTCCACATGCGCGCAGCGCGGCCGTGAACTGGTTGTAAAGCTCAAGGCCACGATCATAGGGCGCGGAGCCGACAAAGCTCGGGCGACGACTCTTGCGGGCATCGCCATAGAGCGTGAACTGGCTGACCACCAAGATTTCGCTGAGGCCCGCATCGGCCAGGGAGAGGTTCATCTTGCCGTCGGCGTCGCTGAGGATGCGCATGCCCCAAATGCGGTCGGCCAACCAGACGGCGTCGGCGTCCGTGTCGTCGGTTGCCCCGGCGACCAAAACGAGGAAGCCCGGCCCGATTCGCCCCGTAATTTTGCCAGAAATGCACACCTCGGCCTCGGTGACCCTTTGAACTACCGCCCGCATCATTTGAGTTTACAGCTTGTGGGCCGAGCCGGTATTTCATACATCATTCATAAAATTTAGGTTAAGAATACGTATTTTCGGTGTACAATTCGTTTGGGCAACTCTCTTGCTATAAAGGTAGGAAAATCATGAAGAAATTTGCAATCCTCGCGATGACGCTTGGACTGGGCATCGTAGCTCAGGCACAACCCTTTTATCTCCGCGGTTCCATCAACAACTGGGACACTAGCGCCGAATTTCTGCTGCAGTCGGGCACAACATACGAAGCTGCGGTTACCGGCCTCAACCCGGGCGACGACCACCAATTCAAGATGGGCAACGCCGACTGGACCATCGTGCAACCGAGCGGCTTCCAAAATCTGCGCGCTCGCGTGAACGCTTCGGGCGAAATCCGATGCCGCCTCTACGATGTGGAAACTCCGAACGACGGTTGGCTTCCCAACTCGCGCCGCGTGGGCATCGTCAACGTGGGCACGACGTACGAACTGATTGGCGAACTGACCGGCTGGGGCTTCGGTATTCCGATGACCATGAACGGTTCGGTCGAATCGGCTGTGGCTGACCTCGATGGCGGTCGCAACAACGAATTCAAGTTCCGCGGCACGGGCGGCGACTGGTCGTATAACGTCGGCAACGACCTTGGCGAAGCCAACAACATCGCGATTGCCCCGGCCAGCGCGGGTGCACACAGCTTTGAACTCGACATCCTGAACGGCAAGTACCGCATCGTCGAAGCTTCTGCGAACAAGGCCGCCGGTGTCATCAACCTGGGCAACTACGCTGGTCAAGTTCCGAACAGCGACAAGGTCCGCATTTCGATGCAAGTGATGGACTCGGCGAACAACGTTGTCCAAACGACGGCTTACATCGTGGATGCCGCGACGCAAAACTTCAACTACAGTGTGGTGCTCCACCCGTCGATCACCGGTACGGCGAAGATTCGCTTTGATGGCCCGACGTGGATCAGCCGCGTGGTCGCGTTCGACGTCATCAACGGCACGGCTTCGGTCAACGTGACCCTGCCGAACGGCGACTCGAACAACGACACCATTGTTGACATTGGTGACTACACGATCCTTGCCGCTGCGTTCGACGCAAACTTTGGTGAAGGCAACTACGTGGAAGGTGCCGACCTCAACAAGGATGCGATTGTCGACATTGCTGACTACACCATCCTCGCCGGTTCGTTCGACGCTTCGGACGAGTAAGCGAGATTCCTCGATAACCGTGGGCGGGCGGCGATCCAGTTGGATCGCCGCCCGTTCGTTTTGAGCATAGCCAGGGCCAAAAATGCTACAATAGAAATTCGCGTCACTCTCGACGAGACTACGAGGAACCCTTGGCAAAAGCGATTCAAATTCAACCCGAAGAAGCCCGTGCGCGGGCCTACGCCGACCGCTTGATTCTCCAAAAGCTCACCGAACTGCAGTCGGTGGTAAAGCTCAGCGAGATCGCAGAAGACCTGAGCAAGGACGGCTTGACGCTGGGCAGCATTCGAGCCCTGCTCGCCTCGAACGAAGAAAAGTTTGCCTATCACGAGCGCCGCTGGGTGCCCGCCGCCCGCATTGAAGGGGCCGGTCGTCCCGTTCTCGAATGCGTGCGCCTGATCGTGGATCGCTTCGGCGGCCCGATGCCGATCGAACTCGTCGTGCGCGAAGTCTGCCTCCTGCGCGGTGGAGTCGAATCCGAAGTTGAAGCGCAAGTTATGCGCCTGGCCAACAGCGCGCCCGAACTGTTTATCACCGAGAACCTCGAAGTTTGCCTTCGGTCGTGGACTTTTGCCGCAACCGATGAATCCACCGATGCGGCCTACACCAAGTTTGGTGTGAAGGCGGAAGACGTCGCCGCGCTCGCCGCGAAGCTCGAAGGAGTGAACTGGCTGGCCAAGGGCAGCGTGCAAGAAGCGCTCAAGAAGACTGGCGCGGTGAACGTGAAAGCGCTCGGCGCCGTGGTTTGGCAAAGCCAAAACTCGCAAGACCCGCGAGCCCACCTTTTCTACAACTGGCGCGAATTCTCGGTCGCTCTCTTCAGCACCGACGGTTTCGTGCACGGCTCCGATGGCGTGCTCTATCCGCTCGAAGACGCCAAGAAGTGGATCAGCACAGCCGTGAAACTGGCTGACCGCATCGCCCCGACGGTGGAAATCGAAGACGTTCAGCCGATCGAAGTTAAGGCCGCGGACGTCGAGCGCATCGTCAAGAAGATCGTCGGCAGCGAAGACTCGGTGCCCGCCACGCAACTCCTGGAAGAGTTTTACGAAATCACGCCGAGCGTCAAGACGTTCCCCGACGATCTGGAGAACCTCAAGAAGGCGCTCGTGGATCACGGCGGAGTCTGGTGGGTTGGCGGCGACCGCTTCCGCAAGCCGAAGACCGCCCCCGACTTTATCTATTCGGTGCCCGAGGTCTTTGACTTCGAAGAAAGCGACATCACTGACGAGGATGGCGACTATGTGGATTCGGAAATCACCGACGAAGGTCTCAGCACAACCCTGCGCAAGTTGCTGAACCACCCGCTGGCCACCGACGTGCTGGACGAAGAAATTCTTCCTGCGCCGAAGCAGCAGCCGGAAACCCTCCGCTTGGTGCTCCGCACGATTCACCGCGAAATCGGGACGTTCCCGATGTCGCAAATTCCCACTGGCTGGATGGACGACCAACCTGGCATTCAGGAACTCATTTTCGTGGACCCGGCGGGTCGCGAAGCTCAGGTCTGGCTGAACTCGGACGCTCGCCTGATGTTCGGTCTGCTGGAGTGGTTCTTCGAGCAACCGGTCGAATCCGGCGCGGTCTTTACGCTGAGCAAGACGCACAAGCCGAACGTGTTTAACTTCTCGTGGCTGGAGCAAACCGACCCGGTTGTGTTCATCTCGAACCAACGCATGGAAGAACTGCGCACGATTCAAGCCGAGGCCGAAGGGAAGTCCACCTTGCAGTTGCTGCAAGAAGTGATGTCGCACTGGCCGAAGGGTGCTGACTTCCTGACGATCCTGTGGGAACTCAACGTAGTGCGCCGCACGCGCCGCCGCCTCGTGGCCAGTTTGCTCACCAACTACCACTCGTTCTATCAGCGCAGCGGTTCGCCGGTTTGGCACTTCGATGCCAAGAAGGTGGAGCAGGGCTTCGACAAGACCAAGAAGAAGTTCCTCATTAAGCGCTAAAAGTTGGGTATCATCTGACGTTACTGGAAATTATCAATGGCAAACATTAAGTCAATGAAGAAGGATCTTCGCCGCAACGCGAAGAAGCGAGCCGTGAACCTCGCAATGAAGAGCAGCTTGAAGACCTACATCAAGAAGGCGAAGGGCGAAGGTTCGGCCGATACCGTGACCAAGGCCGTCAAGGCTCTGGACAAGGCCGTGCAACGTGGCATCATCCACAAGAACCAAGCCGCGCGCCGCAAATCGCGCATGATGCTGGCCGCCAACAAGGCTGCCGCCGCAAAGTAACCTAGTTTAGGTTCAAATCAAAAGCCGAGACCCGCAGGTCTCGGCTTTTTTTCATTTTGTGGATGGAATTTTGGGGGTGTCGCATTGACTATACATGGCACTCAACAAGACCAAGAAAATCCTCCTTATCACCGCCATTCCCGTCGCCATCGCCGGCTGGGCACTCTTCCGCCCCGAACTGGCGCTCATCAACAAGACGGTCAACGAATCGGCCCCGAGCGCCGCGACCAGCAAGGTGCTCGCCGCCGGCCAATTCGAGAGCTTCGCTCACGAAACCGTGGGCAACGCTCAGTTCATCAACGACGGCGGCAAGACCATCCTTCGCCTGACGAACTTCAAGACTTCGAACGGTCCCGACGTACGGGTGCTGCTGGTCCGCGGCGACAACGCCCAGAAGTTCGGCGACGACTATCTTGATCTCGGCGAGATCAAGGGTAATCACGGCGATCAGAACTATGTGTTGCCGGCCGGCACGGAGATTAGCTCCTACCAAGCGGTGAGCATTTGGTGCAAGCGCTTCAACGTCTCCTTCGGTGGAGCCAAGCTGAAGTCCGAAAAGGTTCAGGCATCGCTCCCCACCGTGGCGAGCACCCGCCTGGCTGCGTTCGGCGAGATCAAGGTTACCGGCGGCAAGTTCTCCGGCGCGGCCGGTCGCGCCGATATGATCGAGAACGACGGCAAACGCCTCCTGCGGCTCTCGGGTGTCAAGGTGAAAGGGCTCGAGCTCTACCTCCTTAAGAAGGAGACCTACTCCAAGTCGGTGGACATTTCGAAGGTGACCAAGGAATTCTTGGGCGCAACGAAGTCCGCGGCCACTCAACAATTTTCCGTCTCCAAAGACCTTGACCTCTGGCTTTACCGCTCGGTAGTTCTCGTTGATCCCAAAACGAAAACGGTCAAAGCTTCCGCCGCCCTGCGCTCGGATCAAGAGCAAAAGTCCGGCTCGTCACTCTCGCTTGCGATCTAGCTTCGCTCGCCCCGACCTTGAAACCACTCATCACAACAACATGAAACTCACAACAATCGCTCTGTCCCTCGCCCTCGGCCTCTCGACCTTCGCTCCGGCGATCACCCAAGCTCACGCGTCGCAAGACATGAAGCCCGGCATGAAGCAAGGCTCAATGGCGATGATGATGACGTCGTCCAAATTCTCCGGAATTGAAGTGAATGGCGGAACCGTCTCGGCTAGCATGAACAAGGGCATGATCACCCTCACGCTCAGCGACGACTTCAAGACCCCGAAGTCGCCCGCGCCGCACTGGCAGGTCGTGGACAGCAAGGGTAACGTCTATCTGCTCAAGCAACTGCGCATCAAGGACGACATGGAAAACCGGTCGATTCAGCTGCCGTCCTACATCAAGAGCGTGGCCAAGGTGCAAATCTGGTGCTCATATGCAGAAGTCAACCTGGGAGAAGCAAAGTTCAGCAAGCCGATGATGGCCCGCTGAAGCTACTCAACCCCACAACCGGCCCCGCCCGAAAGGCGGGGCACAAACGCACCGACCACCATGTTTAACCGCTCACGCCAACCGGGAACAAAGTCCAGCCTCGCGCTGGCGATTGACGAGAATCTCGAACTTCTGTTTCGGGTCGCTCGCCAACTTACGGGCAACGATACGGACGCCGAGGACATCGTTGGTCAAACGCTCCTCCAAGCCACCAAAGCGTGGCCGAGGTTCGATGGACGCCATCCGCGAGCCTGGCTGCTCACCATTCTTCGCAATGAGTTCTTCGCCTCGGCTCGCTGGGCTAAAGCTCGGCCGGAGGTTCCCATTGAAGACTCGCAAGAGCCGATGGACAACACCTTTTGGCATGAGATTGATTGGCGTCTCATTGGCGATGGCCTCAGCAAAATCCTCACTGCCTTGCCGGACGAGTTCCGGCACGTCATCGCCCTGTGCGATATCGAAGAAGTGAGCCGGGACGAGGCGGCGCTGGTGCTGAATGTGCCGGTCGGAACGATCAATTCCCGGTTGCACCGGGGCAGAAAACTTTTGAGAGAACGCGTTATTCGAGAATTGGGCCTGTCCCACTAAGATCATGAAACATCACAACACCGAAGGTCCTCCGTGCCGTGGCATGGAAAAGCTGCTTCAAGAAGCCGCTGACGACAAACTTGGCCCGATTCGGCGCCTTTACGTTTTGGCCCACGCGGCGCGGTGCCGACGCTGCGGCTCGTTCTTGGAGCGCATGCGCATGACGTTGGCCGCCCTGGCTCAAGAGAAGCAGGCCGCTCCGGCAGACGCGTTGGCGCGGCTCCGCGCAAAGCACATGCCAATCGGAGATGGCGAAGAGAAGTCCGGCTAATTCGGCCACTTCTCTTTTGCGACTGACGTACAAGTGGTCATGTTAGCTTCGCTCGCTCTCGCCGTCACGGCTGTTCAAGCCGCCGCTCCGCCCGTCAATACCGAGTTCGATTTCTGGGTTGGCAAGTGGTCCAGCGAGGGCCGCATGCGCTCAGCACCCGGAAAGGATGAGTGGACGGTGACCAAAGGCACCAACATCATCAAGAAGCAGCTGAAGAATCAGGTGATAGAGGAGAACTTCAGCATGACCGGCTTTGCGGGGCGGAGTTGGACGATGTACCACGCGCCGAGCAAGACGTGGCGGCAGACTTGGGTGGATGATTCGGGGGCATACCTGACGTTCACCGGTGGATGGAACGCCGAGACCAAGCAGATGATCCTGACGCAGACCTTCCCGCAGCGCGGCGAGCAGTTCAGTCGCATGGTGTTTCGCGACTTCACGAAAACGGGATTCACCTGGGATTGGCAACTCTCGACGGACAACCAGAAAACTTGGGAAACGCAGTGGCTCTTGACCTACAAACGCAAGTGATTTGACGTATAATTGAGGGTAGCTGAGGAGCGCTGCGATCTCCGAAGGAGACCAGGCTCAGCACACTAACGGCGCTCGCGATCAATCCGGATCGCGGGCGTTTTGCTTTCGATCTGGGTTCAAAAGGATTGAAGCAGATGAGTTCAAACACAACCTCTCCCACATTCTTGGATTACCACGTCGCGAACCTGGACCTGGCCGCTTGGGGCCACAAGGAAATCCGAATCGCCGAAACCGAAATGCCCGGTCTCATGGCGATCCGCGACGAGTACAAGGCGAGTCAGCCGCTGAAGGGCGCAAAGATCGCCGGCTCGCTCCACATGACCATCCAAACCGCGGTCCTCATCGAGACCCTCATTGCGCTTGGCGCCGAGGTTCGATGGGCGAGCTGCAACATTTTTTCAACGCAAGACCATGCGGCGGCGGCGATTGCCGACCAGAAGATCCCCGTATTCGCGTTCAAGGGCGAAAACCTCGACGAGTACTGGGACTTTACGCACCGCATTATGGAGTGGCAAGATGGCGGCACCCCTAACATGATTCTGGACGATGGGGGCGACGCCACCATGCTGGTGCTGCTGGGTAGCCAAGCGGAGACCGACATCTCGGTGCTCGACAACCCGGATAGCGAAGAGGCCGTTTGCTTCTTCAATTCGATCCGCCGCAAGCTTGCGCAAGACCCGACCTTCTACAGCCGGATCAAGGCGAACATTCAGGGCGTTAGCGAAGAAACCACGACCGGCGTGAAGCGACTGTATCAGCTGCAAAAGGACGGCAAGCTGCCGTTTGCGTGCTTCAACGTGAACGACTCGGTGACGAAGTCGAAGTTCGATAACCTTTACGGCTGCCGCGAATCGCTGGTGGATGGCATTAAGCGCGCCACCGACGTGATGATCGCCGGCAAGGTCGCGTTGGTCTGCGGCTACGGCGACGTGGGCAAGGGAAGTGCGCAGGCTCTGCGCGCTCTGAGCGCCCAAGTGTGGGTCACCGAGTGCGACCCGATCTGTGCGCTGCAGGCGGCAATGGAAGGCTATCGCGTGGTGACCACGGACTACGCCGCCGACAAGGCAGACATCTTCGTCACCGCCACCGGCAACAAGAACGTGATTACGCATGACCACATGGCCGCGATGAAGGACCAGGCGATTGTCTGCAACATCGGCCACTTCGACAACGAGATTGAAGTTGCCGCGTTGGAGCAGTACGAGTGGGAAGAAATCAAGCCGCAGGTAGATCACGTGATCTTCCCGAACGGCAAGCGCATTATCCTGCTCGCCAAGGGCCGCCTGATCAACCTTGGTTGCGGCACGGGTCACCCAAGCTACGTCATGAGCTCGTCGTTTGCGAACCAAGTTTTGGCGCAGATTGAACTGTGGCAAGAGCGCGGCAAGTACGCTCCCGGGGTTTACGTGCTTCCGAAGCAACTTGATGAGAAAGTCGCCCGCTTGCAACTGAGCAAACTCGGCGTGGAACTCACCACGCTCTCGAACGACCAAGCGTCGTACATCGGCGTGGACGTGGCTGGGCCGTACAAGCCCGACACCTACCGCTACTAAGAAGCATAAAGCGGGGCGGCTGAATCTAGCCGCCCCGCCTTTTTTATGCTCGCTTGCGCCGCAAGAGGAGGGCGCCCAGGGCGAGCGCCATGAAGCTCGCCGAAGCGGGTTCGGGGGCAACGATCGTCGCGAGGCCGGTGATGCGTCCCATTGTTACATTGGTGCCAAAGTAGCTAATTGTGGAGTTGGTGCCGAGGTGGTGACGAACGAGTTGTTGTGGGTTACCCGTGGTCGAAGAAGTGGTTGCGGCATACATGTTGACGCCGTGACCAAAGGCCAAGCCCTCAACGGCACTGGTGGCGGTGGTGCCTCCCAGCAGGGTTTCGGTATAGCCCGACATCGAGCTGATGTTAAACCGGCCGAAGCGCCCTGCCATGGCGACCCCGCCGACGAACGCCTCATTCCCGCGGATCTTGATCTCATAAATGTTGCGGCCTGGGGTCGTAACTGTGCCAAGTAGTGTTCCAGTGGTGTTGAACTTGCGGACCGTGCCGGCGTCGCCGATGAAAATGTTTGTCCCATCCGTGCCCACGCCATAAGAACTACCGACCAAAAAGCTGCTGAGGAAAATAAAGTTGGAATTGTATGTGGTCGCCGTGCCCCCATTCACGACAACAAAGTTGCCGTTGTTAAGGCGAGTGAGTCCCCAAGGCGCGGTGTTGACCTGAAACTCGTTCACCAAAACCCCTGAACTATAGTTCCAAGCCTGAACCGAACCCAGATTATAGTTGGTTAGATAGGCGATTCCAGCGGCGCCATCCACATGAATCTTGGCTGGTTGGCTCATGTACCCTGCTCCAAACGAGCCAAAGTACTGACCGGTTACAGGGTCAAAGCGGTGAACTTGATTCAGGTTGGAATCTACCGCCAGCAGTAGCTCGTAACTGGCTGGCGAAAGAGCAGGCAAAGACACAACTGCCGCGAACAAAAAGATTGAGCGCATGCCCTATTGTAAGGGAATGCGCTCAGTTCTGCATGGTCTTGCGGCGAATTATTCGTAAACTTCCTTGCCGTTCTCCCATGTGCGATCTTCGATTGAGCGCACCTTGGTAATCCGCCAACCCTTGTTGTAAGTCCAATAGTCGTCGGTGACGCTGCGAAGCTTGAGCGAGTGCAGCTTCTTGGGATTCTCGCGATCGGGTACTTGCGCCTCCATTGTAACCACGGCCCGTACCCTTGCGGAGTTGCCATTTACCGTGATGGTTTTGGTGGACGTTTTGAATTTGAACGTCTTGGAGTTTGAGTAGCGTTCGGTGAGCAGGAGCACGGCATCCACGATATTGAGCGGTTTGCCCTTGAGCGGATACACTTTCGCGGTGCGGTCGTACGCCTTCAATGCGGCCTCGGCGTCGTGCTTAATCAGCGCTGCATCAAGTTCCTGATAAATCTCTTTGATCTTCTTAAGAACTTGGGCTTCGCGGGCGTTCGATTGGCCGTAGGCCATCGCGGCGACGAGCGCTACGGCGCAGGCAAATCGCTTCATTGCTTCTTCGTCGCTCCCTGCAGTTTGCCGTCAAACCACATTTGATCTTCTAAAGACTTGACCTGGGTGATGCGCCAGCCCTTGGAGTATTTCCACTGATCTTCGGTGACGCTTCGAACACGAACTTCTACCGTTCGGTCCGGGAATCCGCGCTGCGGCAAGGTGGCGACCACGGTGATGACCGCGACGACTTGCGCCGAGTTGCCGTTCACGCGGATGGTCTTGGTCGAAGTCCGGATCGAAATCTTTTTCGCCAAGTCGAACTGGTCGGTGCGGGCGATGATCGCGTCGAGAATCTCGATCGGCTTGCCCTTGATGGGATAGACCAAACAGTCCTTGCTGTAGTAGGTTGCCGCTTTGTCGATGTCTTGCTTCTGAATCGCAAGATCAAGCTCCTTATACATTGCCTTAAGCTTTTGCAACACGGCGTTTTCGCGTGCGTTGGATTGCGAAAAACTCCCCGTGATGGTCAGGCCAACCAGCGCAACCGCTGTCATTCCACGAACCGCCATAAATCTCCTTCTCAGCTGAAGTACCCCTATTGTACGTTCCACAATTGAGGTGAGTTCAGCGACTTTGCGGCGAAAAATCCGACCAATCGCCGAGGTAGAGCACCTCTTCTTCGAGCCGGACGCCATAAAGCTTCTCCACTTCGTCGCGTACCTGACCGGCAAGCATGCGAATATCGGTCGCCGTCGCCCGCCGCGCATTGATCATAAAGTTGGCATGACGCCGCGCAAACATGGCCCCGCCCACGCTGGCTCCGGCCAGCTTGGCTTGATCAATCAGGTAGCCCGCTGGCACAACTCCGGCCGCCTTGAGGCGAGCGGGCAGGTTCGGCAGGGAATCGGCCAGCCGCTGATCGTAAACGTTCTTGAAAAACGAACCCGCGCTTGCCATTGCGGGCTGCTTGCTGATGCGTTGCCGCTGGTAGTCGCGCGCCTCGTCGTAGATTTCCTTTTGGGCGCGTCGCGGAAGGGCCAGGCGAATCTGGAGCACGCCGAGCCGGGGAGGGTTCGTCGCGCGCAGCACGCTATCACGGTAGGCAAACTCCATGATCTCGGGATCGGCCCACATGCGCACGCCATTTTGCACGACCTCCAGAGCGGTGATGTGCTCGCTTATGTTGCTGCGGTAAGCGCCCGCATTGCTGACCAGCGCGCCGCCGACCGAACCCGGAATGCCGACCGCATACTCCAGCCCGCCGAGCCCGACTTGCGCCGTTTTGAGGAAGAGTTCCTGGAACCACACGCCGGTATCGGCGTGAACCACGCCATCGTCGGCGCTGATGGAAATGGACTTGGTGCGATTGAGAATAACCAGGCCCGGCACCCCGCGATCGCTGGGCAGCATGTTGCTACCGCCACCGAGAATCGTGATCGGGTGCCCCCGATCGTGCCCCCACGTCAGCAGTTCCGCGAGCTCGTCAAGGTGATTCGCTTGACCAAAAAGCTCCGCGTTACCGCCCGCTTTGAGCGTGCAAAACTTGGCGATCGGGACGTCTTGCTGAATCGTGACCGTCATGGCGTGAGGAGTCCAGGCGCGCGTTTGGGCTGGCTGATGCTGGGCGGAAAGATATAGTTGGGCTCAAGCTCCAGCGCCGTGGACCACTGAATGCGGTCCCAAGTCGCGGCCAGATGGGCGGCGATCGGGGGCTCGCTCGCCAAGGCGTGTGGGCTGATCGTCAACTCGTGACCGTCGTGCACGAAAAACTCACCCTTGCGGCTGGGGATGACGCGGACCCCGTCGCGTGAAATGAGGTCAAAAGCTGCGATTCCTCCGACCGGGATTTGGTAGAGATAACCCCACGTCTTGGCGAGCATCACCGCCACCTTCACGCCCGTAAAACTACCAGGGCCAACATCGGCGACGATGCCGCTTAGCGCGTGCTCCTGTAGCCACGGCTCGCACAACTGAATCAAAGCGCCCGAAGCAGCGCGCGGGGCCTCGCGCTCACCGCTGGCCACAAGCTGACCCTCCGGCGAAAACAAGGCGGCCGAGGCGATGGCGGAAGAACTGCTCAGCGCCAGGATCAACCCTTGACCTCAAGGGCGAGCGTGCGGATGAGCTGTTCAATGAGCGCCAGCGACTTTTTGCTGGACTCGCTCGCGCCGGTGTAGCTGAGTACCCAGTAGCGGTCGTCCTTTGCGCCCACGGCGAGAAAGGCCGTGGTGTCCACGCTCTTCATTTTGCCGGTTCGCGAGGATCGCCACACGGAGTA
Source organism: Chthonomonas sp. (assembly GCA_016788425.1). Classification (NCBI taxonomy): domain Bacteria; kingdom Bacillati; phylum Armatimonadota; class Chthonomonadia; order Chthonomonadales; family Chthonomonadaceae; genus Chthonomonas; species Chthonomonas sp. Next base: position 616,562 of record JAEURQ010000002.1, read on the forward strand.
GCCCGCCGCATTGAACTTGGCGGGGGCGTCGGCTCGGTTGGCCACGCTGTCAAAACTCTTGAGGTCGGCGGCCATCATTTCGGCGAGCATGCGGGCCGGCGTGGGCGACGTGACCACGCTGTGGAGGGCAATTTTAACCGTGCCGGTGAGTTGCGGGTGAGTGAGCAGCACCGCCTCGTCCCCAGCTTTTGCGGTCCAGCCCTTGGCGAACAGAACATTGGCCGTGGAACCCGCCAGCAAGGTGGGCGCAGCTTGCTCGCCCGTAACTGGCTTGGTGGGCGCGCCATCAGGCTTAAACGTGAACTGCACGGGGGGTGCCGAAGGCGCCACTCGGACCTCCTCGGCCACAAACGGCTTTTCCTTGGAAGGCTTGGTGGTGGGCAGTTGCTGCGTGGGGTCCTCGGGCAGGTAGTCGCCGCCGGTCGAGGTGCGCATGGTGAGCAACACGGCGCGCACCAAGGTCTCGGCTTCGTCGTAGCCGGGTTTGGGTACTTCCAGGCGAATCTGGAACTTCGTTGTGGTGCGCGAATACAGCAGGCCGCTGAGCGTGGAGATGGTGAACCCCTTGTCGTCGTGCTCGCTGAGCGTGTAGAGCATGGGCGCGCCGAGATAGACCTCGTCCCACTGCTTTACCAACACGCGCTTCTGGGTTTTCACCACGTCGGCTTGCATGGTTTGCCAGACATCACTGGCCCCGCGGAATCCGGCATCCAAAATCTGCAACTTCGCCTGACTCGCCCCGTTGAGAACCGGGAAGGTGAACTCCGAGTAAGTGCGCTTGAGCGAAAACTTCCACTTTTGCGGATAGGTGAAACTGAGCCCCTGGGCCGGGCTGGTGTAAACCATTTGGGTTTGAGCCACGGCGGCAACACCGCTCAGGGCTAGGGCGACAACGACGGCCAGTTTCATACGGATAGATTACCGACTTTGGGCAACCAGGATTCCCAGGCCGCGTGCGCGGCTTCGATCTTTTTGCCTCGCTTCACGCCCTTGTCGCGTTCGGTTTCGAAGCCAGGCAAGAGCCCCCAGTTGACGTTCATCGGCGCGAACTCGCGCGGCGTGTCGTCTTGTAGGTGCCCAAGCAAGCTGCCGTAAGCGGTGGCGGCCGGCGGTGTCGGCAGGGCCGCGCCGGTGTGGCGGGCCAGCACCGCGAGGGCCGCATAGATGCCCATCGCCGCGCTTTCGACGTAGCCTTCGACGCCGGTGAGTTGACCCGCCACCCACACATTCGACATGCTCCGGAGGCTCAGGTCGTCGCTCAGCACCTGCGGCGCGTTGAGATAGGTGTTGCGGTGGATCACGCCGTAGCGCACAAACTCCGCCCGCTCCAGCCCCGGCACCATGCGGAACACGCGTTGCTGCTCGCCGAATCGAAGGCGGTTTTGGCAGGCGACCAGGCTGTAGAGAGTTTTCTCGCGGTTTTCGGGACGCAGCTGTAGGGCCGCGTAGGGGCGGCGTCCCGTGCGCGGGTCTTCCAGCCCGACCGGCTTAAAGTTGCCGAAGGCCAGCGACCGCGGCCCGCCCTCGGCAATCACTTCAATCGGCATGCAACCCGCGAAGTACTTCACCTTTTCGACCAGGTCTTCTTCGCGGCCGGTGGCTTCGCCATCCCGTTTTCCGCCGGCCTCAAACGCATGAAACGGAGCGCGCTCGGCGGAGATCAGCGCCTCGACAAACGCGAGGTAGGAATCCTTCTCGAAAGGGCAGTTGAGGTAGTCGTCGCCCTCGCCCTTGTCGTATCGGCTCTGCGCGAAAACGATCGAGCGGTCGAGCGAACTCGCCTCGACGACCGGGCTCACCGCGTCGTAAAAGTGCAGATGCGTGCGGCCCGTGATGGTGGCGAGAAACTCCGAGACTGGGTCGGTGCTGAGCGGGCCGGTCGCGAGAATCGTGGGCGTCGTCGCATCAATGAGCGCAGGCGTCCACTCGCTTGCCCTTACGGTTACGTTTGGGTGCTCGGATATGGTCGCGGTAACCGCCGCCCCAAACTTATCGCGATCCACCGCCAGCGCCTGACCGCCGGGGACTTCGTGCTCCTTGGCCATCGCCAGAATCAGCGAGCCTAGACTCGCCATTTCGGTCTTGAGCAAGCCCGCGGGGCTCTCTGGATTTTTTGACTTAAGGCTGTTCGAGCACACCAGTTCGGCGAAGTAGCCGGTGGTGTGAGCGGGCGTGGTGGTCGCCGGCCGCATTTCGTAGAGTTCGACCTGGGCGCCGCGATTCGCAAGCGCCCAGGCGGCCTCGACACCCGCGAAACCGGCCCCGACCACCACCACCTTCATCGGCGGAACCTAGGCACCGTAGAAGAAGCGCTCGCGAGTGATTTTGCCGTCGGCGTCGAGCTCATAAAGGGCGAGCTCGTCCATGTGGTTTTCTTCGCCGGTCTGCTTGTTCACCGTGTCCAGGCGGAAGATCACGCCGAATTCGCTCTCGCCATGCGGGAACGGGCCCTCGACTTCCATCTTCTTCACGTCGAACGTGCTGTCCCACCACTCCATCTTGCCGCGAATGGCGGCCATGCCCTTGGCAACACGGTCTTCGCCCATGGCTTCGACCGATTCGGGTTCGGCGACAAAGAGTTCGGTGTAGGCGTCGGCCCAATTGGCCCCGCGACAAAGTTCAACAAGCTTGTTTCCAATTTCAATGGATTTCATAACGTGATCCTCCAACCGCAATTCTACGGTTGTAGACAAGTGTACACCAGTTTGCCGAGAATTGCAAACTTACAGCTTAAAAAATGTGATTTGTGGTTGGAGGGCCACCGTAGGCGAACCAACCTTGCCGCTAACCACGGCGAGATAGACTCCGCCCGGATCGAACACAAAGGTCTTTTGCGCATAAACAACGGCCGCGTCCGCGCCGTTCTGACGGGCTTGGAACGTCAGGGTGCCGCTGTCAATATCGAGCACGTGCGTGCTCGTGCTGAAGTCGCCGAACGAGAGGTTCGCGCGGTTGAACTGCGGATTTTCGCCACCGGCGGGATTCGAGGGGTCGAACGAGCGGAAGTCAATCGCGTACGGGTCCACGCCATCCTTTTCGACGAGCGCGTTAAAAATGATGAGGCGAGCGCGGTTACCGACCGGTGCATCGCGATCTACCGTGAAGAACGTTTGCTCCAGGCGTTTGATGTTCTCGGTGCCAAAGTTGGCCAGTCCGTAGGAAATCCAGATGTACTCTTGGTCGCGTTGCCAAACCTGTTCGTTGCGAACTTCGATTTCGGTGCTCGGAACGTAGGTCGTGGCATCGTAACCACCATCGGCGTCGTTGCGAAACTCGACGCTGTTAAACGCCGGGGTGCCGCCCAGGTAGGGCACATTCGTGGCGACATCGCTATCGTTCAGCGATGCGTTGATCGTGGCGTCGACGGAGAGATTGAAGTAACGGTACTTGGGATTTGGAAGCGTGGTAAGGGCACCGCCGCCACCGCATCCAGAGAGTAAGACCCCCGAAATCAAAGCCGTTGCTACAAAAAAAGTGCGCTTCCAATTCGCCACAGTCATAAGATACCTAGTCATTCGAAGAAGGTCCCGAAGGTGAGACGTCCGAAACCCCGACTTCGTACTCAAAAATTGAATAGCAGAGCGGGCAGCCGTAGAGTCCAGTACGAACCCAGTCGGCTTCGGTCCATCCACAAAAAGGACAATCCCCGCGCGATTCTCGCTCCCCACGAAGGGCGTCGAGAAATCGCACAGGGATTTCTGGGGTCATCTAGCTCGCGTTGGCGGCTACTTTGTCAAAGGCAACGCCGGTCACGCGGACCTTGGCGTAGGCTTCCATGAGCTTGCGGGTGATCGGGCCGGGCTTGCCGTCACCGATCTTGCGACCGTCCAGGCTCACCATCCCGATGATTTCGGCGGCGGTACCGGTCAGGAACGCTTCGTCGGCGGTGAAGATGTCAAACGGAGTCAGAACTTCTTCGACCATTTTGTAGCCGGCGGCAACGGCCAATTCCATGGCCGTGTTGCGGGTGACGCCTTGCAGAATGCCGCAGCTGGGGTGCGGGGTGCGAACCTTGTTGCCTTGGATCAGGAAGATGTTGTCGCCACTGCACTCGGCGATTTGGCCCATTTGATTCAGCATGAGCGCCTCGCCCGCGCCTTGGCGGTTGGCTTCCATCTTCGCCATGATGTTGCTTGCGTACTTGCCGATGCACTTCACACGCGGCTCAATGGTGTCCGGCGACATCACGCGGAAGCTGCTGGTGACCACGTCGAGCCCGGTGTCGTAGGCGCTCGGCGGATACAGCGCCAGCTCATTGACCATGATCATCACGTTCGGCTTGCGATTGATGTTCTTGGGGTCGAGGCCAAGGCCGGTGCCGCGGGTGACGTTTAGGCGAATGTAACCGTTGCTGATGTCGGCCTGCGCGCACATGTCCAGGATGATCGAGCGCAGTTCCGGCTGGGTGATCGTCATTTCGTAGCCGAAGTAAGCGATCCCATGATAAAGGCGGTCGAGGTGCTCGTCGAGCTTAAACACTCGCCGCGAGTAGATGCGGATCCCTTCGAAGATGCCATCGCCATAAAGGTGGGCGTGGTCTGCGGCACTGACGGTCGCTGTCTCCAAGGGCATGACATCCCCATTAAGCCAAACCAGTTTGGGCATAGTTAAATTGTACCGTCCGAGGGACTTGTGCCCGTGCCCAAACGTTCAATCTTGTATAATTTGTGGCAATCATTCATGGGCTCTTCACGTTGCTTTCTCGCACTCTTCTTGGTGGCCGGTTCGGCCGTTGCTGCCTTCGCTCAGGCGAACGATCCGATTCTGCAGCCGGAAGTCACCATCGCCGGGCTCAATGTGGGTGGCCTGACGACCACCGAGGCGCGATACCAGCTTCGTTTGTGGTGGGATAACGAGCGACGCACGCTGTTCTCGCTGACCAACTCTCAGCTCAAAAAGCAACCCGAGGCGCGCAGTCTGACTTCGTGGGGGGTGGCTCTCGACGATGCCGCGACGCTGGCGGCGATGCCGAAGGAAGCGTTCTACAGCGAAACGGTGCCGACCGGCCCTCCGACCAAGCGCGATTTCGACGCAGTCTACAAGTTCGACGCGGCCAAGATGGACAGCCTGCAACGCTTTATCGAAGCCCAACTTGGCACTGGCGGCGGCGACGCGCAGGTCGCCATTGTGGGCGGCAAAGTCGTGGTGAAGGGCGCTAAGCCCGCGCCGAAGTTTGACCGCAAAAAGACGCTGGACAACCTGATGGCGGCCTGGCGCAACGGCGACGCTCAAGCGCAAATTGACATTGACGTTCCTGCAAGTTCGATCCCGGAAGGCGGGCTCGCTCTGGTGGAAATCTCGCGGTTTAGCACGCGATATCCGACCGGCCAAAAGAGCCGCAACAACAACTTGAGTCTGGCCAGCGGCAAGATTGACGGCCATGTACTGATGCCAGGCGAGGTGTTTAGCTTCAATGGCACCGTCGGCAAGCGAACGGTTCAGGCGGGTTTCAAGGAGGCTGGCGTGTACGTGAACGGTCGCCACGATACTGGCGTTGGGGGCGGCATCTGCCAGGTCAGCACGACGCTCTACAACGCTTCGCTGCTGGCCGATCTTGGGATCGTTCAGCGCCGCAACCACAGCATGCCGGTCGCGTATGTGCCGGTTGGTCGCGACGCGACCGTAAGCTGGGGATCGCTCGATCTCAAGCTCAAGAATCCGTACGATTTTCCGATCGCGTTCCGGCGGACGTTTGGCAAGGGCAGCCTCACCTTTATCATCTATGGTCAACCGACCAATAAGACCGTAAAGATCACCTCGGGCAAGCGGTCGAGCTGGGCGGCGGGAAGCAAAACCGTGTTCGATTCGAGCCTCCGTCCGGGCTCGCGGCGGGTGGTTGAAAAGGGAAGTGCTGGTCACCGCGTGACTACCTATCGCCAGGTGTTTAGCGGCGGCAAGCTGGTGCGCACCGACAATTTGGGACTGAGCTATTATCCCGGCGGCCCCCGCATTATCGCGGTCGGACCGAAGCCGCGAAGCGCGCCGCGTCCAGCGACCATGCCCCTGGCTGCGCCGATGTCGGCTCCCACGCCGCCCGCCGTGATTCCGCAACGCCGTGGCGGCTAAGCTCGCGGTTGGACTGAGCCTTATTTTGGCGGGCTATCTGGCCCGCGCGGTCCCCGAGCGGATCGTCTCCAGCGTCCACAGCATCTCCGGTAAGGAGCGCGCCACCGAGTTTGTGACCGTCGATGGAGCGCATCGGCTGGAGATTCAGCGCGAGGGATCGCCAACCGAAACCATTCGCGGCGGCCGCGAACCCTTGTTTATCCCGGCTGACAATGGTCCCGCATCCTTGTTGGTGTTTCGCATTGAGGACGGACCTTTGAGGTCGGTCGTGGTCCGCTACCTCTCCGATCAGCGGCAAACGGAGTACTCAGGCGCTCTGGGCTACGTGGAAGGCATCTCCTCACTTGCCATTCCGACCCCGGCCGGACTCGTCGGAATCAATCCGCGAACGCGCGAGACGGCGCTATTGCCGCTCGATGCTCGGATGATCTCCCGAGACTTTGCTACATACCAAAAGGACGGTAAGTGGGTCCTCCACCGGCTCGATTGGGCGGAATCTGGTGGCAAGAGCGAAACGCCTTTTCTCAGCGCAACTTGGGATGGCTGGATCACAGCCACGCACCTGAATGGGGCGCAGTTGGACCTGCCTGACGGCTTCTCGGTGGACCCCATGGTGCCCCTTCGCAAGGTAGGCGAGCGCACCATGTTTGGCATTCAGCGAATTGTTTCGGCGGGCGCGATCCATCACATGGCCACGGATGAACCCAACTACCCCTGGCGAGAACGGGCCGAGCGCTACTTGATGCTGAGCGACGGGTTCCAGATCGAGAACGGACCGTGGCGCGATCCGCAACTTGGCAAAAACTTTGCCGTGCTGGAAGAGGCGTTGGAACGCCCTTGGCCAAACGGGAACTATCGCCGCAAATTCTGGCGAGTAGACCTGCAAACGCACGACTATGTTGACCTCGGCTTGGAGGGCGTTTCGGCGGCTACAACGTTCGACGACGCGGCTCTCATGCGCACCTTAACCGGATTTGCGAGGGTGAACCTATCGACGGGCGAACGCGTGAGTTGGCCGAGTGCGGGCGATCCTCGCATGAGGTTTGTATCGAATCACCGTGACGTGTTCGCGGTCGGTCGCGATGAGGTGGTTCGTTTGACCGAGTCGCCAGTGCGGTTGACCCAGCCCGGCCAGGCGATAAGATTTTCCGCGCTGCCGGGGCCAGGTGAGTACGATTTCGATCAGTCGGTGTACTTCCGGGCCGAGCGCAGTGTCGGCGGGCAGGTCGGTCTGGCGTGGTGGGATGGCCACGCCTTGCACCTCGGCGATCTGAGCGCGACGATCGTGGCGCGACGCTCCCGCACCGGAACGGATTTCCTGCGTCAAGATTTCAACTCGCCGCCGGCGGTGGTGGAGTCCCCCGCCGCAAAAGCCCCGGTGCTGGTGACCTCGAATCGCGACGCCGCCGATGCGGCGGACCCGACCGTTCGGCGGAGTTTCCTCACAACCAAAGTTGGGGCGCAAACCGTGGCCGCCACTCTGCTTTCCCCCGACGACGTTGACGAGGAGCGCCCGCTCGTGATCCACATCTACGATCGTCAAGCCGGGCGCGGGTTTGAATTCACGCCGGTCGATGCGAATGACCCTTATTCCGCGCGCAATTGGCTTGCGCAGGGTTACCGAGTCCTGTTACCAGACCTCGCGTTCGAGGTCGGTCAGCCGGGGCCGTCGGTGGTGCGGAGCCTCCGGGCCTGGATCGCCGAGGTCCGGAAGTCCACCAAAGTCGGACGCATCGCGGTGGTGGGTCATAGTTGGGGCGGTTATGGCGCGCTCTTCGCCGCAACTCAGATGCCCGAGTTGCGGTGTGTCATTGCGGGTTCGCCGATCACCGACCTCACGTCGCTGTACTTCTCGAGCTATGCGGGCCAGGAGTCCAATGCGCCGATTGTCCAGATCGAGCAGGGCCGGATGGGCGTCTCGCCGGACCAAAACCCAGCCGCGTATCGCGCGAACTCGCCGCTCACCTTTATCAAGAACCTGAAGGTCCCGGTGCTGGCGGTGTTCGGCGACCGCGATGAGCTCGTGAATCCTACTCAGCACGAGATTCTAACCCACGCGCTGTGGCTGGCGGCCAAGCCGAGCCTCGTCATTCGCTATGCCAACGAAGGACATGAGATCGGATCGCCGGTGAATCGTCGAGATTTTGCGACACAACAGGCGGCTTGGCTCCGTAAACACCTATTGGGCGAAAGGTACTGATCTGTCACCTATGTCTCCGGTACAAAGACAGGGTTCGGAAAAGTGAAGAGTGGTAGCGACGGGCGGACTCGAACCGCCGACCTAACGGGTATGAACCGTTTGCTCTAACCAACTGAGCTACGTCGCCAAACGAGACTTTATTATGGCCAAATTCCTGATTTCTTGCATACCGATTCTCGGCTTGGTTGGTTGGCAATCCACGCCGAACGCGCGCACCGAAATCGCCTCGCTGGTGCAAGCCCGCAACGTCGGCGCTCTCCGGCGATTTAGCGGTCCGGAACTCGCCAAAGACCTACAGGCATTTGACTTTCTCAACCTCGGCGGCGTGTATGGCGGAGGCAGTCAAGGCTGGGCGGTGGTGTTTGTTCGCGAACCGCTCAACGCCACGGAGTACGCGGTGGTCCACACACCGACCGGCATGGAGGACATCGGCTCGCAAGTGTTCGAGTTTCGCGAAGGCAAACTCGTGCGCAAGATTGCCGAGGCGGATCGGCAGGGCTTTCGCTTGGTGCATCACAACTTCGAAACCGTCGAGTTTCGGCCCGAGAAAATGGAGCTAACCGTGCGCGACCGCTTCCGCATGCGGCGCGAGAAGCCGAGTTCGGGAAGCACAATTCTGCGTCTGGGATCGCACCTAAAGGTAAGCGATCTGCGGACTTCCACCGGCAACAAAGTGCCGTTCGCGCAAGGCGGCGGGGTCGTCATCTTCCCGAGCCCAAGCGCCGACCAGCCCGAGCTAGTCATTGAGTACAGCGGCAAAATCAATCTGCCGTTCATTGGCGGCATGACGCGCCAAAACGAGATGAGCCTGGCCGGCGACATCTGGTACCCCACGCTCGGACGGTGGCCCGCCACGTACACCGCGAAGCTCAAGTTTCCGCGCGGATGGCGCGCCATTGCGCCCGGGGTCGCCGGTCCGGTGGTGCCGGGCGCGACTCAGGACGAGCAAACCTTCCGCATGGATGTGGCCAACTGCTTTTTCAGCATGTCGGTGGGCCAGTACCGCTCGCGAAGCCTGAAGACGCCTGGGCTGGAGATTGAAACAGCCAGCGCCAACATGAGCGAGGCCGACATGGACTTGCAAAACCGGGTCTCGGCGCCGGTGTTCGCGTATCTCGCCAAGTTCAAAAAGTATCCCTTTCCCAAGTTCACCTTCCTAGAAAGTCAGTGCATGTTTGGCGGCGCGCTAGAGGCCTACAGCCACGCGACTTACGAGCAAAACTGGTTGCCCGACGAAGAGCCGCACGAGCCGGCGCACACCTGGTTCGGCGGCATCGTGCCCAACACCTACTTGACCAGCCTTTGGAACGAGAGCTTCGCCTCGTGGTTTGAGACCCACTTTAAGCGGGAGAACGGCATGTGCCCGCCCGCCGAGGCGCGGCGCGCATTCATCGAGTTTCCGTACGCCGCGCAGAGTTTTGAGCGATTCCCGGTGGCGCGAGCGGGCTCAGAGCAGGGAACTGACGCCAGCGACCTGGGCTACAACAAGGGCGCCTACGTGCTCCAAATGCTCGAAACCGTGATCGGTCCCGAGAAGGTGGTCGCCGCGATTCAAGAGTTCCTCCGCGCGCATCCGGCGGGCGAACCCGCAGAGTGGCCTGACTTCGAGGCCGCCTGCGAGCGCGTCGTCGGCGAGGACCTTTCGTGGTTCTTCGACCAGTGGCTGCGGCGCGTCGGTTCGCCGCGGGTCAAGGTGCGTGATGCCACCTGGACGGCGGGGAAGTTGCGGGTTCGTTTCGACTGGGTTGGCGCGGGATATCGCATGCCGACCGAGGCGTTGCTGCGCTTTGATACTGGCCCGGAAATCGCGACTCGCGTCACGATTCCGGCGAGCGGCGATCTGATTATTCCCACGACGAGTAAGCCCAAACTGGTGGCGCTCGACCCCTACAATCGTCTGCTGCGGCATCGCGACCCCGGCGAAGTCCCGCAAAGCCTCAGCGGCCAAATCGGTCGGTTCAAGCGGTTTGTTGCGACCGGAATGTCGGCCACCGAAGAGGTGATGGGTGGCAAGCCGCGCATCGGGCAGCGCCTTACGAGCATCCCCAGCATTCTGAAAAACGTGTGCCTGATGGTCCCCGCCACCGAGCCGCGCATTGCCAGTTATCTCCGGCAGGAAGGCGTGGCGGTGAAGGGAAGTAGCGTCACGTGGCGCGGCACCACGGTGGACATGAATCGCGGCGGCATGATTCTGCGGGTGCCCAAGGAGGATGGTTGGCTAATTATCGTCTGCGGCAAACCCAAGCTCGAAGCGCGCATGAACCAGGCCCAATTTGCCTTGTTCGACGAGTTGGGCCGCGCCGTTCGCACGCGCACCGAGCCGCGAACCACGGGCGGACTCGCCGTCGCGGTGCGTTAGTTTTCTTTGCGTTGCGGGTCGAACTTGGCCTGCAGGCCGTCGCCCAGGAAGTTGAGCGCGAAGATGGTGAGACTGAGGATGAGACACGGCCAAATCAGCATCACCGGGTTGCTCGCCTTTTGCTGGTTGGCATCGCTGATCATGCTGCCCCAACTGGGCGTTGGCGGCTGAACCCCGATCCCGAGGAAGCTCAGCGCGCTCTCGGCGAGAATTGTCCCCGCGATCTCGACCATGAGCACCGCGAGGAGGCTGCCCCACAGGTGCGGGATGATGTGCCGGGTGACGGTGTAAAACTTCTTCGCGCCGAGCGCGTCGCTGGCCAGCACGAACTCGCGATCCTTAAGCGTCGCGGCCTGGGTTTTGACGAGCCGCACAATCGAGGGCCACGCCGTAATTGAGAGCGCGATGATGACGGGCCGAATCGAGGTGTCGCCCCAGATGCCGATGATGAGGATGGCGAGCAGGATATCCGGGAACGCGAACATCGTATCCGTGATGCGCAAGATGACGATTTGCACCCACTTGGGGCCGAAGACCGCGAGGATGCCGAGCGTGACGCCGAGCAGCAACGCGATGGCCTGCACGGTCAAACCAACGCCGAGCGAGATGCGAGCCCCGTAGGCGAGCCGCGCCAAGATGTCGTAGCCGGCTTGGTCGGTGCCCAACGGGAACGCGCCGCCAGGTGGCAAATTCACACCGCCGGCTTGACGATCGAACGGGCGCATCATCGGCACGACCACGGCAAAGATCGCCAGCAGAATCAGGTACAGCGCCGAAAATCGAGCGAGCCAGCGGGTCATTAGACTTGCGACTCCCGGATGCGCGGGTCGAGAATCGGCTGGATGATATCCACGATCAGGTTGACCAAAACAAAGAGCGCGCCCGCCACGAGTGTGGTCGCCAAAATCATCGGCGTATCGCGGCGCTGGATCGCCTCGATTCCTTCGCGCCCAATGCCGGGGAGCTGGAACGCGGTCTCCAGGATAAACGAGCCCGTGAGCAAGAACCCGAACGACGTGCCGATGGCCGTGATGACCGGCAGCAGCGAGTTACGCAAAATATGCCGAAACACGAGCCGAGGGCGGGGAACACCCTTGGCGATGGCCAGGTGAATGTAATCTTGCGCGGCGGTATCAATGGTCGTGGCGCGCGAAAGTCGGGTGATGGTGGCCATGGGTCGCAGCGCCAAAATGCACACCGGCAACACCAAGTAGTAGAAGTCCGACGCCACGCGCTCGGGCGACCAACCGGTCGGGAGCTTGTCCCAGTGCACGGCAAACAAGTACACCAGCAGCGGCGCGAGCACAAAGTTGGGGGTGGTGACGCCAAACGTGCTGAGGCCGAGAATCACCTTGTCAACAACGCGGTCTTTCTTGAGTCCGGCCAGCGTGCCCAGCCCAATGCCAATGGCCGAGGCCAGCAGGATCGCCCACGCCGATATGCGCAGAGTCATGGGCAAGTTAGCCACGATCTTCTCGCTCACCGGTTGCTTGGTGCCGTGATACGACGTGCCGAGATCGCCGCGCACGACCTTACCCATGTAAAGCGCGTACTGCGTGAGCACGGGTTTATCCAGATTGAGCTGTCGCCGGATGGCTTGGTAGGCTTCGGGAGTCGCCTTTTCGCCGGCGATGATCCGGGCCGCGTCGCCGGGCGCCATGCTGGCCGCCATAAACGTTACGAAGCTGATCGCGATAAGGCTGATCAGCCCGTAAAGGAGGCGCAGGGCGATGGGGCGAAGGACGTTCAAGCGGCCTTCATCTTACCGCGAGGACTTAGCCCCGGTTCAGGCTGACGCGCGTGATGACATCGCCTTCGGCGAGTTTCTCCAGAAGCTCTGCGCCCTTGGTGATCCGCCCGAAAACCGTGTATTTGCCATCGAGGAACCCGGCGTTGCCGAGCATGAAATAGAACTGGCTATCCCCGACGAGCTTGCCGTTGGCATCGGCCTTCATGGCCAGGCCAACCGCACCCTTGGTGTGCTTCCAACCGGTTTCTTCGAAAGGTATGGCGGCACCCGTGCCACCCGATCCGATGGAATCGTCGGTCAGCGCGCGCGACTTGGTGAGCGGATCGCCCATTTGCGCGAGGAACGGGCGCGGCGAGCGCACCACGCGGAAAATTTTCTGCCCGTTGTAAAAGCCCTTGTCGGCCAATGCTCCGATGTGAGCCGTCGCGAGGGGGGCTTTTTCGCTGAGTTCGATGACCACTTCGCCGCGATCCGCGATCTCGACGATCAGCATTTGCGGCTTGGGCGCGGCCCAACCGGCACCGACCAACGAGGCCAGACCAAGAGCCGAGATGAACTTGAGCGTTTGCATTCCACATTTATAACGGTTGAAAGGTGAGAATGCTTCACCCATTGATCAAGAACCTTAAAGTAGAGATTTTTGGGGAAAACCCGACAATTAACTCCGGGGCGTCACGTCCTGACCATGAGCGAAGTTGCCTGCTCGCAGGTATACTTGGTTCTTCGCCGGGACGGTAGCTTAGCGGCTGTCACCCAGGCACCTAAGGAAAACTATGATTAAACAAGTGACCTTGTGGGCCTGCTTGCTGTGCGCAAGTTTTAGCTTTGCTAAACAAACTCACGTAACGACGTCGGGGGAATCCCTGACGACCATTGCCAACGATCTCGGGCTGACCGTGGATATTCTGCGGACCGCCAACCCTGGCCTGGAGAACAACATTCTCGCCGCCGGGATTAAGATTGAGATCCCCGATTCGATTCAAGTCACCGTTGGGAAATACGACACCGACTGGATCATCGCCTCAAAATTCCGAATCACCACTGCCGAGCTGAAGAAGAGTAATCCGGACGTGGACTTTTCTGACCTGAAGGAAGGCCAACTGCTGACCGTGCCGATTATCGTGCGCGCTGCCAGCAAGCCGGTTCCGGCCAGTTCGCCGATTAAGGCCGTGAAGACGGCTGTCGCCGCGGCCAAAACTCCTGCCGCGCCGACCAAAACCATGCGCGTGACGGGCGACACGGTGCGCGTTCGCGCCACCGCCAGCACCTCGGGACGCATCGTCGACACCGTTGACCAAGGCTCCATAGGCTTGATCATCGAGACCAAGTCGGGCTGGCACAAGCTCAAATTCACCAGCGGCCTGATCGGATGGATCAAGGCCGATTTTCTTGCCTCAGGTTCGGCCAAGCCGGTCATCGCCAAGGCCGCTCCCAAAAAGGTCGCCAGCAAACTGCCCGACGTGCGCAACACTGAAGTTGCCTACGAAAGCGCCAGCAAGGCCGCCTCGCTCTTGGGCACGGCGCGCAGCTTCCTGGGAGTTCGCTATGTGTACGGCGGCACCAACCGCTCGGGTATTGATTGCTCCGGGTTTGTTGGCGCGGTCTTCAAAAAGCACGGCATCAACCTGCCGCGCACGGCCGCCGCTCAGGCGGGTCGCGGAACCTATGTTTCGCGTGGCGGATTGAAGGCGGGCGACCTGATCTTCTTCCGCACGGGCCGCAGCTCGCGCATCAGCCACGTCGGCATCTATATCGGCAATGGCAACATGATCCACGCCAGCTCGGGCAGCGGACGGGTACGCATTGATACGCTCAGCAAGAGCTACTATCAGCGCACCTACGCCACCGCTCGCCGCGTGGGCAACTTCGGCGGCTCGGTTGACTTTAGTCAATACAAGCCGACGCCGGGTAGCGACATCGGCGTGAGCGAAGCCACGATCGAGGACATCGAGCCCAGCGAAACCGTGGGCACCGACGAGATCGGTCGGTAACAAATCTGGCCCCGCTTGCCCCTGGGTAGGCGGGGCTTTTTTGCGCCTTATCGGCGCGTGAACACGAACCGGCCCTCGTCGGATTTACCGTCGGGTTGGAAGTCGTTCTTCAGCAGAACCTTGGCCGAGGCGAGGTTTTCCGGATCGGTCTCGGCGGTGATGCCGCGCAGTCTTATCGCCGCGTGAACACGAACCGGCCCTCGTCGGATTTGCCGGCGGGTTGGAAGTCGTTCTTCAGCAGAACCTTGGCCGAGGCGAGGTTTTTCGGATCGGTTTTGGCGGTGATGACGCGCACCGTGGCGATGCTGAACAGCCAGTCGCAGAGCAGGCGCACGGCCTCGCTGGCCAGCCCGCGCCCGCGATACTCGGGCACGATGCCGTAGCCGATTTCGACCGTGGTTCCGCTGAGCTGGATGGGGTCGTGGCTGGGCGATTTGGTGCCGATTTCGCCGATCATCTGCCGGTCGCCAACGTGGATGATCGCCCAGAATTCGAGCTCGGCCGGCATGTCGCTGTGGAGCATGTCGTGGAACTCAGGGTTGGGCCACTGCGGGTGGATCGGCACGCCGAGCTCGGCTTGCAGATCGGCGTGCACCCGCGCCAAGCCGAGGGTCACCGGCTCGAGGACCAGCTGGTTGCCGATGATGACGGACATGGGGAGATTATGGCCGCTCCCCCCTTGCGGGATTGTCGGCGACCGGTCATAATTACAGGCAGTTGCTCCGGTCGTCTAGCGGTTAGGATGCCGCCCTTTCACGGCGGAGGTCGCGGGTTCGAATCCCGTCCGGAGTACCAGCCGCTTTTGACCCTGTTGAATCCATCGGACCGGATGGGACACGAACTTGAATAGCCCCACCTGGTCGTTTGACCGGACCGGTTCGCGCCAGGCTTATGGGTACGCTTCCGACATGAACGCACCGTTCTATGAACGGCCGATGGTTGCTCGGATCAGCCGGATTTTCGGCGATCCGCGACCGCCTCGTAGAGTTACTCAAAAGCAGTTCGACGGAGAGCAAAAAGACCTGGCTAAAACTGCGGCCAAACCTTGGCATGAGATTGACCAGAGCGATTACTGGCATTATTTGCTCGATCTTTGCTACGTCGACTTACAACAGGACCTGTTTGACTACCTGTTTCCCGCGTTCTTGATTCGATGGTGGGAAGGTCAACTGACGCGGTTAGGGGGCCCCGCGTCTGAGTGTGATTTTTATCGAGCCATCGATCACGGCCAGGTGCTTGCCAAAATGATGAGCGAATCCAGGCGGCAGGAAGTTCTAGACTGGATGACCGATGCGTATATCGAGGGTGTCGATGCGTGGAGCGAGAATCTCTCCGTCGCATACAATCCACGAGGTCCAAATGATCTCCATGGCCCGCTGTGGAGTTTCAATGCGTTGGGGCAGTCAGTCCCCATTACACGAGCGATCTTGCAGCGACTCGGCGACGTTTCAACGATCGGGCGTGCGCAATGGTGGCTGGTCTTCGGCACTGGCATCATCTGGAGAGAGAACGACTGTCCAGCGGTGCCCGACTGGACTCCATATAGCGGAGGAGGAGGTGTTTACAACACGGGATCGGAGGCCTCGATCTTCGACCATGGCTTCCTTCCCGAGAATCTAGAAGCGTTCGAAAGCTTCGTGGACTACGCCCGGTTGATGACCATGCTCGAACAAAGCGCGGATATCATCCCTTCGTTCCCTCATGGTGACTGGGCTCGGTTGGCTTGGGAGGAATGTTTGACATACCCTCAGCGCGTGGAGACGCGACTCGCGAACTTGATCCACCTCCTCGGACTACCGGCTTTGGGCGGAGTTCACCGCAACTCTTTGGACACGGCCGACTAGGCATCTCAGGTTATACTGCCACACAAGACAATGAGCATAGCCATCGACAACCTTCAATCTGCCTTTGCCCACGCCGAATCGATTCGACCGAAAGTTGGCGGGTTTCCCTATCTTGCCGAGGTCTTGCGCCAGGCGGGGGTGAGGCGAAACTTCTGGTACCTGCCTTCGTGCCAAAGCACCTTCATCACGAGAGGGGGCGCGGTCACGATCCAAGGGGAGCCGTTGGTGCAGGGCATGGTGGAGGTTCCCGACTTCGATCAGACGGCGCTCATTCGGGCTCTGCGCGCCGACCAGGCGGGCGAAACCACGTTCCCGGAATTCTTACTCGCGAGTTGGCAGGCGGGGGTGGTCCACTACGATGTGGATTTCGAGGCCCGGACCGTTTCTTACTATGGAGTGGACGGCGAAGTTTACGTGGAAGAGTATCCGGAGGTCCGCCTGACCCACGCTCAACTTGAGATAAGAACGTAGCCCCCGGCGCCGCGACCTGAGAAACTGAGCAGTCGCCAGTCTCGCGAGCGTTCAGACCTCACTGCAGAGTCGGCTCTACACCGACAAGTAGACGAGAAGCTGCCTGCGGACAATCTTCCATCGCCGAACACCCCATCCAAGGCGTCGGGTCACATCGGTGAATTGTTGACCGTGTGTATCTGCGACCGTCTCCTCAAAAACCACCCGCCACCAGGATGTCACGTTAGGTCATGCGCGACCGAGCCACTTAATGCAATCGAGGGTCGAAGTTGACTTCTTGCAGGCTTTTCATGCTCTTCCGCCACAGTTCCTCAAACCCCCGGGAAAGCGGTTCTGCCAACACCCTCGATTTCATCATCACTGATCCGAAGCGGCGGTCCGCCAAGAAGGGGTTGTCGAGGCTAAGAATCACCGTCTCACCATCAATCACATGAAACGGGTGCCCGAGGAGACCAGCATAGCGAACGCCCGTCGTCGAGCGGAGTTCGGCTCGATATTGCTTCAAAAACTTGATCAGCTCATTGGCATCGCGCGGGCCGAAACCAAACACAATTCGGTGCTCAATAGAGCAAGCTTCCAGGTTTTTCCTCACGGACTTCAAGATGTTCAACCCCCTTGAATCCGACTTTCGTATTGCTTCGATATCAGGCAGTTCCATGTACGAAATGATCTCCGAAGACGCCGAGGCCAGGAGCGATAGATGGCGCTGCACGTGTTGCTGCGCGCCCAAGGCAACCTCAGCAAATGCAGAGGCGGGCTGATTTTCGCCCTGGGCTGCCTTAATCATGTCTACTAGCGTTTGTGACTGGGAGGCTACAGAATCTGCTTGTTCGCGGGCTATTTCGGAGATCTTAGCGACTGCTTCTTCCACGGAGAGTGCGGCAAACTGCCTCGGGCGAGAACGCTGAATCGTGATCAGGCCGAGCTTGGCAAGTTTCTCCGTTGCAGAGTAGATCTTTGAGCTCGGCACCGCCCCTTCTTCGCAGAGAGTCGCGGCATCTGCGATTCCGCGCTTAAGAAGCGCAACAAATGTTTGACGCTCGTACTGCGTCAACCCTATCCGTTCAAGCAATTCAAAATCTTTCGGCAAACTACTCCTTGTAGTAGTAGATTGTGATGTACTTCCACTGCGATAATATTGGAGTCATGAATAATCAAGCATTTGATCCAAGAAAAGACGTAGTTGAGCGACTTGCATTTGCCCGTCAGTTGTTCGGAGCGGACATCCATGCCATGAGCAGTGATGATCTTGCCGCCACCTGTGGCGGGCAATCCCGCTGTGGCTACGACTTCATTTTTGAAATGGTCGGCTTCTTCGACACATTCGGTGGCTTACTTAAGAACGGACCCTCCGACATCGAAGGGCCGCAAGGCGGTTGGGTTCGCGCACCCAAGGAGTTCTGCGACAAGGCTTCGGCAGTCGCAGCAATGAACGCTTCCGCCGACAATTTTACTGAGGCTATCCTGGCCTACACAGGCGATTTCGTTGCGGATGTCTTCCCCTCGCCGGTCGGCCCATTCACTCCTCTTGGAATGGCAAACCTGGCAGTCTGGCATACGATGTACCATTCAGGACAGCTCAACTACATCCAGACGGTCCGCGGCGACGTTGCTTTCAACTGGATTCCGGGGGATAACTAAGGCATGCAAGCCTCCGTGATGCCCATCGTTTCAGTGAAGTCGGTGGACGACACCCGGAATTTCTATGTGGACAAGCTCGGTTTCGATCACCTTATGGCAGTTGTAGGGAACGACGGTCTTTTGGAGTTCTGTACAGTTTTACGAGAAGGCGGTCGACTGATGTTCAACCGTGCAACTACGGAGCAGAGCGGTATGCCTGCAACGCAGTTCTATTTTCAAGTGTCCGACGTCGGGGCCTATCGCGATGAACTCGTCTCTTCGGGACTGAATCCCTCGCCGCTCGAAGACATGTGGTGGGGTGATCGAGTGACGATCGTCGAGGACAACAACAATCTCAAACTCTGGTTCTATCAACAAGTCGGCGAAGTCAAGCCTCCGGAGGGCATGAAGATCGTCTAGCAATGCCTTACAACACCGACCTCGCTGATCGCCTTCGCCAAGTTCTTCAGCACCTTAATCTTAAGGCGGGAGAAGTACTTGGCGAGACTAAGATGTTTGGCGGACTTTGCTTCACGCTCAATGGAAAAATGCTCGTTGGCATCGACAAGGATCGACTCGTGGTGAGGTTAGGTGACGAAGACTTCGCGCGTGAGTCGCAGGCAGGTCGAGCGTTGCCGATGGATTTGACGGGCCGACCACTCAGGAACTTTGCGTTTCTTTGTGAAGGCAGTTTCGAAACGGAAGCTGATGTCCTTAACTGGGCAGAAATGAGCGCGAGGTTTGTCCGCGAACACATGCTGAACAAATCAGCGAAGCAAGGTCGGAAGCGAAGGTAGACCCCGGCGTGGACGGCGTTACGAGGAAGAATATCCGTGTTCTCGCTTGAGAGACGGTGAAGTTAAGCCCGGCGCTCAGCGAAAATCACAAATCTCGTCAAGGCTCTTGCGAGCGAGGTCGGGGACGGTGCAGTCATCCGCGGGATAACCCACTGGCAGCAGCACGAACGGCTTTTCGTTGGCGGGACGGCCGCAAATGTCGCGCAAGAACGTCATCGGCGCGGGGGTGTGGGTCAAGGTCGCCAGCCCCGCGCGGTGGAGGGCCTGGATGAGGAACCCGACCGCGATGCCGACCGACTCGGTCATGTAGTAATTCTTCCGCCGGGTTCCGTCCGCCAGAACGTCATAGTCGCGGCGGAACACCACGATGAGCCACGGCGCGTCGGTGAGGTGGGCCTTGACGAAATCCGTTCCCAGGGGCAGCAACGCCTCGCGCCATTCGGGCGTGATGCGCCGCTCGTAGAATTCCTTCTCCTCCGCCTCGGCCGTTTCTCTTATCCTCTGCTTGGTGTCAATATCCGAAATCGCGACGAAGTGCCACGGCTGCAAGTGGGCTCCGCTGGGCGCTGTGCCCGCCGTCATGATCGCCAGTTCGATGGTCTTTCGCGTCACTTCGCGCGAAGAAAACATGCGAATGGTCCGCCGCTCGTTCGCTTCTTCATAGATCGCCCGCATCCGAGCTTCGGATTCTTCGGCGCTGACGGGTTTGGAGCGGTAAGGGATCGCGTGATACACGGATAGAACTTACCGCCATGTCGCCCAGCGCAGCTACCTCACTTCCTCAGGGGCGTCGCCGTCGCAAGAGGGCAGCGGCGCCAAGACCCAAGACGGCAAAGGTTCCTGGTTCGGGCACGGGCACCACGGAGACGTTATCCAAGAATCCGCCATGGAATGGCTGACCGACGAATCCGTCTTCAAATTGAAGAATCGAGCTTGACGACGTTGCCGTGACGACGTACGACTTGGTCATCCAGTTCAGGTCATTTTGGGTGGTATCGGTTCCGTCAATAAGGTCAACGAACGATCCGCCAAAGGACACTCGCATCGAGTCGTCCGCGTTACCAGCCGCGACAAAGGGGTTCGCCGCGTAGCTGAACGACAAGGTGTATTGCTGACCGGCAACCGTCGCGAGGCTCTGGGAAATGGCACCGGAAAACCCGCTTTCGACCTCGGTGTATTGATTACCATCGGCTGCGACCCAAAACGGGGCGCGGGAGCCAATCCAAATCCACTGAGAGCCACTCATTGTCCAGCCGGTCGCAACGGTTGAGTTGCGCGTGTACAAATAGAGTCCAGTACCATCGTCGAGAGTCGCGACAACATTGGGACTCTCAAACGACCCGTTGATCACCTGGGCCGAGCAAATGGCAGCGCACGAAAGATGCGCGAACAACAAGAAATTTTTCATCATTTTTTGGATGATAAGTGATTTGGAGAGGGAGGCAGCCTAGCATTTATGCCGGTTTACGTCGTTGAGGGGCCACGCTGAGTCATAAGCTCTCAAAGCTGTGGCCGCCTTCCCAAGTGCCCGAGGAGCGCTCCACGCTGCACCGGGCGAAGGAACTCCGGGGGTTCCCGAATCCACCGTCGCGGTGACGTTGCAACATGTCGCGGTGTACGCCGGGGCCGTACATCGCGTCGCGCATTTCGGCAAAGCTATTCCAGATGGTCACGGTGAGGCCATCAAACTCGCCGCCATCCAAGAAAAAGGTCTGCTGAGAGAGGAGTCCGGCCGTGGACGACATGGACATGCGGACGGCGCTGACGCCCTCGCCAAAGGCCGCGGCCGCCTTTTGCCAACCCTCAATCCGATCGAAACCGACGGTGATGAGCACTACGAATCTGCCCGGGGGCACGCCCTCGGCCGAGCAGTTGTAGATGAGTCCGGGATTCTCGGGGGCAAGGTAGTTGACTTCGCCGATGTGCCTTGTCGGGAGCAGCACTAAGCTGAAGGTTTCCTTGGCCGACTGCGTCCAGGGGCAAATCTCGGCGTGACGCTGATGCATCTCTGCGGCAGAATCCAGCGAATCGTGGAGGCCGAAGATCGCGAACGTGTAGCCGCTGCGCTCGCTCACCGGCGTGCTAGCGGCGCGCCCGTCGGCGCCGATCGCGCGAAACAGCGTTCCCGCAGGCGGCGGCCCCGCCCATTCGCCGGCAACCTGAACCGTGTCGAACCGAACCAGGGTCAACGAAACGTGCGTGGCAAGCATGTCCAAAGGTACCTGATCACCCTTGTCGGCTTTGCCAATTACCAAGAAGGGAAGTCCTTACAATACGTCTCCCACAAGTCGCCCTCGGGCGCGGGGGGCGTTGAGGAGGGAGCGAGGATGGAGCGCTGAAGTTGAATCTGCCCGGCGTGATAATGGTCGTGATTTGTCACGGTGGCGATGAGCTTCCAGGCCGGCACCAATGAGCCGTCAAACCGCAGGTGATCGGCTTCAAAGTCCTCAACATCCGCCCACGAACTCATCCAGTAGGTGTGCGCCTCGTGTAGCCAACCCACCACGGCTTCGAGGTTCGGCCACAGGGAGTCGACCTTGGGAGAGAGTTCGCGCCATCGCACCTCGGTGTTGCGGAAGGCGACGCTGCCATAGATGATTTTGCCGTTGGCGACGTGGGCAATCTGGCTCAGAATCGAGCCCTCGGAGTGGAGGTACTGTTCCGGTTGCAACTCCACCGCGGCCCAGGCCAGGGGTTCGCTCAATCCCTCGATAGATTCCAGAAACGTGGACCAGGCCAGGTTGGCCAGTTCAATCAAGTGAGCGCGGTCGGTCATGTTGGTTATCTTACAACGAAGCGAAGAACTGAATCTGCGTTGCCAATTGCGCGTCTTAGGCTCATAATCAGGATATGGAATCCGTAACCCTCGTCTTTGAAGCAGCCGAGGAAGGTGGGTACTGCGCCTACGTTGCCGAGATTCCAGGTGTGAACTCGCAGGGCGAAACCCTCGCCGAGGCGAAGGCAATGGTCATCGAAGCTTTGAAAGAGATGTTGGCCTATCGGCGGGAAAAGGCGAAGCCCTTGTCTTCGTAAGAAAGTGCCATTCCTGGCTCCTTGATAGAACTGCAGAGGTTTCGTGCCCGCGTGCCAAACTTATCTCGTCATGTTCCTTCTTCCCGCGCCGATGGCGCTGCCCATTGATTACCACGTCACGCCCTCGGCCGACCTCAACACAGTCGTAGTAAGCATGACCATCCCCTGCGAAGGCGAGACGGTGGACATCGCGATGCCGGCTTGGTCGCCGGGCTACTACATTCTGGAGAACAACGCAGACGCGATCAAGAATGTCTCCGCGACCGCCGCCGATGGGCTGCCGCGCGCCGTGAGCAAGCCCCGCCCGGACACCTGGCACATCGATACCCTCGGCGCAAAGTCGGTCGTCGTCAGTTACAGCCGGGCAATTTCGCACGAAACCGGCCGCATGGGAATCTTCAGCTCCGACCCCGACACGATTCACTACGGCGGGCCCTCGATGTACATGTACGTGGTGGGTCGCAAGGAGACGAAGTGCAACCTCAGCTTCGCGCTCAGCAAGGATCAGCAACTCGCGGTTTCGCTGGAGCCGCGTCCGGAAGGCGGTTTTGAAGCGCCGAACTACGATGTACTGGCCGATTCGCCGGTGACCCTGGGTAAGTTCCGAACGGCCAGTTATGTGTCGCGCGGGAAGGAGCACACGCTTGCCATTCGCGGGACGGCCCGCGATCGGCTGAACCTCGATCGCACGCTCAAAATGACCAAGTTCATCACCGAAAGCGCGACCCACTTTTTTGGGAGTGCGGCCCCCTACAAGCGCTACGTGTGGCACATTTGGGCTGGCGATTTGGGCGATGGCGCCGGAGGGTTAGAACACGCTTCTTCGAGCCAGGACTTTCTCTCGCTTGTGCAAGGGCCGGCGTCCATGCGGGGCCTCAGCCACGAATACTTCCACCTGTGGAACGTCAAACGCATCCGATCGGAGTCGCTCGGCCCGTTCGATTACACACGGCTTCCGCGCACTGGCTCGCTGTGGTGGCTGGAGGGCGTGACTGACTACTACGCCAGCCTCATTCCGCACCGATACGGATGGTACGGCGAGGCCGAGTATTTGGATGATCTTTCCGACCAGGTGAGCAGCGTGCGCTCGAACCCTAAGCGGCTGGAGGTGAGCCCGTTTGAGGGCGCTTTCCGGGTGGCCGACGCGGCCGACGGGCGTGGCAACAGCAACGGCTTTGGCGTAAATTACTATCCCACCGGCTGGCTTTTGGGCCTGCTCTTCGATGTTGAGATTCGGGCGCGCACCGGCGGCAAGCGGTCGCTCGATGATGTCGAACTCGCGCTTTGGAACATGTGCAAAGACGATCGCCCCGGCTTTGCCGAGAGCGAATTGCGACGCCAGATTGTGCGCTTCGGCGGAGTGGACATGGGGCCGATCTTCGACAAGTGGGTGATGACGCCCGGCGAACTGCCAGTCGAGGACGTGTTGCGCCAAGTTGGGTTAGACGTGAAAACCGAGGGTAAGAAGGTTGTGGTGACCGAGGCGAAGTCGGCTTCGGCGGCGCAAGTGAAGCTGCGCGAGGGTTGGTATTGGGGCAAGCTCAAGCGCCCGAGCCGCTTAGTGGATGGAAGCTAAATGCCCGAACGAGCAAATTGACGTTGCCTCGACTCGGTACACCGCGGATTGAACCTTACCTGGCAGCTTCTTTCGGCGGCGAAACTGAGTCCGCGATGCGGCGACGAAACTCGTCTTCTAAGCCAGCTTTCTGAAGCGCTTCCCGGAACACAAGGTAGTAAACCATGCCATCCCGTAAGATCCAGCCATCCGCACTTTCAATGGCCGATTTCATCGCGTGCCAGGGGATAACGATTTCAATGTCCAATGGGCTCAAAGCGGCGAGTCCGTTAGCACGTAGCTCCAAGGGTTTCTTCGGGACAGAGTGCAGCTGCTCGAAGTAAACGACACTGGTACTAATAGCTACGGTAACTAAAACGACGGCCGCACCGAAGCTTATGCTTAAGGCTGGCAAAAACATGGTGGAAAAACCTACATCATAGGACATCATCGTGGCGACGAAATCCGTCACAACCATGGAGCAGATCAGCAACATGATCCAGTAAAAAATAGCCCGCAATGTCCAGTAGGCCCACGACATTCGGTTCAACTTCCATCCCACCCTCTGCAACGTCTTGCCGGTGGCGGTGTTCTGGAACTGAAGTGTTGAAACAGGTTGATTGTCCATGGACGTTGCTTTAGTGCGACGAGAACAGCTCGATGCAATTGCCGGAAGGGTCTTCGACGAGCACTTGGCGGCCTCCCGGGCCGGAGATGGGCTCGTTGCGGAACGTCGCCCCGCCTACCCTGAGTTTGTCCACTAACTCGTCGAAATTGTCCACCTCAAGCACGATGCGGTTCCAGCCGCCGGGTTCGGGTGTGCGCCCATCAGGCATCGGCTTTGCCGCCGAGGAGATCGGGCCGGCCAACCAAAGGCGTTCGTCGCCGAAGCTCATGATCGCCATTGCTGGCCCCCACTGCTCTTCCAAAATCATGCCAAGCTGGTCGCGATAAAACGCGACGCTCGCATCCACATCGTGCACCATGTATCGAGTCGCCATTCGTGAAATCCTTTCCCGAAGTGTAGTCGATTCCGCGGCATGGTTCGGTAACATGCGATCGTGACTTACGAAGAATTGATGCAGGTAGTTGCCGGTCTTGAAGGCGAGGTGTTGCAGACGAAGCGGGGAAACAAGTTCACCGTTGGCCAGCATAGGAATTGCCTCGTGGTAACGCCTGCTTCCACTGGGCTCCCAAGAAATATTGCCAAGTCGGATGTCGTGAAGTTTGTAAAAACTTACAACGAATCCAGGAGTCTGCGGCCGGCAGACTACCAGGACGTCACCTACAACTCCTCGTACTATGTCGTGCTTGCGGCGATCTACGAGAAGGGTTAGGCGGTTTAGTCTAGATAAATCTGCTGGTCGTCCCAGCATGTTTGCAGGTAATCAATCTGGCCGAGGTGGAGGGTGGCGTGCCAGCCGGGCAGGTTCATCAGCTGCCGCATCGAGAACGAGCCACCTTGCCCCGCCAAAAGGTCCATCTCAACATCCTCGGGCGAAAGACCATCCAGGGCGGCGAGCACCTCGGCCGTGCCCGCGCGGAACACGCGCTCCATTTCTTCGCGGCTCGTGATGGCCATTTCCTCGGCCGCGCGCTCGGCTAGCCAGGCGTCAATGTCGTGCGGGTTCGGAAGTTGGCGGGTGCGGATCATCTCGGCAAATCGCCCGGCGTAAAGCGCGGTGTGCGCCGCCACCCGCAACGCCGACTTCGCGCTCGGCGTGGGAGTGTAGTTCAAGCGGTCGTCGGGCACGTGCGCAAAGTTGCGCAAGAATATGTCCATGTTGCTGACCGCCCGTTCTTTGGCGAGTTCAATCGGGTCCATCACCCTGAATCATGCCACATGGTGTGCGTTCGGCCCCGTGACACTATCCGGCAATAACGAGTGCGGGGCATTGTTTGGCAACGTCCCGTAGTCCACCTATTAGCTCGGCGACATTCGACAGTCCAGCTCTTTTCAAAATCGAGAGTGCGATGGGTGATCGAGCCCCGGACGCGCAGTGAACAACGATTTTTCGGTCTGTTGGTAGTTCGCCCACCCGCTGCGCTAAGTAGCCTAGTGGAATGTGGATGGAGCCGCGCACAAGAGACTGTTGCCGTTCATTGAGATTCCGAATATCAAGCATGACCTCAGTTCCGGTCAATTGCCCACACGCGATGGTCGGCACCATTGAACCGCCTCCAGTTAGATTCGAGGCTTCCATCCACCCTGCCACAACATCCAGACCAATCGTGGCAAGGTCTCGAGCGGCGACGTTCGCTTGCCGTTCAGACTCCGCGAGCAGGGTCACCGGGACCTCGTATTCGAGCAGCCAGCCAGCCCAGTTGGTGAGGCCGGTGCCGCTTGGGATAACTAGGGATCCGGCATGGTAGTCCGATCTTGAAACATCTTTCTTCCGAACATCGACCAGCATCCCTTCGACTTCCATGAGTTGCGCTAGTTTCGGCATCCCGGTAAGGATCGGCGGGCCTGCTTTGTTTAGGCGCTTCATGGTTTTGAAGTAGGGCGGTGCGTCTGGTTGACCGCTTAACACGGTAGCAACAAATGTCTGTTCGTCAGAAGCCGAAAGCGCCCAGTTTGTTTCACGCTCATATCCCAAACTCGAAACGGGACTTCCACCAAGAGACTTCCCACAAGCTGACCCAGCACCGTGACCCGGCCAGATAAGAAGCGAATCTGGCAGGTCACGGAGTTTTTGAACTGAACGGAATAAGGAGCGAGCGCTTTCCTCCATTGTGCCGGCCATGTTGGCCACAAGCTCCAGCAAATCGGGCCGGCCAACATCACCAACAAAGAGGAAATCACCCGTGAACAAGGAGTGCGGCAGTTGCCCCGCGGGATTGTCCGTTAGCAAGAAGGACAGATGTTCTGGAGTGTGTCCCGAAGTATGAATCGCTTTCAGGGAGAGATTTCCGATCTGAATCACGAAGCCGTCGGTGATGAGTCGAGCGCCCTGTTCATCGGCAAAGTCGTACTTCCACTGGTCATCGCCCTCATCACTAAGGTACATGGTTGCACCTGTCGCGGCGGCAAGCTCGCGTGTCCCAGAAACGAAGTCAGCATGAATATGGGTTTCGGTGACGGCCGTGATTCGCAGGTTATGCTGCGTAGCGGTCTTAAGATATTGAGCAATATCTCGGATCGGGTCAATGACAATTGCTTCGCCAGTCTCCCCGCATGCAACTAGATAAGACGCCTGCGCAAGATTTTCGTCGTAGAAATGGCGGATGATCACGCGCTTCGTACCTCAGAGGCCGTTCCTTGGCTTTTTGCAGATCGATTCCAGGGAAGCTTTGCTAACAAAAGGGCCATACCGCAGATGTTGGTGAGGCCTGCGAAGCAAAGCCCGGCGCCAATCGCCATCGTCAAGTAAACCCATCCAGGAGCGCTGGTGACGGTCATTACCGATCCGAGAAGGACCAGGAATCCTGCACCCAATCTCACTTGACGCTCGAGTGACCAGCGCGAGGAAGTCGAAGATACGACGGGACCGCCTGAGTCGATCCAGGACTTGGTGCCCCCTTGCACCAGCAGCAAGTCACCGTGATGCTGAGAAAGAATGTCGCAGGCGAGTTGGGCACGCGCACCCGATTGGCAAAGAATTGCGACTGGACCTGAGCTGAAATCCATGAGGCGGCCCTCCAGTTCCTCAAGCGGAACATTCAGTGCATGGGGAACGTGGCCGGCGGCATACTCTCCCGCGGATCGCACATCAATCAATTGCAAAGAGTCGTGGTTATCAAGGCGAGCCCGAAGCTCCATTGCGGTAATTATCTGGTGTCCCATGGTAAGGAAGAGGCGCGTGAATAACATAGTGATTCAGGTCAATCGGAAAATCATGAGAGCTCCGACGCTGATCACCAGGTAGGCGAATGCAACTCGAAGCGCTCTTACCGGTACAACGTGGCGGCTAGCTATCCCAACGGTCAGGCCAACGAGGGCTGCACTTGTCACGGCCAGCAGGAAGGACCAGGGGATCGAACCGGAGAGCTCACTGGCAAATCCGGCTATTGATTGGAGGGCAATCACAAGGAGGGAAGTGGGAATTGCTTGCTCCATGGGCAAGTCCATCAACAGAGTGAGGACCGGCAGGATAAGGAAGCCGCCGCCCGCTCCGAGGGTGCCGCTGATCAGGCCAATCCCAAAGCCAAGTGTCAACACTTTGCCCGTCTTTGGGCCTTGGGATGATGGTGACGACGGTTTCCAAAGCATCTTGAACCCGACAAGGAGCATAAGAATCCCGAATCCCGCCAGGATCAATTGGTCCTTTGTCCACCAAAAAACCTGCGCCGGAAGGTTTGGAATGATCGCTTTTCTGGCGAGAACGGCCCCGGCCATTGAGGGCAGAGCGAGAAGGGTTGCCGCCTTCATTTGGGTTTGCCCTCGAACAACACCGGAGGTCGCACCAACCAGACTGGTAACTCCCACGATGAACAGTGAATTGCCAGTCGCCGAAGTAGCGCTTAGACCGAACAATCCGGTTAAGATCGGCACCGTAAGAATTCCTCCTCCTCCGCCGAACAGTCCGAGCAGTATGCCCATGGCAAAGATTGCGAACCACCCCATGTCCTTAGAGAGACGGCGTTTCCCGAAACTGATTCAGGTACTGCAGATCGAAGTATCTAGAGACTGCCGGACGAGAACCCGAGCGCGAAGGAGTCGCGACTTGGCCGCGTTGTGCGTGATGCCAAGGTGCAATGCGGCCTCCACGACGGTTTGCTCTTCGAGTTCGCACGCCACGTAAATCTCCCTGTATATGGTGGGGAGTTGCTCAATCGCGTCCTTCACACAACCTTTGATAACCGCCGCGTCGAATTCGGATGCGTCATTCAATAAGTTGTGCTCCTCGGCGAACTCGAGAGCCGTGTGAATTTCTTTGTGGTGGCGCATGCGAGCGCAGACCCTAGCGCCGATGGTCCCTAGCCAGGTTCGAAAGCCCTCCTCGGATCGCAGTTGGTCATGGGCCTGAAAAGCCAACATCAGAGCCGTGGCGAGCGCATCCTCGGCATCCTCGCGATGGTTACAAACTCGAATCATCTGTCGATAGACTGCGTCTTTGTGACGATTGGCCAACGTCTCGAACGCCGACGCATTCATCGGTATCCCTCTCGGTCTTGTTCTTTGGCGAGTTCAATCGGCTCCATAAACGCCATTTTCCCCGAGCTAGGCGCGCCCGCGCCATGCGGTGGTCGGCGGCTTCAAGTGCCCGATAACCTCCCGATAAACTTAGTCTAGTTCGAGAGTGACGGTGGCCAGGTGCCGCGATGCTTGGGGCCGTAAGTAGGCATCGTTGGAACGACATAGCCCCCAGCCATACAGCGTTTGCGTCTGGCCTGTGGCGGTGATCACGGTGACAAAGCAACGCCCCGAGATGATCGCGCTGCACCCCTTTTTCCCGTACGAAAACCCGACTCTGGCCAGCCGCGAAATGCCGTAGCGCACGACCTTTTGCTCGCCAAGGCAAACATTTCCAAGGCCCTCGTGAACCTCAAACGTTCCCGGCATAGCCGCGAAGGCCGCGAGGATCGCAAGCAACCCTCCGACAACCACCGCGACCCAGAATTTGATTGACATCGTCAAAACCTCAATCCTGGTGTACAGCGGTTACGGAGTAAACGTGCGCGACGACGCCCGGATTCCTTTTCGCAAGACCGCAACCATGGCCAGCCCCAACGCAGCGAGCCCGGCCGGCTCCGGAACGACGGTGTACTCCAGCCGCGGTTTCGGGGTGGTTGGTGCGACCGCGCCGGTTGGGTCCGTGAACGAGAACAGCAGTTGGTCGGTCAGCGGCGGATGGCCAGCGAGCGTGGTTAGTCGGCCAGTCGCGGCCCACTTGCCCGTTCCCAGCCGAGCCTCGTTGAGCTTGATGAGGGCGGCTCCGCTGAGCGTGAGCACCAGATCGGTGCCCATCGAATCCACCGAGACGGTGGTCAGCGTATACGGCATTCCCGTGCCGAAGGTGCTCCACATCATGGCCGCCACGGAGGTCGGAATTACCGGCGTGGAGATGTCATCGGCAGTGAACGGCGTGTCTGTCACCAAGTAGTCCTCGGTCGGGTCCGGGCTGATGTAGCCGAAGCCTCCGTCCGGCGGAAACTTTGGGACATAGAGCTTGAGCTTGGCCGAGACGATCGGTCCGGCTGCGCCGGAAACATCAAAGAGAAAGAAGTTGCGCCGCTCGGGAATGATCGTCGAGCCGATGAACGTGTTGCCGACCGCATGATTCTGGAACCCGGGGCTGTTGCTCTTAGTCCCGTCAGCGAAAAACACCCCGGTGAGATAGGAATCGATCTCCACCGCCCGGGCAGGTACGGCCGCCAGCGCGATCGCCCCCACGCAAAGAACCTGAAGCTTCTTCATCAATGGCGATTATAAGAGATCATTCGCCGAATGACATGCCCCGTATGAAAACCTGGTAATCCGACCCCGCAAAATTGGCATCTAGCAACTTTCTCGGGCAAAAGTGAAACATTTCTTAACAAAAGGCTCTCAAAGGTTTCGGGAGAAAGAAATGAACTTTCACAAAATTATTGTCGCCGCGGCGTGCGCCGCACCGGCCATGGGTTTGGCCCAAATCAGCATTTACGACGCCTCTTACCGGCTGGAGGCCGACGCTCGATCCGGGGCTTCGTTCGATACCCACACCGCATTCCTCAACAACATGGGGCCGGTGCAGGGCTTCGGCCAGCAGATCGACTCCTTCGCTAACCAAGCCTCGAGCAATGTGCATACCTTTGCCAGCGCCGCCTGGAACTGCAGCCCGACGACATTGAGTCTGTCCTTGGTGGCGTGCTGGGTTTCCGTGGACAACGGGGCCGGGAATAGCGGGCACATGATGAGCCGTGCCACCTTGGGCATTGATGTTCCGAGCGTACATGCCGTCACGACGATGGCCCAATTCGATCCGCCGAATTCGTTCACCGAAATCGACATGCTGGTGGGGACGACCTGGGTGCTGCACGTCAGCCGGACGCAGATTCAGAACTATTCGGGCTTCTGGATGCCTGGCAGCTACCGGTTGCGCTCGCAGCGGCTCTATGACCGCACCGGGAATTCCACCGGCTGCGTGCCGTATTCCTTTGGTCTAACGGCAACGCCCGTGCCCGAGCCGGGCGGGTTGCTCGCCTTGGGCTTGGGTGGCCTTGCGCTTCTCCGTCGCAAACGCGCTTAAGCGTGCTGCGGAGATCTTGCCGTCGCGGTATGGAACGAGCGAGGACTCGAAACGATCCGGGGATGCTGAACGTCACATCTTCTACGCACTGATATGAAAAAAGCCAGCATCCTCGCCACCATCACCCTCGCCCTTTCGCTCCTCCTCATGTGGGGGTTTGCGGCGGCCGATGACGCCCCGCTCGACGCCAAGAAACTGCGCGAGATGTTGGGTCAACTTGGGCACACCGTGAAGGACCTCAATACCGAGGTCGGCAAGGAGAAGTATTCGGTCGATTTCAAAACCGAAAGCCTCAACATTCCTCTGGGGTTCGAGATCAGCCCGAGCAAGAGCTTCGTGTGGATGACGGTGAACCTGGGGCCGGCGCCCAAAACCGGCGACGACATGACGCTGCAACTGCTGAAGCAGAACGCGAAAGTCCAGCCCACGTTCTTTTACATCACCGATGGCGGCTCGCTGATGGCGGCCATGGCAATTGACAACCGCGCAATCTCGAACGCTGTTCTTAAGGCCCGTTCGGAGAAGATCACCGCCGACGTCGACAAAACCCGCAGCGTCTGGCAAAAGAGTTAACCACGGCCACGCTAGCGCGTGGTAAGACTCGGGCATGCATCCGCTGCAGCTACTGATTCAAGCCATGGACACCGCTCATTGGGAGTTGGGCGAAGCATTTAAGGGCATGCCCAACGCCGACCTGTGGCGACGGCCCCACCCGAACCTGTGGAGCGTCGGTGAAATCGCCAGCCACATCGCTTACGGAGAGGACCACAACATCGCCGGCGGAAAGGTTGGCGGACGCTTTGCCGAAGCGCATCAGCGATATTATCAGGGCCCGCTGGACGAGCCGCTGGTGCTGCCCATGACGGCCAGCGAAGTATACGAAGAGGTGAAGCGAGTGCACCGCGCCGTCATGGCCGAGTTCGCCGCGATGAACCCCGATCCCGAGGCGATTAATCCGACTCGGCCCGACTGGACCTGGCGCCAAACCTTGGAATACATGGCGTTCCACGTTGCCTACCACACGGGCCAAATCTACTCAGCGCGCCACATCATGGGGCACGAAACCGAAGACAACTAGTCGAGGTCAATGGCCGCGCGGAATCCGCGCGCGCCATAGTAGGACTGCGCTCCGTTGTGATAGATGAACACCCGGCCGAAGCGGCGGTCACCAAAAATCGCGCCGCCCAAAACGCGCATCTCGGCCTCGGACTGGAGCCAGCTCGACGTCTTGAGGTCAAACTCGCCGTGCATCTGGAGTTCGATGTATTCGCCCTCGGCTAGCAGCCTCACGCCCATCTCGGCGGCCATGTCAATGGCGGTGGTTTTCGGCGGGTGGTCTTTGCGCGATTCGAGCCCTTCGCGGTCGTAGCAGCAACTGCGGCGGCCGGTCGGGCTTTCGGCTGAGCAGTCCACCACTGAGTGTTGGCCCGATCGCCAGCGAACGACATCGGGCTCGCCGCCGCTCGCTTCCATGTGCGCAATTGCATCCCAATGCGGCTCCAGCAGGGCCGCTGCGTCGGCCCAACTCAGGCCCGCATGGCGGCTCATATTCTTCTCAAAGCGCTCGCGAAACTTTTCAATCACGATCCAAGGCTACCTGGGGAAAAGTATCTGTACTCAGTCCACAAAACCAGATAGACTAGCCGTATGCACGCCGATGTGGAGTCCCGACTCCGCCACGCAAACCTTCGCCTCACGGCCCCGCGCCAGGTGGTGCTGCAGGTGGTGGAAGGTGAAGGCAAGCATCAGGATGCGGAGTTTATCGTGCGCGCGGCCCGCGTCAGGTTGGCGAAGATCTCACGTCAGGCGGTGTACAACAACCTCAACGCTTTGGTCGCGGCGGGAATTCTACGCCGGATCGAACCGGCCGGGCGGCCCGCTCTGTATGAAACCAGAGTAGGTGATAACCATCACCACCTCATCTGCCGGACCTGCCACGCCACGGTGGATATTGATTGCGCCGTCGGGGCGGCTCCGTGTCTGCAACCCAACCTTTCTCATGGCTTCGTCATTGACGAGGCCGAAGTCGTCTACTGGGGGATCTGCCCCCACTGTCAGTCCAAGTCCTAACTTCAAACTATGTCCAACGAAACCAAGTGTCCTTTTTCTGGCGCTCCTCTGCCGGTGGCAGGGGGCGGCGCCCAAAACCGTGATTGGTGGCCAAACCAGCTCCGGGTTGATCTGCTGACCCAGCACTCCGATCGCTCGAACCCCTTGGGCCAGGACTTTGACTACGCGGCGGAGTTTGCGAAGCTCGACTACCAGGGTCTGAAGAACGATCTGACCGCCCTGATGACCGACTCGCAGGATTGGTGGCCGGCGGACTTTGGCCACTACGGGCCGTTGTTCATCCGCATGGCGTGGCACAGCGCTGGGACTTACCGAATTCAGGATGGTCGAGGCGGCGGTGGTCGCGGGCAACAGCGGTTTGCGCCGCTCAACAGTTGGCCGGACAACGTGAGTCTGGATAAGGCGCGCCGCTTGCTATGGCCGATTAAGCAAAAGTACGGTCAATCCATCTCGTGGGCCGACCTCATGATTCTCGCCGGCAATGTCGCCTTGGAGAGCATGGGATTCAAGACGTTCGGCTTTGCCGGAGGGCGAGAGGACACTTGGGAGCCGGACGAGGATGTGTATTGGGGCCGTGAAACCAGCTGGCTCGGCGGCGACGTGCGCTATAGCCAGGGCTCGCCTGGCGTGGATGGTGAAGGCGTGACGGTGACCGACGACAACAGTCAGGCTCCCCATACTCGCGACCTGGAAAATCCTCTGGCGGCGGTGCAAATGGGGCTAATCTACGTCAATCCGGAAGGTCCAGATGGTAACCCCGACCCCTTGCTGGCGGCCAAAGACATCCGCGATACCTTCGCTCGGATGGCGATGAATGACGAGGAAACCGTGGCCCTCATCGCGGGCGGGCACACGTTTGGCAAATGTCACGGCGCGGCTGCTACGGACCATGTCGCGGCGGATCCGGAAGCGGCTGACCTCGAATCGCAAGGGTTCGGCTGGCACAACTCCTACGCCTCGGGGCGGGGCGCGCACACCATCACGAGCGGGCTGGAAGTTACCTGGACGACCACCCCCGCCAAGTGGAGCCACAACTTCTTCGGGAACCTGTTCGGATTCGAATGGGAGCTCAGCAAGAGTCCGGCGGGCGCACACCAGTGGGTGGCCAAGGGCGCGGAAGCGACGATCCCCGACGCGCATGACGCGTCCCTGATGCACCGCCCAACGATGCTCACGACCGATCTTTCGCTGCGGTTCGACCCGATCTACGAGCCGATTTCGCTACGATTCTTGGCCGACCCCGCGGCATTCGCGGATGCCTTTGTGCGGGCGTGGTTCAAGCTGACCCACCGCGACATGGGGCCGCGCTCGCGCTACCTGGGGCCGGAAGTTCCGAGCGAAGTGCTCGTGTGGCAAGACCCTCTGCCAGATGCTCCCGAAGCCACGTTGTCGGCCAGCGACATCGAAACTCTCAAGGCCAAGGTGCTCGCTTCCGGCTTGTCTGTCGCCGACTTGGTGCACACCGCGTGGGCGAGCGCGTCCACCTTCCGCGGGTCGGATAAGCGAGGCGGGGCAAATGGCGCGCGAATCCGGCTGGAGCCGCAACGAAGCTGGGAGGCCAACGAGCCCACCCGCCTCGCGAAGGTCCTCGAAGTTTTGGAAGCCATTCAATCGGAGCATGGCCAGGTGTCGCTGGCCGACCTCATCGTCATCGCGGGCAACGCTGCGGTCGAGGCGGCGGCGCTCGCCGCCGGTGTGCGGGTGGCCGTTCCGTTTACACCGGGCCGTACCGATGCCTCAGCCGAGCAAACCGACATTGAGTCATTCGCGGTCCTGGAACCTGTGGCCGACGGATTCCGCAACTTCGAAAAGCCGGGTCTTCGCGTGCCCGCCGAGGCCTGCCTGATTGACAAGGCGCAGCTGCTCACGCTTACCGCGCCGGAGATGACCGCCCTCGTCGGTGGACTCCGCGCGATTCAGGGATCGTTCACCGAGCGACCGGGTGAGTTGACCAACGACTTCTTCCGCAACCTGCTGGACATGAGTACCGAATGGGTCGCGGATGATGCGAGCCGCCGACGGTTCTCCGGGCGTTGCCGTCAAACCGGCACCACGAAGTGGTCGGCTAGTCGCGTGGACCTGGTGTTTGGTTCCAATTCGGTGCTCCGCGCCATCGCCGAGGTGTACGCAAGCAGCGACGGAGCCGAAAAGCTCGTGCGCGACTTCGTCGCCGCGTGGGCCAAGGTCATGCACCTGGACCGATTCTAGAAGGTCGCGAATCTGCCGGAGGGATGATGAAAATTCCCTCGGCTATACTGAGATCACAGGGCCGCGGTCTCGCGTCCCGCAACTCCTATGTTTGAAGTCAAGGCTTACGCTGCCCAATCAAGTTCTTCACCTCTCGATCAAACCAGCATCCCGCGCCGCGCGAATGCGGACGACGATGTTCAGATCGAAATTCTCTTTTGCGGCATCTGCCACAGCGACCTGCACACCGCGCGCGACGAGTGGAATGCGATCATGCCCACCGTTTATCCCTGTGTTCCAGGCCACGAAATCGTGGGCAAGGTCACGAGCGTGGGCGCGGGCGTCACCAAGTTTAAGGTCGGCGACACCGTTGGCGTCGGCTGCCTCGTGGACTCCGATGGGACGTGTCCCAACTGCGCCGATGGCTTCGAACAGTTCTGCCCGAACGGCACCTTTACCTACAACGGAGCCGATCGTCATGGCACGGCGCCGGTGACGTACGGCGGCTACTCCGAGTCGATCGTGGTCAAAGAGAGCTTTGTTCTCAGCATTCCGGAGAATCTGGACCTCGCCGGAGCCGCGCCGCTACTCTGCGCGGGCATCACCACGTACTCGCCGCTCAAGCGGGCCGGAGTCAAGCCGGGCATGCGCGTCGGCGTCGTCGGCCTTGGCGGACTTGGTCACATGGGCGTGAAACTCGCCAAGGCCATGGGCGCGCACGTCACGGTGTTCAGCACTAGCCCCAGCAAAATCGACGACGCCAAGCGACTCGGCGCGGATGAGGTGGTCATTTCGACCGATCGCGAAGCCATGGCCGCTAAGGCTTGGTCCTACGACTTTATTCTCGACTGCGTGAGCGCCGAGCACGACATCAACACTTATGTGGCGTTGCTCACGCGCGGCGGCAACATGACCTTGGTCGGCGCGCCGCCCAACCCCATGCCTCTCTCCTCGTTTGCGCTGCTTTTTGGCAACAAATCCGTGGGCGGTTCGCTCATCGGTGGCCTCGCCGAAACGCAGGAGATGCTCGATTTCTGCGGCAAGCACAACATCGTCAGCGACGTCGAAGTCATCCGCATGCAGGATGTGAACGAGGCTTACGAGCGCATGCTACGCGCCGATGTGAAGTACCGCTTCTGCATCGATATGGCTTCGCTCAAACAAGCCTAACGCCAACAAAAAGCGGCCCGCTCATGTAGAGCGGGCCGCTTTCTTGTGTCTACCAGTTCGACTTAGTTGTCGCCGACCAGGTCGAAGTTCGTCGCCAACAGCGTGTAGTCGGCGATGTCGATGATGCCATCGAAGTTCAGGTCGGCCATCGCGTTCCAGTTACCCGAGCTCGGTACGGCATCGAAGGCCGCAGCGAGCGCCGAGTAGTCGGCGATGTCGATGATGTTGTCATCCGAGATGTCCGCCGTCTTCAGCGCCGGGTTTTGCCCGCTGAGACCGCCTGCGCCCACCACACGGTTCGTCAGAACCCGTCGCAGAGTGCGGTCGCCGCTGTAGGCCACGTCGTACGTACCCACCGGAACGCTCGCCGAGTAAGACCCGCCGGCGCCCAGAGTAACGGTTGACGTGTAGAGCACGGTTTGCGTGCCGGGCGAGCGGAACTGAATGACCACCTGCTTGCCAACCGGGTTGGCCAGGCCTTGCCAGCTCACAGCGCCCGCATAGGCAACGGTGCCGCCAATCGGTTCGCAAGGTTCGCCGACGAAGGTCAGGTCATCAATGTAGACGCCGTCACGCACCACGCTCACGTCGGTCGTCAAGCGGAACTTCAACTTGATGTTCGAGCCCGAGACCACCGAGGCGGTGTAACCGTTCCACGACTCGGCTACGCCGGTGAAGGCGGCCCCTTCAGTCCACGAAGCGCCGTTATCCGACGAAGAGAGGACATGCAGGTAGTCGTAGTTGTTTTCCAGGTTCATCCACATCTTGAACTGAGCCTGCGGGTTGATCATGTTTGGAAGCGAGGTCTGACCGTTCTGCGTGAGGTCAATGCTGAGATCGTTCACGTAGTCGCCAGCCGGACTGTCGTGCCAACTGTTGCCCGGCGAAACGAATCGCGTGCCGACCGTCGCCCAAGGCGCATCCCCCGTAAAGGTCGCACTGCCGTCGAAGTTGTCACCCGGAGCCGTCACGTAGTTCAGCAAAGTGAGGTCGTCAATGTAAACGCCATCCCGCACGATGCTGGTGTCGGTGTCGAGACGGAACCGCAGTTGCACGGTTTGCCCAACATAGCCCGCGAGGCTGTACGAAACGGTGTGCCAGTCCGATCGAGTGCCATTGAGGCGACCCAGCGAGGTCCAGTTGGTACCGTCCGTCGAAACTTCGGTGTACAGGTAGTCGTAGTTGCTTTCCAGGTCGTACTTCGTGGAGAACGACAGTGCGATCGGCGTTGTCACCGTAATCGGCGCGGTCTTGCGCAGAACGATGTCGATGTTGTCGAGGTAGTCGCCCGCCGGCGAGTCGGTCCAGCTCTTCACACCGGAGTTGGCCGTCGAGGAGATTCCCCACGGACCCGATTCCACCGTCATGGTCGCCGCGCCTTCGAAGTCGTCGGTGCTGGTCGGCGCAATCGTCGTGTACGGACCGGCCGTCACGATGCCCGAAGGATTCCCGACGTTATCGAGTGCCTTCACCGCGATGTAATAGGTCTTTCCGGCGGAGAGACCAGTGAGGCTGATGTCCTGCGTTTGACCGCTCGCCACCGGAGCCGGGCTGGAAACCCGAGTGGCGGCATTGAAGTTGCCCGCGTTGATTGGCGAAGAGCTCACACGAAGATCGTAGGCGGCAGCGGTACCAACCGCGCCGTCATCACCCGAGGCCGTGATTTGACCCATAAACGCGCTATAACCGCGCTTGGTCATCGAGAGGCCGCTGGGCGTACCCGGGGCGACGGTGTCGTTGTCCATCGAGTTGTAAACGTTCAGGCGTCCGCTCACCACGCGGCCCGACAGGGCGGCGGTGGAGACCGCGCCATTCATCAGGCGAAGCTTGAGCGCCGAATAGCTGGCGGTGGGGAAGTAAGCCTTCAGCAGAGCCGCGGCGCCCGCCACGTGCGGGGTCGCCATCGAGGTTCCGCTAAACGATGCGTAGCCGTTGCCGGGGACCGTGCTAACAACATCGGAGCCCGGTGCGGCGATGTCAACCGAAGTTGCGCCGTAGCTGGAGAAGCTGCTCAGTTGATCGTCCTTCGTAATCGAGGCGACCGCGACCACGTTCGCAACATCGTAGTTGCTCGGGTAGTTGGCGGTGGTGTCGTTGTTAGACGCGGAGTTGCCCGCCGCGGCGACAAAGAGAATGTCGGCCTGCTCGGCACGTTGGATGGCTTCCAGCAGGAGTTGGCTAAAGCCGCCGCCACCCCACGAGTTGCTCATGATGTTGGCGCCGCGAACGCGTGCGTAGTCCACCGAGAGAATCGCGTTCGAAGTCGAGCCGGAACCGCCCGCACTCAGGAACTTCGCGGCGAAAATGCTGACGTTCCAGTTGACCCCAACGACTCCGATGCCGTTGTTGCCCTTGCCGCCGATGGTGCCGCTGCAGTGGGTGCCGTGGTCGTTGTCGTCCATCGGGTCGCCATCGCTGTTGACAAAGTCGTAGCCGTAAACGTCGTCCACGTAGCCGTTGCCGTCGTCATCCACGCCGTTGCCGGGGATTTCGCCGGGGTTGGCATAGGAGTTTCCGGCCAGGTCCTGGTGCGTGTAGTCAAGGCCAGTGTCAATGACGCACACCTTTACGGCGCTGCTACCAGTGGTCAGATCCCAAGCCTGCTCGGCGCTGATGTCCGCATCGGGAGCGGCGGTATCTTTGAGACCCCAGAGTACGTTGAGTTGCGGGTCGTTCGGCGTCAGGTTGGTGCTGACCAAGTAGTCCGGCTCGGCGACGCGCACGATCGGCTCGCCCTTAATGCGGCTAATCAACTGAATGGCATCCACGCCAGCCGGGACGATCAGACGAGAGAAATAGGGGTTGAGGGCGGTTTGATCTTCTCGCAGCCCGTACTTCGCGAGCACGGCTTGGCGGGCGTTGCCTCGCGATTGGCCATGGAACGCCACCAAAATACGGCTGGCGTCATAAGAAGGAAGTCCGTAATCGTTCTTGGGGAGCTGCGTCGTCAGACGATCGATCATCTTGACGAAGGAATTGCCTTGGCTCGAGGGTGTGATTTGACTGAAACTCACCGCCGCGGTGAGAACAAGCAGCGATGTTAGCTTGGCTTTCATAGGAATTCAGACGGGCTCGCGAGCCGCGTTAGTTCTAGTGTATCGCCGGATTCCTGTAAAACAAGAGTTTGGTAACATGCGCGTATGAAACGCCTGTTTTCTCTCGCGATCATGCTGGCCGTGGCTCCGGCCTTCGCCCAAACTCCCACCGCCGCTCAGGTAATCGACGCGGCAAAAGTCAGCGCCAAAAAGAGCGGCAAGAACATCTTGGTGATCTTCCACGCCAGTTGGTGTGGCTGGTGCCACAAGCTGGACGACTTCCTCACGAAGACTGACGAAGGCAAGCTGGTGGGCAAGGGACTGGAGATTGTTCACCTCACGGTTCTGGAATCCGAAAGGCACAAGGCGGATGAGAACGCCGGCGGCGTGGACATGATGAAGGCGTGGGGCGGCGAAAAGGCTGGTCTGCCGTTCATGGCGATTCTGGATGCGAAGGGCAAGTTGGTGATCAACAGCCTGATGAAGAAGGACGAGCAGGGTTCCAACACCGGTTACCCGGCCGCCGCGACCGAGGTCGCGCACTTCATTACGATGCTGGAAAAAGGCGCCAAGAAAATCAGCGCCGACGAGCGCGGCAAGATTGGGGCTTGGCTCACCGCCAACGCGCCGAAGTAACGAGACCGGCAAACAAGTAAAGGGGCGAAACCAATCGGTTTCGCCCCTTTTGCTGTCTTGTTCTCGACTCGTCTTAGCGAGCGTAGAATTCGACGACGGCGCTTTCCTTGAAGAACTTCGGGAAGTCTTCGCGCTCGGGCAGAGCCACGACTTGAGCCGACATGTTGGCCACGTCAACGTCAAAGTACGGCGGCACCGCGGCGCCTTCGTAGTGGTTCATGCGAGCAATCTTCTTGCTCTGATCGCGATCGCGGACGGCGACCTTGTCACCCACCTTCAGTTGGTAGCTCGCGATGTTCACGATCTTGCCGTTGACGGTGATGTGGCAGTGGCTCACCATTTGGCGGGCTTGGAAAATGGTGGTGGCGTAGCCGAGCTTCCACACGGCGGTGGCCAGGCGAAGTTCCAGCAAGCGCAGGAAGTTCAGCGAGGTGTTGCCGTGCATCTTGGCGGCGCGCTCAAACGTGCGGTGGAATTGCTTCTCCAGCATGTTGTAGTAGCGTCGGATGACTTGCTTGGCGAGAAGTTGCTCACCGTATTCCGACGTTCGGCGCTCGCGTTGCTGCGGGCCATGTTGACCCAGCGGATACGGACGCTTGTTGCTGGGGCACTTTGCGTTACCCCAGATGTTGAAGCCGACTTTGCGGCAGATATCTGTTTTTCTTCCTCGATAGGTTGCCATGTTATAAGTTCCAATGAGTGCGGTTCTCATTCGGGAACCTTAGGATTCTCACGCGCCCAGCAGCCAACTTTGCGCGTTCCCTTTATCCGCAGAACTTCCTTTATACCCGAAAACCTACAACTTTCCATTAAGGCCGATGCGCAGCATCTCATCAAAAGCCGCGGGCGGCATTGGTTTCGGTTCGCCGAGTTGGCGCGCGTAGAAAATCACTTGCGCTACGCGCTCTAAGGTTTCCATCCGGTAGAGCGCGTCCATGAGCGAGTTGCCCATCACCACCGCGCCGTGATTCGCAAGCAGAAACGTCTTGTGATCGTCGCAATAGCGCTCCAGCGCGTCGGGTACTTCGTTGGTGCCGGGCATGCCAAACGGAACCGTGGCCACGCTGCCGAGCACAATCGCGGCCTCGGGCAGCAGATCATCCGGAATCTCCTCACCGGCTAAGGCAAAGGCCGTCGCGATCGGCGGATGGGCATGAACCACGGCCATGCAGTCCTTGCGCACGGCGTACATGCGAAGGTGCATCTTGATTTCGCTGCTGGGCTGGCCGCCATCTTGCGGCTCGCCGTGGTTGTCAATCACCACGAGGTCGCCGGGCTTAAGATGCCCTTTCGACACCCCGCTAGGTGTGCAAAGAATGCGCTGCGGCGAAATGCGGGCACTGAGGTTGCCCTCGGCGCCGCCCACCAGCCCGCCGTGCCAAAGTCGCCGCCCGACATCGCACATGAGGGCCCGCAGTTCTAGTTCGCTCACAACCCCCCATTATCCCGGTCTGACCCGCGCGACGGTGTAGGATGAGGCATGCATCAATTGTTATTGGCGGTTGCCTTGGCCGGGGGCTCGGCCCATGCCGATCGGGTCATCCACCGCGCGGGCCCAATCCGCACTTGGGATGAGGGCGTGCCGCTGGGCAATGGGCTGGTCGGTGGATTGCTGTGGGGCGAGGAGGGCGTGCTTCGCCTCAGTTTGGATCGCGGCGACCTTTGGGATCTGCGCCCCGCGCCGGGTACGGACGATAAGGATTTCAACTACGCGGCGATGAAGCGGCTCGTGGCCGCGGGAAATCAAGCTGAATTGGATCGGCTGTTCGACGGTCCGTACAACCATCCGTATCCCACCAAAATCCCCGCCGGGCGCGTCGAGTTTAGGCTGCCCGGACGCCCCGAGTCGTTTGACCTGAACCTGGACCGCGCGACCGGCACGGTGAATTGGGCCGGCGGCACGGTGCGAGCGCTCATCGCCGACGCGATTTTGCTGGACTTTCAGGGCTTGCCGGTGGAGCCAGTTCTCCAGCCGCCGAAGTCCGTTGCCAAACTGGGCTACGAATTGGCCCGCGTTGAATCAACAGAAGGGGCGACTTGGTTCACCCAAAAGTGCGCGGAAGGCTTGGAGTTCACGGTTTATGTGGCCCGCACCAAGTCGTTGGTTGCCGTCAAGATCGGCCGCAGATTGGCCGAGGCACGACGCGGCGCAGAGGCCTCGCTTCGTAAGGGTTGGGCGGCGACCGCCCGAGACCACGAGAAGTGGTGGTCGAAGTTTTGGGCGCAAAGCTCGGTGACGATTCCGGACGCCAAACTCCAAACGCACTACGATTTGGTGAAGTATTTCTATGGCGCGGCCAGCCGCAAAGGCTCGCCGCCGATGCCGCTGCAAGGAGTGTGGACCGCCGACGAGGGCAACTTGCCGCCGTGGAAAGGCGACTACCACAACGACCTCAACACGCAGATGACTTACCTGGCGTATCCCACAGCGGGGCTGTGGGACTCGGGGCTCAGTTGGATCGAGTACAACTGGCGGCTGTTGCCGACTTATAAGGCGTTCGCGCGGAGCTTCTATGCCGTTAATGGCGCGGTGATACCGGGCGTGATGACGCTCGACGGGAAGCCGCTGGCGGGGTGGGGCATGTATGCGCTTTCGCCGACGAACGGTGCGTGGATCGCGCACCAGTTCGATCAGCACTGGCGCTACACCGGCGACCCCAACTTTCTGCGGAACCGAGCGTATCCCTTCTGTCGCGAAATCGGGACCGCCCTGGCCGGGCTCCTGCGACCCGACGGCACCCTGCCGCTTTCCAGTTCGCCGGAGATTCATGACAACTCGCTGCGAGCCTGGTTGAAGCCGAATTCCAACTACGACGGCATGCTCATGCAGTGGCTGTTTGGGGCGTTGGCCGACATGACCACCGAGCTGAAACTCACGCAAGAGGCAAACAAGTGGCGGGCGTTGGCGGCGCGGATTCCGGCGTGGTCGCGCGACCCCGAAGATAGCGGTTTGGCGTTTAGCGAAGGCGAACTTTACCGCGATTCGCATCGGCACTTTAGCCACGCGCTCGGCTTGTATCCGCTCAACACGCTCGCCCCCGACACCAACATGGTAAGCGCCACACTGGAGCGCATGAAGAAACACGGCACGGCGTGGTGGACCGGCTATTCGTTCGCGTGGTTCTCGGCCATGCTGGCGCGCTGCAATCGGTCCGACGAGGCGCTCAAACAATTGCAGGACTACGAGCGGGCGTTCATTCTGCCCAACGGTTTCCATGTGAATGGCGACCAGACCAAGAGCGGGCTTTCCAACTTTCAGTACCGACCGTTTACGCTAGAAGGAAACTTTATCGCGATGCAAGCGGTGCACGAAATGTTGATCCGCAGCGAAGGCGGCGTGGTCACTGTGTTTCCGGCGATGCCAAGCCAGTGGCGCGACGCTTCGTTCCGGGCCCTGCGGGCGCACGGCGGCTTCATTGTTGATGCTACACGGCGAGATGGAACTGTCACGTCCATCCGCGTGAGGGCAACGCAAGACAAGGTTCTACGCCTGACGAACCCGTGGCCGGGCCACAAGGTTAAGTGGAGCCGCCCCGTGGAGCACAAGGGCAGCCTGATTGAGGTGAGGCTCAAACCGGGCGAATCAATCAGCGCTCGTTGAAGCAGGGGCACTACTCACGCTAAAACTCAAAGCGATCACTCCCGCGAGGCACACAAGCCCGGCGGCAATGTAGGGGTAGCTGGGGTCGAGGCTGAACAGCTGGGTGCCGACGGCTGGCGCGACGAGAAAGCCGAAGCCTCGCGAACCTTGAAACAGGCCGAACAACTCGCCGTGGCGCGCTTTCGGCACTAAGTCGCTCGCGGCCATGTTGACAATCGGCGTGCTCATGGCATTGCCGAGCGCGAACAACGTAGACGCCACCACGAGCACGACCAGCGACGGCGCGAACGGCATGAGCACAAGGCCCGCGCCTTGAAACAGAAAGCACAGCTGCAGGAAGGCGCGATAGCTGAGCCGCTTGCGGAGCCACATGAGCAGCCACGTTTGGCAGCCGAGAGCGACGAGCGCCTCGTAGCTGAAGAGAA
Source organism: Chthonomonas sp. (assembly GCA_016788425.1). Taxonomy (NCBI): domain Bacteria; kingdom Bacillati; phylum Armatimonadota; class Chthonomonadia; order Chthonomonadales; family Chthonomonadaceae; genus Chthonomonas; species Chthonomonas sp. The sequence goes on from JAEURQ010000002.1 coordinate 660,544, forward strand.
ACCCAAAGTGCTTTTCGTCGAGCCCGAGCGTGTGCTGAATGAGCAGGCCAAACGTGCCTTCGAGCAATGCCAGTGCAAACCACGCGACCATCGCCGTGATGGCGAGCACCCGTAACTGTGGCACCTCGCGGAATAGTACGATGCCGAACGGATTGCGTTTGCGCTGGGTGACGACTTCGGGCTTATCTTTCGCGAGCACCATAAACCCGGCGATGATCCCGGCAAGGCACAAGCCCCCGGCGAGCAAACCGAGTCCTTGGCGTCCGATGAGGCTTGGCATGAGGCCGCCCACGGCCGGTCCACAAAGAAGTCCTGCGGTCATTGCCGCGCTAAAGTGGCTGATCGCCCGGTCGCGCTCCTCATCGCTCACCAGATTGGTCAGCAGGGCGTTGCCGACGGCGACGTTGGCCGCTCCGATTCCGGCGAGAATCCGGCAAACGAACATCAGGCTCAGGTGGTCGGCAAAGGCATACAGCAGCATGGCCACGCAGCTAAAGCCGGTGCAAAGCAGGAAGATGTTGCGCCGCCCGACGCGGTCGCTGAGCGAACTCCAGATCGGGGAGAACACAGTTTGCGAGGCAAACATGCTGCTCATCAGCGCGCCTAGCACCCAGCCATCCGCGCCGAGCGACTTGGCCCGAAACTGGACGTCAGGGATGAGCATGGTGAAGCCCACCATATCCAGAAAAACGATCGCCAAAATCACGGCTTTGGCTCTCTGGACTTGCTTGGGCGTCACGCCAAGACTGTACCGCGCAGGTTCAACTCGATGCCATTTCAAGAGTTTTGCAACGATTTAGCGGAGATTTAGCGATGGCCTGATATAACCATAAGTGCTTCGGCAAATTGAAATACAAAGGAGTTAAATGATGAAATTTAATCGCTCTCTCGGCTTACTTGTCGTCTTCTGCGTTGGTTCTGCATGGGCCCAATCGAAGATCGGCATTGACAGTTTCACTGGGAATCTCAGCGTGAACGGCTCGCCATACGGCGGCGGCGAATTGACTTGGGGTGATCAACTGAGTTTAGGTGCAAATGAAAGCAGCTCGTCCGCGGTTCTCAAACCCGGCACGCAGGCAGAATTTGACGCGTATCGCTCGATGCTCAAGTTCTCGGCCAGTTCGGTTGCGGCCGATTATATGTTGCCTAGCGACCGCTTGGGTGGAATGAGCGCGGCAGCCAGCATGGAATCGCGTGTCTTTGGCACTTGGAATAACGACTGCATGACCAACTCGGATTCGCATCGATTCGGCATGAGCTTGGAAGAGTTCAACGGCGACGATGCTTCGATTGATGTGGACATCCAAGAGGCTCCGAAGCCGTCGATCTCGGGGACAACGGGTAGCTTCACTGTAGGTGGTTTGGATGGCTCGGCCGTGGACCTTGATCCTCGAGTCGGATTCATCAAGATTGACAAGTCGGTAACGCCGAGCTTTGCCATGACCTTTGCAACGCCGGATATCTCATTCACGCGACCGGATCTCATGTGGGCCGATGGAACGTCGCAGGCCTCCATTTTCCACGACACTTCGTGGAATGGCGCTTGGGCATTTTTCGAGCAGACTTCGGGCGGTTCAAGCACCCACATCTTCTCCGCCGACAGCCTGGATCGATATCACTGGATGCCCGGCGATGGCGCTGGCACGATCTCCCGCTCGTCTTACGCTGACGTCCTTAATATGGACTTCTCACAGATGGCGGTCGGAACTTACAGTGTAAAGCACTGGTCAATCGGCTGGTGGGGCATTGGCAACACTGAAGAAAGCGATTGGAATTGTGCGTTCGGCGGAATCACTCAAGAGATCGTTGAAACGAATATCCAGATCGTTCCCGAGCCGTCGTCCTTTGCGGTTATCGCCCTCGGTGCAGGCATGTTCCTTCGTCTGCGCCGAGCGAAAGCTCGGAACTGAGAGAGAATGGGGCCTTGCGCGAGCCGGGCCCTCCCTCCCCTTGGTTAAACTGGCACAATGAGTGCCGGTCTTCCGCCAATCCCAATACTCGATGAGGATTGGTCCTCTAGGCCGCCCATTGTGGAATGCAATCAGCCCTTGGTTGAGTTGCCCTCCGCAGGGCGGCTTTTTGCGGTCAGCATGTATTGTGTGGCTGGCCTCCCTGGGGCAACTGAGGCCGTCCTGGTTCGCGAGGAAGTACAGCGTCGTTTGGCTGTGGCGGTCGAGGCTTTGCCACATGAGATTGGTTTGAGAGTGAGCGACGGCTACCGCCCTCTGGTGGTGCAACAAGCCCTATGGGACGAAATGATGGCAACCACGCGTCGCCTGAACCCTGAGTGGAGCGGCGAACAGCTGCTGGCGCAAACCCGGAGATTTGTCGCGAGTCCGGAGTTCAACCCTGTCCAACCCCCGCCTCACTTGACCGGCGGTGCCGTCGATGTGTCGCTCATTTGCTTGGCCACCGGCGAACCCGTGGACGTAGGTACCTCTATGGATGACGCGCACGACCTTTCCTTGACCAGCGCCTTGGAACGCGAGCCGCTTGGCGAGCCGGGCCGCATGCGCCGCGTGCTGTATCACGCCATGATCGGCGCCGGCTTCGTCAACTACCCCAACGAGTGGTGGCACTACGAGTACGGCACCATCCGCTGGGCCAAGCAAACGGGCGCGCCGTGCGCTATCTACGGAGGCTTGCAATGACTCGCTCGCACGTGTTGATGGTCCGCCCCGACCACTTTTCGGTGAACCCCGAAACGGCGGCGACCAACGTGTTTCAGCGCCCGGTTGTGGGCGATATCGCCGAGCTCGCTTGCGCGGAGTTTGACAATGCAGTTGCGATGCTAAGCGAGGCGGGTGTCGAAGTGACGGTGCTGCCCGGTCTGCCGGACGCGCCCGACGCCGTCTTCCCGAATAACTGGATCAGCTTCCACGAGGATTTTGTCGTCGTGTATCCGATGCTCAACGCGAGTCGCCGTCGCGAGCGCCGGGTCGGCGCGCTCGCATCGTTGATCGGCAATCGCCGCATCATTGATCTGACTCAGTTTGAGGCGGATGGTCAAGCCCTGGAGGGCACGGGCAGCCTGGTGCTCGACCAAAAGAACAACCTCGCGTACGCTTGCTTAGGGCCGCGCACGCACCCGGCGCCCTTGGCCGAATGGTCCCGCCAAACCGGCATCAAGGTCATCGAGTTCGAAGCCGAGCTCGATGGCAAGCCGGTGTATCACACCAACGTGATCATGGCGATCGGCGAAGACGAGGCGCTCATGTGGCACGGCTGCGGCGACGATGTCCGAGCCGGACTCGCCTCAACCGGTCACCGCATTGTGGAGCTTTCGGATGACGAGGTCCGGGGTTTCGCCGGCAACGCTATGGAATTGCAAGGTCACGAGCGCGCCTGGTGGATGTCGGCGACGGCACGAGCCGCGCTCACGGAAACACTGCAGCAGCCCATCTACTCGCCCGCCATCGCGACGATTGAAGCCTCAGGCGGCTCGCTTCGCTGCATGATGTGCGAGGTAATTAGCGCAACGAACAGTTCTGCGAGACAGGTCCTAGGCTGAGCGCAAGGTTGCGGGGCTCAACCCGTCATACAGGAGTTCTAAGCCGTCGGCAGTTGGAAGGAAGACGCGATCGTGGCGGCCCCAAAGACCAACAGGCCATGGACTCAGTGCTCGCGGATTTAGGATAATATCCAGCCGTGGCTTCCAAGGGTCCTGATGTCGAATCAACTCATATGCCTTTAAGAACAAATCGACGGCATGCAGGCACTCATCCATGGTTTTGGCATTTCTGTCTAAAATTGAATCTAGGTCATGCTCAAAAATGCCGACTTGGGCAATTCGTAAGATTGATAGTGCAGAGATGCTTTGGTTCTCTGTATGGTCATTGAACCTCCAATGTTCATGCGACCTGTCGTTTAGTACTCTTGCTATGAGATGTGGGTACAGGACGGCTTCGCCGCGCCAAACTGCAAACACCAACATGTTAGGATGCTGACTGGCAGAAGACAATTGCTCACTTTTCTTCTTAATTTTCCTCTTCAGCATCTCAAGAGCGGGGGCATCCTTAACAATCATGACGCCCTCTCTAATGAGCCTCTCGGCATACTCGTCATCTTTTGCTTGTGTCGAGTGGTCGCGATCAGTGACTTCCCAAGTTGCCCTGATTCCGCGATGGTCCCAAGCTGAGAAATCCGGACGCTTGTTTCCAGACAATACTTCGTACCTAACATCGAGGCTCCCCTGCAACTCTTGCAAGTAATCCCAGACAAATGGTTCTGAGTTTTTTAGCTTTTTTGCCATTCAAAAACCAAGACGTGGACAGCGCACAAGCGGATGCAAAGGATTGTCTAGTAATCCACGGGACGCAGATAGTAGTCGTTGATGCTCGTGTCCGTGAGCATCGCGACCGTCGGCAAATGCCGCTTCCAGTGCGTGCCATCCACGCGCCGCCAGACAAGCTGGACCTCGGCATCGGGGAAGCCAAGACCAACCAACCCGGCGCGGTCATAGCCTTGCAGTAGGTAATGCAGAATCAGGTCGGCGCGGGCGTAGCTGATGCCGAAATCACCCTCATCCGTTTGCCCCGGAACTAGGTCCGCCGAGGCGGGTTTGTCCACAATCACCTCGGGCACGCCCAACTCGCGGGCGATGTCCCAAACTTGGGACTTGAGCAAGTCGCCCAGCGGATTGATCGGCGGGCTATCGTCGGCGTGCCAAGTAAAGTAGCCAAACAGCCGCTCAGTTTTGTTGCCCGTGCCAATTGGAAGGCCGCCGATGGCCGCGCTCTGATCAAACAAAATATTGGCGCGGCATCGCGCGCAAACATTGCCGATGCGCGTGGCGGAAACCTCGCCGCCGAGCTGGGTCAGGTAGCCATCCACCATGTCCGTAATCGGGATCGTCATTGGTTTGAGGCCGAGGTCGTCAATGACCAGCTGCGCGTGGTCCAGTGAGTTTTGCGAACTGATTTTGTACGGCATGCGCACGACGAGTGTGTTTTCGGGACCGAACGCCCGCGCGCAAAGGTAGGCGACCGCTGCGGAATCCACGCCGCCCGACAGACCCAGCACGGCTCGGTGAATGTTGCGCCGCACCTTGCACTCGTGCACCAAAAACCGCACCAGCCAATCCACGACGAGGGGCGGATTGATCGCCAGCACCTCGGCGGTGGGGGCCGCTTTTTTCGGCGCGCGGACAATCGGGACGCTCATGCTTCTAGTCTACGCGAGTAAGCTAGCGGCATGCCATTTCTCTCGCCGGAAGGTGAGTTTAATATGAACGAAGACCGCCGGTTACTCGCCGCGGCCGAGGCGGGTCAGCCGGGTTGGCGAGTCTACAGTTGGGCTGAGCCTTGCGTGACCCTGGGGCTGAGTCAGCGGCCGGAGCGCGATCTGTTGCCCGAAGCGGAGATTGGTTTCGCGCCTCGACCGACCGGCGGTCGCGCCGTGCTCCACGGTCACGATATTACGGTGGGGCTCGCGTTTCCGCTTCTCTTGCTGGGCTTAAGCACCGGCGAGCGGAGCGTGGCGCGGGTCTATCGGGCGGCGATCGCGCCGATGGTGGTCGCTCTGCGAGCGGCGGGGATTGACGCGATGTTCGGCGATGATCGCCCGAGTGTGCTCACCGGCGGACGCAGCAGCGACTGCTTCAGTCTGCTCAGCGGCAACGACGTGATCAATGCCGTCACTGGCACTAAGCTCGGCGGATGCGCCCTGAAGGTCACCGAAACCGCCGTGCTCGTGCAGGCAAGTTTGCCGGTCAGAATGCCGCAGATCAACACGCAAAAGGTGTTCCGGCTCCCGGCGGCGGTCTACCCGACCGATATTCCGCGGGAGCTTTTTGAACAGGCGTTAGGCCAGGCTTGCCAGCAGACGGTGATGGCGCATGCTTGAGGCGCGGCAGGTCAGCAAAAGCTACCCCGGCGTGCGCGCGCTGGCCGATGTTTCGCTGGCGGTTGCGCCGGGCGAGTGCGTTGCGCTGATCGGCGAAAATGGGGCGGGGAAGTCTACGCTCATCCGCTCGCTGAGCGGAATCGAGAATCCCGATTCCGGGCAGGTCGCGACGTCGGGGCCCATCGCAGTGATCTTCCAGGAGCTCACAGCCATTCCCGACCTGGATGTGGCGAGCAACATTTATCTGGGCCACGAGCCTAAGCGCGGCCCGATCATTGATCAGGCCAAGCTGCACGCCGATGCCGCCGCCGTACTTGCGCGAATCGGGAGCAGCATCGCGCCGACCACGATGATGCGTGACCTCTCGGTGGCGAGTCAGCAGATGGTGGAGATCGCCAAAGCGATCGCGCGGCAAGCGAAGTTCGTGATCATGGACGAACCGACTTCCAGCCTGAGCGCGGGTGAAACCGATGCCCTGCTGAGCCTGGTTCAGGAACTCAAAGCGAGCGGTGTCGGAGTGCTGTACGTGTCGCACCGTCTCGGCGAGATCATGCGCATCGCCGATCGCGTGGTGGCCCTGCGCGACGGGAAAAACGCAGGCGAACTCACCGCCGCGGAGATGACCATCGAGACCATGGTGCAGATGATGGTCGGTCGCGAACTGGCCGCGTACGAACCCAAAGCGCACTCGCCGGGCGCAACTCGCCTGCAGGTCACCGGTCTTCGCACCAAGGCAAATCCTGAGCGCGAGATTACGTTTTGCGTGGCTGCGGGAGAGGTTGTTTGTTTGGCCGGGCTGGTGGGCGCGGGCCGCACGGAAGTCGTGGAAGCTCTCGCCGGGGTTCAAAAGCCGCGCGGCGGTTCGGTGCAGGTGGATGGACGCGAGGTGCCGCTCAACAACGTGCGCGCCGCCATCGGCGCCGGCATCTGCCTGGTGCCGGAAGATCGGCGTCAAAGCGGGCTGCTCACCGAGCTTTCTGTGCTAGAGAACTTTGCCTTGCCGAATCGCCATGCGGCCCGCCTGGATACCCAGCGCGAGCAAGAACTCGCCACAAGCCTCGTCGAAAAAATGAGCGTCAAAACCTCGACTACGAGCACGGCAGTTAGGACGCTGAGCGGTGGTAATCAGCAGAAAATCGTCATCGGCAAGTGGTTGCCGCATCAGCCCAAGGTACTCATTCTCGACGAGCCGACGCGCGGCATCGACGTGGGTTCCAAGGCCGAGATTTACGACCTCATTCAGAACCTGGTGGAGCAGGGCATGGCGTGTCTTGTCGTGAGCAGCGACATGGAAGAGGTCCTGCGCCTGGGCGATCGCATTTTGGTGATGTCGGAGGGCCGCTTGTCTGGCGAACTCAGCCGCACCGAAGCCACCGAGGAAGCGATTATGGCCTTGGCCGCTCCGGTTTAACGGCGCTGGCTTTCGATCAGTAACTCAGCTAGGTGGCGTGGATGCGTCATGTGCGCCATCGGCGTGATGCCGTTGTAGCTCCAGACGAACCAGCGACCCTTTTGGTAAGTGCGCAGGAGCGCGAACTCCTCGGTGGAGGCCGTCTCCTCGCGCATGGTGCCGCCGCTCTTCTCGACCAGCCCTCGCGCCACTTCCCACGTGCCGGCGTAGGTCTCGGGCGTAATCTGGGTCGTGGTCATAATCACCGTCATTTTCCCGGCGATGGCCGGCTGCACGATTGGGTCCCAAATGCTGAGGTGCGCCGGAAGCGGCTTGCGCTCGGTGGTCACCGCCGGATCAAGCGACCCGTACAGCGAATCGGCGAGAATCACAGTTTTTAGTTGGCTGGCAAGGGCCGGGTCCTGGATGAGGTTGCGCACCGCGCCAAACCCCGCGCTGAAACTGGTGATGCCCCACTGCTGCGTGGGCTTGCCAAGGGCGGCGTCAATCTGCTCTCGCCACGCGCGGAAGCTACCGATCTCGGTGAACGGCTTGCCATACACGGTGGAGCCTTGGCCGAAGTTGCAGATCACCACCGGCGTGCGCCACTTGGCGCGTTGGTATTCGGAAACCACAAACCACGGCGCGGAGTGAAAGTGAATCCAGACTTCGGGCTTGCGGGGAGCCCGGTACCCGTCGGGCACAAAGAGGGTCGCTTTTAGGTCGCCGACGTTGAGCTCGGTGACTTTGCCGCCCGTGATTTCGGTCGGCGGCCCGATCTGTCGCTCGCGCATGATCGGCGGGGTGGGGCCAGCGGCGATCGCCGCGAGGCAAAGCAAAGGGCTCATTTCGGGAATCCCGGCGCGCCCATGATCAGATACGCCTGGCCGTGGTGGTAGCCCGGGTGAAACGCCATGCGCGCCATCGCGCCGGTGCCGGTGATGACCGGGCCCAGGGCACTGGTGAGCTGCACATCGCGGATGCTCGCCTCGGCGGCGAAGAGTTCGCGGGCGGCTTTTTCGCCCATCACGAGCGCCTGTAGCACGAGCTCGGGCGTGATCTCCGCATCCGGGTAAGGGAAGGGCAGATCGTTCACCGAACCCTCGGTTGCGCATCGCGCGACCTTGGCCTCGAACTCGTCAAGCTCCTTGCCCAGGCACTGGGCGGTAAACCACACTTCCACGCCAGCCACATGAATCGCCATCTGCCCGATCGTGAGCGCGTCATCGTGGAGCTTAAAGTTCAGTTGAGCCTGGTTCAATGCCTCCACCGAACTGGCAAACCGCCCCCGGCTGATGTTGTAGGATTCTTCAAAATCGAGCATAGCGGCAGTTTACACTCGCAACTTGGCATATAATTGCGTTATGCGATTGCGCTTCTTGACACCATGGCTCCTTATTGTGGCGGGCTGCGGAGGCGGTGGGGGCACCTCCGCAAAGTCGCCCGTATTGGACGCTTTCCACAGCACGTTTAAACCGTATCTGGCGCAAGATTTGTGGACCGAAACCGAGATAGGCGACGCTGGCACATGGCTAGCAGTACCCGCCATTTACGCTGCGCGCACGAACAACGGCGAAATCATGGCCGAGTATCGCAAGTTCTTCGATCGAATGCTCGATTCAATCACCGAACTTCCGAGCTCCGATGTGCATCGCATTCAGTTTGCCTACCTTATCGCCGTTTTCATCGGTGAAGCCCATCGGCATGGGCTTGATGCCTCGATTCCGCCGAAACTTCCCGAGTTTGCAGCCCGCGAATTCAAGCGCTTGTGGAATGAAAAGCCGGCCTGGCAGTGGGTTGGCCCGGGGTTCCCAGGCGGGATTCAAGAAAAGGTGAATTGGAAGTTGGCCGCGGGTCCAACTTCGCCAAGCTACTTGCGTGTGATCAACGACGACGAGATGCTCACCATGTGCACGGCCGCCGAACTTGTCAAGTTCGCACGGGAGACGGGCAAACTCGGAAGTTTTCTCGCCGACCTCGAAACGGCCACCGAACTCGGGGTGGCCACAGTCAAAGTAAGAGGCGAGGATACAAGTGAGGGCGGTTGGCTCTTTAATCGCGGTCTTTGGTATGACCACCAGGATTTCGAGTACAGCTCTTACACAACGCCGCCCGATCCGTACGGCTACCAAAATGGACGACGAGCAAATGTTGCCGAGCCAATCTCCAATTCTATGCGCCTAGGTGCCTGGCTTCAATCTCTCCAGCACGGCGCACAGGATTCCGAGGATGTGTCCGAACTGCGCAGGATTCGCGGGCGAATGGCCTGGCAAATTCTCAATCGAGTCGCGAAAAAGAATCCGACCAACCCTAATGTTCGCCTCGCATTTACGAATTACATGGATGGGCACAATGGCTATTACCAGTACCGTTCCAACTCGCAGCCAGGGTTTGAACCATCTGCGCTCAGCGGGACGCCGTTCATGGGTTGGTGGGGAATGTTAGGTGGCAGTTCGATCGGCGCGATGTATGACGAAATGGCAAGCATGTTCCCCCTCAGTTCCCGCGAATTCTATCTTTACAGCATCGAAACAAACCAGTATCGCAACCCTGCTGTGCGCGATCCGGCTAGCTTTTATAGCGGTTTGCGTTGGATGGTCTGCAAAATGGCGGCGGAAATCGCCGTTCGCGAGTAGGCACCATTTTGGTTTTGCGCAGAAATGGCTTATAATCACACCATGAAGTTACGCCACTTGACACCATTTCTCCTTCTTGCCGCCGGCTGCGGCGGAGGAGGTAGCAAGTCGGTGGACTCGCAGGTGAACGACACCTTCCGCAGTGTGGCCCAGCCGTACTTGGCCGGTGATCTTTGGTCTGAGGCGGAGTGCTACGACGCGGGTGTCTGGTTGCCGGTGCCGGTGATGTACGCCGCGCGCACCAAGAATGCCCCGATGATGGCGGCGTTCCGAGGCTTCTTCGATCGCATGCTGGATGCCGTTTCCGAATTGCCGAGTCAGTACGACTTGCACCGCATTCAGTTTGCCTACTGTATGGCGCTCTACATCGGCGAGGCTCAGCGCAACGGACTTGGTTCACTGATCCCGCCCCGCCTACCGGAGTTTGTTGGCCGCGAGTTTAAGCGCATGTGGAACGAGATTCCAGCTTGGCAATGGGACACCGAACCATTTCCCGGTGGCGTTGAGGAAAAGGTGAACTGGAAGCTGGGGCCCAGAGGAATCGACAACTATTACTATGCAATTAATGATGACGAAATGTTCACGATGTGTACGGCGGCCGAACTTCTCAGCTACGCCCGTGCCACGGGCAATCTGACCGAACTTACGCCCGACTTGTTTGCGGCCACGGCGCTGGGCGTCCGCGTGGTGAAAGAACGGGGTGAGCGCACCAGCGAAGGGGGATGGTTGTTCAATCGCGGAGTTTGGACTTTACACAAGGACTATGCGTACGCGGGCTACACAACAACCGAGCCCGTAGAAAACCTGCCAATGCGTCGGCCGAATATAGCCGAAGATTCTTCGCACTCAAATCGCTGGGGAGCATGGCTGCACTCGTTAGAGGTAGGCACCTACCGCTCCGCGGAAGCGGCCGCTATGCGTGAAGTTCGAGGTCGGCTTGCCTGGCAAATCCTCAACCGTGTGGTATTGTTCACTCGCTCCACGGACGAGGTGAACCCACTTCGCGTTGAGTTTGCCAACTACATGGACGGCCATAACGGGTTTTATGGCTGGAAGTTTACAGGCAACGGGGGCACCGGCTATCGACCTTCCGAACTCAGCGGAACGCCGTACATCGGCTGGTGGGGCGCGGTCGGCGGATCGGGAATCAGCGATCTTTACCGCGTGATGGCGGATCAATTCCCGCTGACCACCCAGGAGTTGGATCTGTATAGCTACGAAACGGCGCGCTATCGCAACCCGCGGATCACCGACCCGGCGAGCTACCAGAACGGCTTCCGGTGGATGCTTTGCGAGATGGCCGCGCAACTAGCCGCTGGCCAATAACTCGGCCTGAAGGCGCACCTGGCCATCGGCCAGTTGCACGTCGGTGAACCGGAGCGCGATCGGCAAGTCGCTGGCTTGCAGAATCGGGTTCACGTCGTCAATGTACTTTTCGAGCATGCCGCGGACCGGGCCGCCGGGCTCGACATCGTGTAGCCGAATCTCCAGCCGCGATTCGTCCACGATTTCCAGCCGGCAATACGCGTTGACGCTAATCGGGAACACGACTACAACCTTGGCCGCGATCTTAAGCAGTCCGTCGCCGATGTATACGTCGGCTTCCTTCACCGCGCTCGGCAGTTGTGGGCGAAGGTAGCTGGCGATGCTGGCCTCGCTCACAATAGCGAAGGCATCTTGGGCGCCGATGGCGGCGATCTTGCCGTTGTCCAAGTTCACCACCGGCTCGGTGGCGCGCACCGAAATTTCGTCAACCACCAATCCGAACGGCAGCGTCACACCTTGACACGAAAGTTGAAACTGGTTGAACTTGAGGTCTGAACTCATCGTGAATCCCGGGGGTAATGTACCTGTTATGGTAAGCCTCAGCGTTGCCGCCTTACTTATGTCATCGTCTCTCGTCGCCCCTCCGGTTCCGCAAGAGTTCCGCGGAGTGTGGGTCGCCACCGTCGATAATATCGATTGGCCGAGCAAGCGAACGCTGTCCACCGCCCAGCAAAAGGCCGAGCTCGACGGCATCATCCAGCGCTGCGCTGAGCTCAATCTCAACGCCATCGTCTTTCAAATTCGCCCGAGTGCGGATTCGCTGTACAAAAGTAAGCTCGAACCGTGGTCGGAATATCTCACGGGGCAAACCGGAAAGGCGCCGAGCCCGGCTTGGGACCCGCTGGAATACATCATTGACAAAGCCCACGATTGCGGCATTGAGGTGCACGCGTGGTTTAATCCGTATCGCGCCAAACACCCCGCCGCCAAGGGCGACGTGTCCAGCGACCATATCGTGAAGACGCACCCGAAGTCGGCCCCGAAATATGGCCGCTACAACTGGATGATCCCGACCGACCCGTTCGTGCAAAAGCGCAGCCGGGACGTGTTTATGGACGCCGTGCGACGCTACGACCTCGATGGCATTCACATTGACGACTACTTCTATCCCTATGCCGAAAAAGGCCCGGACGGCAAAAACCTGCCGTTTCCCGACGAAGGGTTTTACAAGACGTACCGCGACAAGGGCGGCAAGCTCTCGGTCGGCGATTGGCGCCGCAAGGCGGTAGATGACTTTGTGCGGGATGTCTATCTTGAACTGAAGCGCACCAAGCGCTGGGTGAAATTTGGCATCAGCCCCTTCGGCATTTGGCGACCCGGATTTCCGGCGGGAACCACCGCCGGCATTGACCAGTACGACGCGCTTTATGCCGACTGCAAGAAGTGGTTCAACGAGGGCTGGCTCGACTACATGACGCCGCAACTCTATTGGCCGATCGCGCAAAAGGCGCAAGCCTACACCGCGCTTTTGGATTGGTGGAAGGGCGAGAACACGAAGGGCCGTCACCTGTGGCCGGGCAACTACACTGGTCGCGTGATGGAGACCTGGGAGCCCAAGGAAGTCCTGGATCAGATCGCCGAAACTCGCGCCCGGGTCGAGCAATCGGGCAACGTGCACTTTAGCATGAAGGTGTTTATGCGCAACTCTAAGGGGCTGAACGATTTGTTGCTCGCCGGGCCGTACGCGGAAAAGGCTGTGGTGCCGCCGAGCCCGTGGCTGGGCGACGCGCAGCCGGCCGCCCCGACCGTGCGGACTTCGGGCAACACGTTGCGCCTGGTGCCGATGAGCGGAGCGCGATTCTGGGTGATCGCCAGCGAAAACGGGGACGTGATTAAGGTTGCCTCGGCAAAAATGTCCGAAATTGTCCTCAAGCCATCGGAATTGGGCGCTCTTCCGATAGAATCTATGAAGGTCTGCGCCACTAGCCTCACTGGAGTGCTTGGCTATTGGGCCGATGTGAAATGAAAGGTCTGGGGATTCTCGCTGGTTTAAGTTGTGTGGCGACCGCCGTCGCGCAAACGGAGTTTGGTCCGAGCCTCGATAGCCTGCTCAACCCGCCCTTGCCGCGCCGCGAAATGCGTGCTGCGTGGGTGGCGACCGTATGGAACATCGACTGGCCGACCACGGCCACCGCGGCGCAGGCGACGCAGCGCACGCAAGCCGACACGATTCTGAACCACGCGCAAACCCTCAAGATGAACGCCGTGTTCTTGCAGGTGCGCAGCGCCGCCGACGCGATGTACGTCTCGGGCATTGAGCCCTGGAGCAAGTGGCTGACCAACACCATGGGCACGGCGCCGAATCCGGTGTGGGACCCGCTTTCCTACTGGCTGGCCGGCGCTCGCTCGCGCGGCATTCAATTGTACGTTTGGCTCAACCCCTACCGGGCGTTGCCCACTGGAGTGACGGCGGCGTCCAGCCACATTAGCGTAACGCGGCCCGACCTCATGGCGCTGTTTAGCGGCGACAAGTTTTTCGATCCGGGCAAGGTTGATTCGCGGACGCGAATCCGGACCGTCATTAGCGACCTGGTGACTCGTTACGACATTGATGGCGTCGTGTTCGACGACTACTTCTACCCGTACCCTGAGGCGGGCGAGACCTTCCCCGATAGCGCGACGTACTCGGCCTACCAGGCGGCGGGTGGCACGCTTTCGCTGGCCAACTGGCGGCGCAACAATGTGGACACGCTGGTTCAAGAAGTCGGCGTGGACATCAAGGCGATTAAGCCGGGCGTGAAGTTCGGCATCGGGCCGTTCGGCATCTGGAAGCCGGGCAACCCTTCCGGCGTGACTGGCCTAAGTGCCTACGACGACATCTACGCCGACTCGCGCAAATGGCTCCAACTCGGCTGGGTGGACTTCCTGGCGCCGCAGCTGTATTGGAAGATATCCAGCACCGGCCAGCCTTACAGCGCGCTCCTCAACTGGTGGACTCAGCAGAACCTGATGAGCCGCCACGTGTACGCCTCGAACGCCGCGTACAAGGTCGCCGACGGCACCACCTCCGCTTGGGTGACACAAGAGATTCTCGACCAGATTGATGTGACCCGCAACACCGCGGGCGCGACCGGCAACGTGTTCTACAATTTCAAGGTGTTCCGCGACAACCGCGACAACCTGCGCACGAACCTAGCCGCTGGGCAATACGCTCAGCCGGCGATTATTCCGAGCGCGCCGTGGATTGATAATCTCGCGCCGTTTACGCCCGCCCTCACCTACACGTACAACCGAACAACCAAAACGCACCAAGCGTCGTGGGTCGCGCAAGGAAGCGAGGCGGCGCAATGGTACGTCATCGCGGCGTGCGAAAACAACGCGTGGTCGCACCAGGTAGTGCCCAGCACCACGCTCACGTGGTCGCGCGCGCTGAAGCTCAACAACCGCGCGTTGCAGGCGTTCGCCGTGTGCGCGGTGGATCGCCAGGGCAATGCCAGCAGCTACGTGGGCAAGGTCTTCGATGCCTCGGTGGTTACGTCAGGCTTTGGTGTGGAGAATGCGGTTGCGCATCCGAATGGAGCGGTAATTCAACCCTAAAGGTTGACCCCAAGCCGAGGATGGAATCCACCGCGACGTGGCCTCCGTGTTGCTCCACGATGTGCTTGACGATGCTCAGCCCAAGACCCGTGCCGCCGCTGTCGCGGCTGCGGCCCTTGTCCACTCGATAGAAGCGTTCGAACACGCGGGTTTGATCTTCCTGCGGAATGCCGATGCCGGTATCGCGCACTGTGAGTCGCGCCATGCCTTCGACCGCCGTGAGGCGCACCTGCACCGACCCGCGCACGGTGTACTTAATCGCGTTCTCGACAAGGTTGATGAGCACCTGCGTAAGCTGGTCCTGATTGGCGCTGACCATACACGGCTCGACTTCGGAGGTGAGTTCGAGTGCCTTGCTGGAGGCCAGACTGCGCGTCTGCTCAACCACTTGCCGCACCACTTGGTCCAGGGAAACAGCTTCCTTGGTCACCGGTGTGGTCTCGGCGTGCGCCAATGTCAGAAGGTCGGTCGTGATCGCGGTGAGGCGGTCAACCTCGCCGATGATACGCGGAAGGTAGTTTGCGCCAAGCTCGATCAGCTCGTCTTGCGGGCTATCGCTGAGTGTTTCGGTGAGCGCGCGGATGGTCGTGAGCGGCGTGCGGAGCTCATGCGAAACGTTGGCGACGAAATCTTGGCGCACCCGCTCCAAGTGGCGCAGCCGCGAGATATCGTAAAGCGAAACAAACAGCCGGTTCGGGTCGTTTTTGTCCGGCCAAATTTGGATGATGGCGCTGACCTCGTCGGGGAGCCGGAGGGTGAGTTCGGTCTCGACCTGCCCCTCGGCGTCAATCGCATCTTGGAGTAGCTGATTCACCTCGGCGCTCAGGGCGATGCTCGTCAGCGAGCGACGCTCCATGTCGGGGATGCGAAAAAGCTCGGTCGCCGCGCGGTTGGCAAAGGAGATCGTGCCCTTTTGATCGCAGATGAGCAGCGCCACGCTGAGACCGTCGGCCACCGCCCCGACAATGCGCCGGTTGGTGCGCAGCTGCCGCTCTAGCCACGCGACCTTGTTGTTGTTGGCCGCGAGCTCTTTGTTGCGCTGGCGCAACCGCACCAGGGCCCAAACGCAACCGACAACTCCGCCTACGGCGAGAACCGCGAGGATGGCGATGAGGAGTCGTTCGGAGCGCAAATTCGATTAGTATTGTACGATAAGGGGCATGAAGCGTGTCGAAGCCTTTGTCCGCCCCAATAGTTTGGAGGCGATTAAAGACGCTCTTGAGGCCGCCGGGATCGTGGGCATGAGCGTGGAGCAGGTGCGCGGTTTTGGCCGCCAGCAGGGCCGCACCGACAAGTATCGCGGGAGCACCTACGCCCTGAACTTGCTGCCAAAGGTCAAGATTGACGTGGTGGTGAGCGACGAAGACCTCGAAGCAACCATCGAGGCGATCGCGACCACGGCTCAGACCGGGGAAATCGGCGACGGCAAAATTTTCGTCACCGAGGTGTTGGAGGCGGTTCGTATTCGAACGGGGGAGCGCGGAGAATCCGCGCTCCAATAAGTTGGCTTACTTGCCGTAGGCGAGGGCGACGACCTTTTGGGCCGCTTCTTGCATGGTGCTCGCGCCGACGATGGGCGAGTCCTCGAGAATCTTGAGCGCCTCTTCCGCCGCGGTGCCTTCCACGCGGGCGACCACCGGCACCTTGACGTTCAGCGTGCTGAGCGCCTCCATGATGCCCTTGGCGACTTCGTCGCCGCGCGTGATGCCGCCGAAAATGTTGAGCAACAGGCCCTTGATGTTCGGGTTCATCATCACAATCTCAACGCAGGATCGCACCCGGTCGGCCTTCGCGCCGCCACCCACGTCCAGGAAGTTGGCGGGCTTGCCCCCAGCGGCGTTGACTTCGTCGAGAGAGCACATGACGAGGCCCGCGCCGTTGCCGATGATGCCGATGTCGCCGCCCAGGTTGACGTAGGCGATGCCGCGGCGCGAGGCCTCGGCTTCAATCGGGTCTTCGGCGGCATCGTCCTTGGTGGCGTCGTATTCGGGATAGCGGAACAATGCGTTTTCGTCGATGCTCACCTTGGCGTCGGCAGCGAGGACGCGGCCATCGGGAGTGAGCGCGACGGGGTTGATCTCAATGAGGTCGGCATCGGTCTCTTGGTAGGCCTTCACGAGCTTGAGAATCATTTGCACCAGTTGGCCCTGGGCCGGCTTGGGGATGCCCGCGGCGATAACAGCGGCGCGCGCGTGATACGGCTCGATGCCCCAGGCAGGATCAACATCCACCTTGACAATCTTCTCCGGCGAGTGCTCGGCGACTTCTTCGATCTCCATGCCGCCTTCGCGGCTGAGCATCACGATAATTTTGCCAGCCGCGCGGTCGAGCAACACCGAAAGGTAGTACTCCTCGGCGATGTCAATTTGCTCGGCGACGAGCACCTTCTCGACGATCATGCCGTCGGGATTTTGAATACTGATGAGGCGCTTGCCAATGAGCTCCTTGGTGAAGTCCGCGGCCGCTTGCGAATCTTGGAAAAGCTTGACGCCACCGGCCTTACCGCGACCGCCCATCAGGACCTGCGCTTTGACAACCACCTTGCCGCCAAACTCGTCGGCAATACGCTTGGCTTCAGCCGGATCGGAGGTTACTGATCCGCCGGGAACGGCGACTCCGTAGCGCGCAAGAAGGTCTTTCGATTGGTATTCGTGAAGCTTCATTTGAGGCTCTAGGATACCCGCCAACAGCAAAGTGGCCCGCCTTGCGGCGGGCCACTTCTTGAGGTTTCGGGTCCGATCTTAGAGCGTTACGCCGATTGCTTCTGCGTCGCCGATTGCGTCGAAGGCAGCGGCCAGCACCGAGTAGTCGGCAATGTCAACCACGCCATCGCCGTTAAGGTCGGCGGCAGCATCCCAGTTGGCCGACGATTGGTTGCCGTTGCCTGGGTCGCTGTCTTCGTCCAACAGGGCGTCGAAGGCTGCGGCCAATTGCGAGTAGTCCCCAATGTCCACCAGGTCGTCGCTGTTCACGTCGCCGTTGGTCAGTGTCGCGTTTTGGCCCGAGATGGCCGCACCGGTCACGTTGATGGCACCGATCTTCTTGGAGAGCCAGGTGCCAGCCTTGATGTACAGATCGTAGTTACCGTTGGCAACTGCGGTGTTACCCTTCCAATTACCGACTGCGTCCGGTACCGCGAAGAAGTCATCAACAAGAGCTCCGGTGGCCGGATTGACTACGCCAACGTGCATGAACCAGAAGTCCGGCGTCAGCGTCCAGTCGGCGAGAGTAACGGTGCCCGAGATCTTCGTGAGACCAGCAGCGGCGCCAGTCATGCTTTCGATCTTGAAATTATCTTGGAAGGCTCGAGCGGGCGAGTTCGGCGTGAAGTACTTGGCTTGCACCAGGTCAACGTCGTTGAAATCGGTTTGGTCAATGCTAATGCCAGCGCCGATGTACTGGTTGTTCAAGCGGCAACGAGCCATCATCGAGTCGAAGTCCACGACGGTTTCGACCTTATTCCATTGATCGAGCGGGGCGGTTTGCGGCAGGTAGAAACCG
This sequence comes from Chthonomonas sp., assembly GCA_016788425.1. NCBI lineage: Bacteria > Bacillati > Armatimonadota > Chthonomonadia > Chthonomonadales > Chthonomonadaceae > Chthonomonas > Chthonomonas sp. The sequence goes on from JAEURQ010000002.1 coordinate 678,778, forward strand.
ATGCCTTGCAGACCGATGATCGAGATTTCGCCAAGGGCGGAGTCAACGCGCATGGAACCAACAAAGTCCACCGCGAAGGTGTACATGTCGAGGCCCGCCGTGAATTCATCGAGGTTCAGAGTCGAACCGGCTTCGATGTACTGGTCAACGCTACCGACTACGACCTTGTCGCTTGATGTCGTCGAGTCGAAGGGAGTGTCCACCCAGGCGTAGGCACCAGCAACGGCCCAATCGCGCGAGGCCGACTTGCCGGGGTTGCCACGAACGCTGCTCGCCTTAATGCCCGAGCCGGTCGTGAACCAGGTAAAGCCACCCGGTGCCGAGAGGCCGCTCAGCGAGCTGCCCGCCGTATAAGTCTCAAACGTGTCTTGGAACAAGACGGCTGCGTTAGCAGCCGCGGCCGATGCGGCCAAAGCAAGAATTGCAATTTTCTTCATAGAAGTACTCCTCTCCTGAGAGGAGGGACAAAGGTCCCATACCCTCAAGTGTACGTTAGATAGAGCGAATTTCCAAGTCGTTTGTTCAGTTTTCTGCCTCGGTTGGTGAAATCTTACGCAATTCTTACGAGTTTGCCGGGAAGTAGACTTCTGCAATGCCCCGCCCGCTTGTCTCTGGAAACGGTGGATTCTTGGTCATGTCGGACCAAACCGCCACGATTCGCGACCTTTTCTACCCGTGGGTCGGGCTCTACAATCACCTCGCGGGAGGCCGCATCCGGTTTGGAATCTGGTCCGATGGTCAGTTCGCCTGGCTGGACGGACCTGGTTGGACTCAGGAAATCCGCGCCGAGCGCGGCGATCTTGCGCACGCCGGGTTGGGCATCCGGCTGACGTTTGAGGACGACGTGCACGCCGAAGAGCCGGTCTTCCGCCGCCGCTGGAAGTTGACCAACGACGGTGACGAGCGGGAGTTCCGCTTCTTCGTCGCGCCCGATCTGCGCATCGCCGAATCGGATATTGGCGACACCGCGATGGTGTACCCGGAGCTCCAGGCGATGGTCCACTTTAAGCGCGACATGTGGTTCGCCTTTCACGCCGCGACTCCGCAAGGCGGCATGGCGCGGTGGAGTACCGGCTACAAGCAGTTTAAGGAGTTCGTGGGCACTTGGCTTGACGCGGAAGACGGCGAACTGAGCGGCAAGCCGATTGAGCAAGGATCAGTGGACTCCGTATTTGCAGTTCACTTTCGCGTTGGCAGCGGCCAGCAGGAGTCCATTGATTTTCGCATCGTCGCCGGAATGAATCGAGAGGACATGGTTGCTCGATTCAATGGCGTGGGGCTGGACTGGGTCCGCGAGCCGCTACCCGCGCTCGAAGGTACTGACGATCTGGGCGTGGACCTGGCCGACTTTGTCCAGGAATCCTTGCGCCTCGTTTTGACGCAGTGCGACGAACTGGGTGCGATTCTGGCCGCCAACGATGGCGACATCTTGTTGGAGAATCGCGCGACCTACAGCTACTGCTGGCCGCGCGACGGCGCCTACGTCGCGGCGACGCTCGTGCGCGCCGGCCAGTTTGAGGTGGCCAAACGGTACTTCGAGTTCTGCGCGCCGCTCTTGACGCCGGAGCAGCCGGTGTTTCACCAGAAGTACGGCCCCGACGGCACGGTCGGCGCGACCTGGCACCCGTACATCGTGGATGGCGAGCCCGTGCTGCCATTCCAGCAAGACGAAACGAGCCTGACCATCTGGGCGCTCGGAGTGTACGCCGCCGCCCAGCCCGACGACCCCTTACTGCCCGAGTTCTTCCTGCATTTGGTCGAGAGGCCCATGGAGTTCATGCTCGACTACGTGGATTGTGATGGCTTGCCGCAGCCGAGTTGGGACCTCTGGGAAGAGCGGCGAGGCGTCCACGCGCACACCGTCGCCGCGACGGTCGCAGGTTTCCGCGCGGCGGCAACGATGGCCGAGCGGTGGGGAAGCGAGGAGCAGGTTTCGGCATGGCGAGCCGCCGCCGATCGCATGCTCACCGCGTGGAACGAGCACGGCTGGAACGCGGAGCGATCGTGCTACTTCCGGATGCTGACGCCCACCGCCGACGGCTACGCTGGCGACGCCACGCTGGATAGTGCGATATTGGCGTTTGACGATCTCGGCCTCGCCGCCGAGATGCCGAACTTTGAGAAGGCCTTTCTCACCTTGCAAGACGGCCTCCGGGTGCGGACTCCGGTGGATGGCTACGCCCGATACGAGAAGGATTACTATTTCCGGCAGACCGAAGACGCTCCCGGCAACCCTTGGATCATCTGCACGATGTGGGTGGCTCGGGCCGAGGCTCGCCGAGGCAATTGGGCGGCGGCGGAAGATTGGCTCCGCTGGGCGCAGAAGTGGGCGCACCCGAGTGGAGTCCTGAGTGAGCAACTGCACCCGCTGACGGGCCAACCGCTTTCGGTCAGCCCGCTCACGTGGTCGCACGCTGAGGTGCTGGAGACGGCCCTGTTAGTACTTCGCCGGGACGAGTAAGTTGCGGAGCTGGTCGGCGCCTTCCACGGGTACCAACGCCACCACGGTGTCGTCTTCTTGCAGTTGGGTTTCGCCGCTGACGAGGACGCCCTGGTCGGCCCGGAGCAGATACACGACGTTGGTGCCATTCGGCAGTCCCAACTCGCGAACGCGCTTGCCGATCGCCGGGGACCGGTGGCTTAAGTGCGCCTCGATAATCTCAATATTGCCCTTGTTGAGCGCGCCAAGCGGGATGAGTTCGTCCGCCGTGATCTGTTGCTCCACGAGGTTAAAGATGATGCTGGTCGCCGAGACGACATCGTCAATGCCGATCTGCTCAAAGAATTTGGTGTGGCTGGGGTCGTTCACGCGGGCAACGACGCGCTTGACGTTCCAAAACGCCTTCGCCATTTGGCAGACAACCATGTTGTCTTCGTCTTCGCCGGTCACCGCGACCACCACATCGGCGCGGCCGAAGCCGGCTTGCTTTTGCACGCTGACTTCGCAACCGTCCCCGAGAAAAACGAGTTCATCGCCGAGCGCGCTGGAAAGTCGCTGGGCTTGCTTGGGCATCTTTTCCAGCACGAGCACCTCGTGATCGTGCGCCATGAGCTTTTTGGCCAGGTGGAGCCCGACGTTGCCACCGCCAACAATGATCAGATACATTAGAGCGCCATCTCCTTAGGAAGCTGGTTGTATTCCTCAATCGGCTTATACTCGTCGCCGTTGGTCATGTCTACCATCATGCCGGCCAGCAGCAGCGCCGGAGTCAAACAAACATAGCCAAGCTTACGATAGGCTTCCGCGCGGTGCATGTCCGCGACTCGCATGACCACACGCTCCACGTTGAACGTCATGCGCGCCATTTGACCCGCCATAAGGTTGGTGTTGTCGCCGCGAGTAAGGGCAAAAAACATGTCCGCGTTTTTAATTCCGGCCTTCTCGAGCGTGTCCATGTCCAAGCCGCTCCCGAGCACAACCTTGCAACTGTGTTTGTAGCCTAACCGCGAAAGGGCTTCGGGATTCTGTTCGACTACGGTGACCTGGTGGGTCTTGGAAAGCTGTTGGGCGAGGACGGCGCCGGTTCTGCCGCAGCCGAAGATGATGATGTTCATACGTCCAGGCTGATTATACTAGCGGCACCGAACGCCCGGGCGACATCTGCCTCGCGAATGGGACCTTCGCTTGGGTTTTCCACGTAGAACGCAGCCACCGCGTGGTCCGCCCATTGTCCGACGCGAGCGGCCAAAATCTCCCAGCCCGCTCCCGCGATGGCCCGCGAAATGCGGTACGCCATGCCTCGACCTTGCGGCGCCCGGACATCCAGGATCGCCGGCTCGCCGGGTTTCAGCGTGACCTTCAGCACCTTTTGCACAAGGTTTGGGTCTTTGCCCTTGCTTTGCATGAGGATATCAAGCGGCAGTTGTCCACTCAACACCTTGCGTAGCGAGTTTTCGACTTGCGTGGCGATGCCGCTCGGCACTTGCCTCCCCGCGTGGCAGATGCTCAGCGTGTCGATGGCGACATGCTGCGGCCATTGAGCGGTCGCCGCCCGCACGCCCACCAGTTGCAAGTCGTAGGCGTAGATTACGCCCAGCGCGTCGGACAGCAGACCGCGATAGTCGGGCGCGCAGATGGTGAGGTCCGTCACCTGGCGCTCTTCGTCGGCGACAAGGCGAATCTGGGGCTCGTCGCGGGTGGTCATCCGCGCCATGTGATAGTGCTCGCGAATGGTGGTCGAAGGCGTGGTGAGCACGTAGTGGGCGGGCAGCGCCTCGACATAACGCTCGAGTTCCGCTTCAGGAACGTCGGCGCGCATGGCGCGCAGAAGCTCGCGGCGACGACTGCTGGGTTCGGGGGTCGGCGAAAATCCTTCCAAAAGGTGGGCTCGGGTCGCCGCGTAGAGGTCTTGCAGGCTCGTTTCCTGCAGGTTTGTCCAGAGTTCCGAATTCACGGCTTGGATGTCGGCCACGGTAAGCAAGGTCAGCATGGCCAGACGCGCCGGGGTTTGCACGAGTTCGGCAAACTCGGCGACGGTCTCGGGGTGCTGAATGTCGCGCGAGCGCACGGTGTGCGCCATGGCCAAGTGATGCCGCACCAACCATTGCACGTCGGCGACGGAGGCCGCGTCCATCGCCCATCGCTCGCCGACGCGGGTGGCAATCTCTGCGCCGACCTCGCTGTGCGAGCGCTCGGGATCGATCTTGCCCACGTCATGGAGCAGCACGGCGATGGTGAGCGTTGTCGGCGTGGTCACGTCGTCCCAAAGGCTCTGCCAAAAGCCATCGGTTTGGCGCATGTGCTCCAGCAATTCCAACGCCTGCATGGTGTGCTCAAAGACGCTATAGCGGTGGGTCGAATCGCGCGGAAGCAGCGTGCGGCAAGCCTGGAGCTCGGGCAGAATGGTTTGTAGCAAGTGACAGCGTTCCCACACGCGCACCACCTGCGGGCCAAATTGGAGCGCCTCGCGGAGCTCGCGCCAATCACAGACCGGGCTCGCGCTGGCCTCAATGGGCTCGATGCGAAGACCGAGCTGATCGCCGAGCGCCACGCCATAGGCGGCTTCGGAAATGCGGGGGCTGCCCGAGATGCGAACGTCGCCTCGGATCGCCATCACGTGCCGCGTCAGCGTATAGCGATCCTCGCGAACGCGGCTGAGCGCATCGTCTTCCAATGCGGCGAGCTCGCGCTGAGCGTCGAGCAACTCGCTCATCATGCCGAAGAGTTCACGGCCGAGCAGGTCGGCGATGCGCGCCGCTTTGGGCCGAGCGAGCACGTTGTGGTTGCCGCTATTCACCGCATGCAAGAGGTTGCGCATGCGCAGAACGATCTCCATGGCTTCGGTGTGGCCAATGGGGCGCTCGCCGAGCGCGGTGCCGATCCATTGCGCCAAGTGGTAACTGCGCAATCCGCCGAATCCGAGCTTGAGATCGGGTTCAACGAGCAACGGTGTCCGACCGATTTTGGCTAGCTGCTCACGGCGTTCCGCGAGTTTAGTGTGGACGAACTCGCCGGGCGAAAACGACTCCCAGAAGTTGTGTTGGAATCGCTCCCACGGCTCATGGCTCCCCGCGACCAGTCGCCCGTCGAGCACGGCGGTACGGGTTTTCTGGTCCAGCACTCCGGCATCGGTGGGCAGTTGATACGAATAGTCCGCCTTGAGTTTGAGGTCGCGGAAGGTGTCCTCGATGCGGCGGTACAGGTGGTGCATCGCCCGATCGAAAGTGGCCGACTCCTCGCTGAGCGGGATGATGAGGAAGTCGATATCGGAATGCGGCGACATCTCCTGACGTCCGAATCCGCCCGTGGCCACGAAACTGATTGGCGGCAAACCGGGGAAGTCGGCGCGAAACTCAGCCTCGAGTTGCGCCAGAACGTCGTTGAAAATCGCCGCGAAGCCGAGGCTCCAGATGCGCCCCGAAGGGTGCTCTTGCAAGCGAAGATTCTCGGCTTCGCGCCGCTGGATGAAAAGGTCAACGTCCAACTTGGTTCCAAGCATATTTTGGCTCGTTGAGCCGAATCTTCTCAAACTCAGTGCGCAAACTGCCATCCCAAACGGTGATCAGCGGTAGCCCGATGATGAAGGTAGCGCCCGCCAACACCAGCAGCGACTGCGACATCGCGCCCAAAAACTCGCCCCAGAGGTCCCGCGCCGCGCGCCGCGTAAACCAACTCGCCAGTCGCACCACGAGCAAGCTGGCGGCGATGATCACGACTGGGAAGGCAGCGAGCTTGCGGAGTTGTTCGCCCAAGTTTGCGCCCGTCGCGGGCAGCCCGCCCAGGAAGAAGTACACCGCGATCCCGATCGTGGCGGCAATCAAGAACGCGACCAGGCGGGCGGTTGGCGGAAAGTCCTCGCGAGCCGCACGTCCGGCGCCCGGCGTTCGAAACGCCTGCAAGCCCACCGCGGAGGCGGCCAGCAGAGTCACCACGAGGTCGCGGTTGAACAGCGCGTTGCACCCCAGGCCCGCGACCACCGCGAGTCCGCCAAGTTGAGCATGGGTGAACGGCTTGCCTTGCGGGAGCGGAATTCGCGCCGCCAACCCTACCAGCAGCCCGGCCAAGGCGGTGAGCAGGACGCTCGGAATCACCGCGTAGAGCGCCTCGCTGAAGGAGCCATCTGCCTCCAGGTCTTCCAGTGCCGACCACGAATCCGAGGTCAAGAAGATCTGCTCGACATCTTTGGCGTCTTGCTCGCGGTTCGCCGCGCGCAGGGCGGAGGCCATCCGGAATCGGTCAATCCAGTTGCCGCGCCGAATGTTGGATTTGGTTTGCTCGGATTCTGGGCTGAAGATCAGCGAAATCCCTTTTCGCGCGCCGTCCAGCCGTTGGCAAAAGTCGCGGATCAAGCGTCCATGCCGAAAGCTGGCGAGCTGCAATTCGAGCTTTTGATCGGGAGGCGCGGTGGCGATGAGGCGAGCCGAGGCGACTTGGAGCCCGAGTCCGCCGGGAGTGTTGTCCCGCGCCAACAGCTGAAACCACGCCCAATCGCCCCCAAACCACTCCTGGGCGCTGGCCAGGGTGTTGGCGCTCATCTCGGGATAGTAGTCTTTCCAGTAGCCGCACTTTGACCCGCGAATCCAGGATCGCCGCGCGAGCTCAAGCTCGTTGGCGTCGAGGTGAGCAATCGCCAAGCCCTGCTGCCAAAAGGCGTTTTCGGGTTCCTTTTGGGCGGCTTCGGCGAGGTCTTCGCGCATTCCGACGGAGGTGCGCTTCGTGTAAAAGTCAAACGACAGGCGCGAGAATCCGAGCGCTGGTTGGGGCGAGAGCACGACCACTCGTGCGTTCTCGGGCCCGCGAAAAGTAGTGAGAACACGAACCGCTGACTCCAGGACGGGGCGGGTGCGGTGATGCGCGATACCGAGGATAAGCGTGCCGACCGCGGCGCCCACAAGGAGCCGCGCAGGAACGCCCAGCATTAGCGGTCCGTGGTGCGACCGAACGGCGTGTGGAGCAGCGGCGACTGCGAGTCTCGCGTGAGGCGTGCTTCCGAACTCGGGTTAGACCACGCGGTGAGTTGCGGCGTGTTGAACACTTGCAGCACGGCGGCGAGAATCAGGACCGCGACCAGCGCGCCGCAAATGGCCGGCGACCAGTAGCGCAGGCTCGCTTGCTCGTTCGCCACACGGAGTCGGCGCAGAGTCCGCTCGTTAAAATTGGCACTTGGCTCAGTTTCTTCCTGCAGGCTGCGCAGAAGGTTGAGCGACATGCTTTCGGCGCGAAGCTCGTTGGCGCCGCGTTCGTCGAGAACGCAGGATTCAAGAAAGTCTTCCAGACCCAGCGGCTCTTCGTTGAGAGCCTGGTCGTGAAAGGCGTTCTTCACCTTACGGCGAGACCACGGGCTCATTCTTCCTCCGCGGTAGCCGCGATCCAGAGCTCGCGAAATTTCTCACGAGCGGCGTGCAAACGACTTCGGACCGTACCGATGGGAACGCGCATGACTTGAGAGACTTCTTCGTAGCTCAATTGTTCAATCTCGCGCAGAACAAGCGTTGTGCGCAGATCCGGCGAGAGCATCGCCAAGAGCTTTTGAATCAGCACGCGGTTTTCGACTTGGGTGCCGCGATCGGCCTCGCCATTGTCAATCGCCGTGGTTTGCGGCTTGCGCGAGCGCAGTCGATCCATACAGATGCGAACCGCGATGCGATAAAGATAACCGCTAAACGCACGATCGTCGCGCAGATTTCTCAGTTCGCGGAATCCACGAATAAAGGCTTCCTGCGCCACGTCTTCGGCTTCGTTGTTGTCGCGAAGGATGTTGGCCGCAACCCGAATGAGGCGCGCCCGATGCTTATTGATGAGGTAGTTCAGCGCGGTTTCGTCGCCCTGACGCCCCTTCTCCAGCCAAACCAATTCTTCAATTGGTTTTTCAACTATGCCGGTAAAGCTCATCGCATCTGCCATGTTTTTGCCCCTCTAGTATATGACGAGTCCTAGGACTTCCGGCGTTCATTTGTTCCCCTTTTTTTGTGGAGGCGTGAGGTCTGGTAATTGTACGGGGAATTTCACCGCCAAACTACGCCCGCTAGGTATCCTAGAATCAAGATGGCGGATCGGCTTTTGTCGGAGAAAGAGGTAGGCGAGATCATGAAGCGCGCCGCCGAATTGCAGGAGCAAGGGTCGGCCACCGGGTACGTGCCCGGCGTGACGAAGCTCGAGCTTTCGCGCATGGCCTCGGAAATTGGCATTGACGCCAAGTATCTCGAGATCGCCATGTCCGAACGACGCGATCCGAAGTTAGGCAAAGAAGTCCCGATGTATCCGACGATCGAGCGCGTGTACCCCGTGGAGTTGGGCCCGGAGGACTTTGATGTGGTGACCGAGTACATCAAGCCGTACCCATCGTACGGCACCAACGGCACGGCCACTCCGGCTATCTCCCAGGTCGGGCGCACGCTCACCGGCAAAGCCGCCTGCTCGTGGGCGAATCCGGATTTCAAGGTCACGTCCCGCGACGGGCGCACACGGGTAGTGGTGACATCCGATCAGGGCACGCCGGTTGGTCTTGCTTTAATTTGGGTGTTGCCGATGGTGGGCTCGGTGGTGGCCATGGCAAAAGTGTCGCCCCTGGCCGGGTTTATCGGCCTGGCCACCTCGGCCGTGATGAGCCTTTTCACCTATCGAGGCGCGGCTCGGAAGAGCGGCGAAATGACGCAGAAGGTGGCGGACCAGATTGAGCGGTCGGTGAACGAGTTCATCGACTCGCGGCCCCGCATTCCGAGCGAGGCCGCCAGCGTGGTCGAGGACGAGCAGATTCAAGCCCGCCTAAGCGAGTAGCCTACGGTGTAGAATTCCTCGCGGATGAGTGCTCCAGTTCGTAGCCGTAGTGTGAGGCTAAGTGCGGAAGGTCTTGCGACATTTGAAGCAAGGCTCCTTGAGGTGTGGCGAAACCAAGGGCAATCTGGGAAGCTGACCAAGCGTCGGCAAGCGGAGCTGATGCAAATCAGCGAGAAGACGACTGACCGCATGCTCAGTGGGGATCGGGTCGACCGCGCGACCGTGCTGCTTGCGCTAAAAAAGCTGGACTTGGTTTGGTCCGACAGCTTAATCGCGAATGACGAGGTTGCCATTGGCCAGCAACTCGAAGAAGAAAGTGCCCAGCCAGTTCGAATAAGCTCCAGACGTAAGTGGCTGATTGTCGGGTTGCTGGCCGTAACTGTTCCGACCATTGCGATTACGATGAACCGGTTTGCGTACGAGCCCACGCTGACCGAAGTCGCCCGCCACGAGTTCTTCGAAATCGTGGCCCGAGGCACGGATCAATACAATAAGGGCAACTACGTTGCTGCGATGCAAACCCTTAATGTCGCTGAAGAGAGAGCGCAAAAGGAAAATGATGTTACGGGGTTATCTGAAACCTCTCGAATGAGGGGGGACGTTCTCTTGGCCCAAGGAAATCCGCGCGCCGCCTTGCAGTGCTACTTCACCGCTTTGCGATTGCGTCGCCAGACTGGCCAAGATGTGCTTTTGCCCCCTATTCAACAAGCGATAGGTTGGGCATACTACCGGCTCGGCGGATTCGAACAGGCGACGGAGGCACTACGGCAGGCGATTGAAGGCTTCCTGAAGCGCCAGGATCGAGCCGGGGTCGCGTCTGCTCAAAAGGACCTCGCGGAGGTTTGCATTGCGACTGGCGATCTCGAAATGGCTCTCGCCTGGATCGCATCAGCCCGCTCCTCTCCAACGGGGAAAATGGACCAAGACTTCTTAACTGATCTAACGGCACTGCAGGCGCTCATCGAAGGTCTCAGAGGTGAGTCAAAGCAGGCGATTGAGCAGCTTACGGAATGCAAGGACTACTGGGTTCGCAAGGATCATCGTCGGTGGGTGGCTCGAATGGACTTGCGATTGGGCATGGTCCTCGCCAAAGCAGGCTTGCAAGACCGTGCGATAAAGAGCTTTGAGCAGAGCGAAAATGGATTTAAGATCGCGGGTGACATTGTGGGTCAGCTCGAAGCCCGCCAACTCGGTTTGAAATTATTGCGGAAGAAATAGCCAGATGCGATCCAGAGCGGAACTGACGACATTCTTCAATCCAAAATGCTCCCATTCATTAGTAGCATTCCTGCATGCCGTTCGCAAAAAACCCTTCGCTTCGCTGCTTGTCAACCCTGGCCACTACAATCTCCTTTGCCGCGCTTACCACAGCGCAAATTGACATCGGAACAACGGATGCTTCCGATGGGAACCTATCGGGCAACAACATAATACTTGACTTGTCCCTCGCAACCACGGGCACTTGGAACGGCGTTTCGCCCATCCCGGGTCGAGGCATTTACGATCCACAAAAGTGGGCCGTCATCTACAAATTTGACTCCGTTTCGGTGTCCAGTTTGAGCTTCCTGCCCCACCCTTCGGGTTGTCCAGTAGTCATCCTCGTGCAAAACAACTGCACTCTTGCCGGATGGACGATCCCACCAACTGTGGGAGGATTTCCCGGCGGACTAAATAGTTTCGCGGGACCAGGATCGGCAGGTCTGGGTCTGGGCGGCGGCCAGGCTTCAATCCTTAACGACACCGGCTCGGGTCCGGGATCCTACGCCACACCTGGAGTCGGAGGATCGCCGACAATGCCCGCGGGGGATCCGTATGGAAATCCCGCGATTATTCCATTGGTTGGAGGTAGCGGCGGAGGTAGCGCATCACTGGTAGGGTGGAGGCTTGGAGCAGCTGGTGGAGGAGCAATTCTGATCGCTTGCCGTAACTCGGTTGCAGTAAGCGGTGCAGTTGTTGCAAATGGCAATAGCAATCAATATCCCGCTTCACCTGGTTCGGGCGGCGCTATTCGAATTGTTGCCAACTCGATCGCGGGGAATGGCAGTGGAGAACTCTATGCACAAGGGGGTGCGAACGTGGGTGTCGGCGGGCTCGGGAGAATCCGATTGGAGGCCAACACATTCGGAACTTGGGGAATTGGCCAGCCCGCTCCATCGCTGGCGACCGTCGGAGCGACGGCGAAGATATGGCCAGCAAGCTCAGATCCCTCTGTCAAGGTCTTGACGGTGAACAATATTGCTGCACCAGCCGACCCGGGAGCGCCCATGCAGTCGCCGGATGTGCAACTAAATGCAGCCGGTAGTTTTGCCGTCGCCCTGGAATGTAGAAACGTCCCCCTCGACGGAAGCTGGGAAGTGTCAGTTCGTGGGGTGCCACGAAGCGGACTCGCTACCGTTTACCCGTGCACTTTGTCCGGCGGAAACCAAGCCCTTTCAACCTGGGTGGTGTCCATTCCGTTCACGGAGGGCTTGCAAGTCATCCAGGGTCGCGCAAAGAAGGTCTCGGGTAGCCGACCAGGGCGATGAAAGCTCGGTTGATCCACAGTGCCTTGGCCGTTGCTTTGGCTTCGGCTGGGCGGGGAATTGAGTTCGAGAGGGACCGCTCGGTAAGCATCTTGGCGGTCCACGACGTAGTCGCGTTTGTGAGCCCTTCACTCCGGTCCGCGCTGATGTCGCTTGTTGATATCGAAGACGTCGGCTCGCGCTTAGTCACCGTGGATACGGTCGTTGGGAATCCCTCTGAGGTTTCATCGGTCGGGTCGAGATTGGTAACGGTCTATAAAGATTATGCAGAGGCGACTACAATCTCATCGGTTGGGTCTCGCCTGGTTACGACCTATGTGCCTGCACCAAACGCGACGGCAATCACAACGGTTGGATCGAGATTGGTGACGGTGAACTACGATCCGTTTAGAAACGACGACACGCACACGCGGGCGTACACCCTAGACGGAACGATGGCTTTCACAGTGGAGGTGAACTTTACGGGACTCGTTGATGCAGGGCTCTCGCCGACCCAGGTCGAAGTAGACATCTTCAACAATGATGTGCCGGAACAGTTAGTGCAAACGTTTCCAACGACTCTGAGTGGTGGTCAGGTGACGCTGACTTCTCCGACCCGGCAACTCTTGTTCATCAGGGTTCGGCAGGTAGGTACTTGGCTCGGAAAAAAGGTGCCCATTGATCTGCGGGCTTCTCCGCAGACCGTTGTTTTCAATCTCCTGAATGGAGACGTGGATGGAAACAACTTGATTGACATCGCCGACTATTCGTTGCTAGCCGCTGCGTTCGACGCAACGTCAGAAAATGCAAACTGGTTTGCTCAGGCGGACCTGAACCAAGATGGGATCGTGGACATCGCGGACTACACAATCCTCGCGACAAACTTCGACAAAGTCGGAGATTGAAACTGAATTGCCCCGCCAATCGGCGGGGCATTCTTGATTACAGCGCTTCGATGAGCACGGCGGTTGCTTCGCCGCCGCCGATGCACGGCGTGGCGATGGCGTATTTGCCGCCGCGGCGACGCAACTCGTGCAAAGCTGTCAGCACCAAGCGCGCGCCGGTCGCGCCGATGGGGTGGCCGATGGCCACGGCGCCGCCGTTCACGTTCAGCTTGTCGTGCGGAATGCCGAGCTTTTGCGCCACGACCATCGCCACCACGGCGAACGCTTCGTTCACCTCAAATAGGTCAACCTCGTTGACCGTGAGCCCCGCCTTAGCGAGGAGCTTTTCGACGGCGAAGGCGGGCGCGGTGGTGAACCATTGCGGCTCTTGGGCGTGGGTCGCGTAGGCCACCACGCGGCCAATCGGCTTCTTGCCATTGCGCTCGGCCCAGTCGGCGCTCGCGAGCACCAACGCCGCCGCGCCATCGTTGATGGAACTGGCGTTGCCGGCGGTCGTTACACCTTCCTTGCTAAAGGCCGGGCGCAGACCCGCGAGTTTGTCCGGGAAGCAGCGGCCCGGCTGCTCATCTTGAATGACCTGAATCGGTTCGCCTTTGCGTTGCGGAATCTCTACTGTCGCGATCTCGTCGGCGAACACGCCGCCGGCCACTGCCGCTTGCGCGCGGCGGACGCTTTCGCCCGAAAACTCGTCAAGCGATTCGCGGCTAAAGCCACATTCGGCGGCGGTCGCATCGCCGCAGTTGCCCATGTGGACGTTGTGATACGGGTCCCATAGGCCGTCGTGGATCATGCTATCGACCACTTGGCCGTTGCCCATGCGGAATCCGCCGCGGGCTGCCGGGAGCACATAGGGGGCGTTGGTCATGCTTTCCATGCCACCAGCCACCACGACTTCGCTGTCGCCCAGAGCGATGCTTTGGGCGGCGAGCATCACGGCTTTCATGCCCGAGCCGCACACCTTGTTGATCGTCAGGCAGGGAACCGAATTGGGCACGCCCGCGCCGATGGATGCTTGGCGAGCGGGGGCTTGGCCGAGGCCGCCGCTAAGGACATTGCCCATGATCACTTCGCTGACTTGATCGCCGCTAACGCCGGCCGATTCGAGCGCGGCCCGGATCGCCACGGCGCCCAGTTGCGGGGCGGAAAGGCTGCTAAGCCCACCCTGAAATGCGCCGAAGGCCGTGCGCTTGCCGCTAAGAATGACCACGTTGTCCATGTGGTGCTAGTTTACTCGGCTGGCGGCGTGGCGGCCTTGTTTCGGCGATTCAGCGCTCGGCTCAGGTAATCGGTTTCGGGCATGGCGAGGAACTTGGCGGCGAAGTAGTACACCCAGCCAAAGCAAATAAGAATGAACAGCGTGAGAAGGGCGTTGCCGATGCGTCCGCCTGACGAACTCGCCGCTGGCATGACCGATTTGACGGCGAAGAGGAACGCTCCCCCGATCGCCGAGGCGATCAGCGACTTGCCGAGGGTGATCGCGACGGGTCGTAATTTGAGCGCGCCGACATACTTCTGGATGAGAATGATCATCGCGAGGCTCATCAGGATGGCGCAGATGGACCCGGCCAACGGCAGGGCCAGCGGCGGCCATTGGTAGCGCACCGCGCAATAGCAAGTGGTCGCGTAGAGGATGGTGCAGGTACTCCCGAGAAGCACCGGCGGAAGCGTGCGTTGCACGGCGAAAAAGCCGCGCATCATGACAGGTTGCAGGCACCAGCCGATGATGCCGATGCCCGCCATGGCCACGGCCGGAGCGGTGCGGGCGGTGTCGGCCGCCGTAAAGCGCCCGTGCTCAAACAGCATGCGCACGATCGGCTCGCTGAAGACCAGGAACATCGCGACGAAGGGCGCGGCCAAGAAAATGCACGTGCGCACCGTCGAGACCAGTTGGTCGCGGTACTTGTCCATGTTGCCTTCGGCGAAGAACTGACTGAGCGCGGGCAGCACGGCGATGGCCAGGCTCTGGCCGAAAATGCCAAGGGGCGCCTGCATCAGCTGGTTCATATTCTCCAGAGCCGAGATTGTGCCGGTCGCGTAGTAGTTGCCAAAGTAGCGCGTGATGACCGGGAACACGCTCGGCAGCGACAACCCAAAAATGATCGGGGCCATGAGCCGAAATACCTTGCGCACGCCGGGGTGCTGCAGGCTGAAGTTAGGCCGAAACTCCATGCCCATGCGGCGAATGACGATGAGCGGGATGATGAGCGAGCCAAGGTACGCGCCAACCAAAGCGCCCCAGGTCATTCCGGCGACCGGAATCACCAGCAACTGGCTGAGCAGGGTCGCGCCGAAGATGATGCCGAGGTTATAGATATTCGGCCCCAGCCCGGGGATGCTGAACACCTGCCGCGCGTAGAGCGTGCCCATGAGCAATCCGCCGACAATAAAGGCGAATTGGGTCGGCACGAGAATGCGGCTCATGCGCGCGATGAGCTGCACCTGATCGGGCGAGGCGTTGGGCGCGAGGTAGTGCGCGACGGGAACCGCCGCCACCCAGCAAACGACGATAAAGCCGAGAATGAACGTGCCGCAGATTGTGGCGACCGAGCTAAACACGGCCCAGGCGTCGCGAGGTCGATCGGTGTGGAAGTACTCGCTAAACACCGGAATGAACGCCTGGCTGAGCGCGCCCGCGCTGAGCAGATAGAAGAGGAAATCGGGAACCTGAAACGCCGTGCGGTAGGCGTCGGTCATGGCGCTTTGGCCGAACTTCCAGTTGATGATCATCTCGCGGACGATCCCCAGCACGCGGCTGAGGAAAAGCGAGGCCATCATAATGCCGCCCGCCCTCGCCACATTGATGACGGGGGCGGATTTCGGGGTTGCGGCGTCGGCCATAGACCCTTATTATGAAGGCTTATCCGTTGGTGCTTTGCACAATCGGGCTTTCTTCGTAGGGTTGCACGACGACAAAGCCATCGCCGCGGAACACCATTTGGAAGGTTTCGCCGCCCCCGCGCCCGATGAGGGTCTTGAGATTGATGTCCGTGCGAAGCTCGGGGGTGAGGTTTCCGGACCACGCCACGGTCGCATTGGGGTCGGTGATCACCGGGTCGTTGGGGGTCACGCGCAGGGTAAGCGGACGCCCATGCGACATGATGGCGACGAGCCCGGTGCCGGTGAGGCGCGCCGAGAATAGGCCGCCGCTGAGCATGCCGGCCACGCGCCGGTGCATCGTGATGGCGTACTGAATCGAGCTTTCGAAGGCGAGCAGGTCCTTGCCGCTCACGCTAATCGCGTCGCTGGCTTGCAGACGCAGAATCGAAATCTGCTTACCTTGATCGGCGAGATACACCTTGCCTTGGCCCTTAATCTCGGTGAGCGGGCTCATTTCTCCGGAGACCATTTTCATGAGCGCTTTGCCGATGCCGCCCGCAAGCATGCCCTCGCGCTTGAATTCGAGGTTGCCGCGGTAGGCAATCATCGCGCCGAGCTTGGACCACATCGCGCCATTGACATGCGCCTCCAACATCTTGGGGCTTTCGAGTTCAAAGATGTCGCCGGGGTGATCGCGCTCGGCGGTCTCCTGGACGAAGTCTTGAATGCTGTAACTGGGGACGTCAGGATTCATCACGGCTAGTATGCCCAGCGGCAAAAGAAAATGGCCCCTCTTTCGAGGGGCCATTTGTGGTTTTACTTTCCGACCGGCGTTGGCAACGGCGGAGATTCCGAACTCGCTCCACCCATAGGGTCGGCGGTCTTCTGTCCTTCAGTAGCCGGCGCGGCCTTGGGGGCATCGCCACTTTCCGCGGCGCTAGACCCACAGCCAACCAAGCCGAAGCTAGCAATGATGAGCAATGCAAAGCAGAGCTTCTTCATTAGAGCTTGGTTCGACCAGCAATGATCACGTCGGCCACACCCTTACACGTGTAACCGGAGTAGCTCGTGGAAGGTTTGTCGATGGCGATACAGTGATTGTAGATGTCTTGCGGACGTTGCGGCATAACCGTGAACGCATACACGCTGGTTCGGTAACCGGCCATGAGGACCGACTTTACGTGACCATCCATGTACAGGTGCGACCATTGGCCGTTGTGGCGGACGACGCGAGTGTTCGTTCCGTCAGTGCCTTGGAAGGCCAACGAGAGCGAGTAGTACGGATAGTCAAGCGTATCAGCAATCGTCAGGAACTGAGCGGGAGACTCAACTTCCGAAGTTGCGTAACCAACTGCACCGGCACCGGGATCACCCGTTTGGTAAGCGCGGTAAAGGCCGATCGAGTCGCCGATGCTCCACATGCCGAAGTTCGAACCGTAGCCGAGTTGACGGCGGGTCAGATTCCAGGAGTAGGAGTTGTAGCTGTGGCGCGACGTGCGATCCGGGCAGAAGTAGATCGCGTAGCTCTTCATGAACGGTGCCAGGCGAACGACCATGTCACCGGCGCGCGGATTGCCGTAGTCGGTAACGTTGCGCTCGACGGTCGGGAAGGTGTCATCGTACTGGTCTTGATACAGTTGCATGGCAAGACCGATGTTCTTCATGTTGGCGAGACAGGACGTGCGACGAGCGGCTGACTTGGCCTGGGTGAAAACCGGGAACAAGATGGCAGCCAGGATCGCGATGATGGCGATTACGACGAGCAGTTCGATAAGGGTGAACGCCGCCGTGGATGATTTGGAATGATGGCGAAATGACTTCACAATTCGCATTCTAATCCAAAAACCGGTGAATTGATGGAAATTCTTTGAACTTTTTTATGAATTGTTCGTAAGCTCAAAGTTGACCCACCGTTTCGGTTAGGTTCAGCGAGAATCCGTGCTCGTTGCTGTCGTCCGGGTCATCCAAGATGCGATCGCCCTGATGAATCGCGCCCAATCGCTTGTAAATTCCATGGGCGGTTGCGAGTTTCACGTCGGACCAAATCTCCATTTCGGAGGCCCCGTCGGCCAGCGCTTGGTCGCGAACGACCCGCAGCAGCGCACGCCCCAAACCCTGGCCCTGCGAGTCGGGGTGAACATACAGCCGGTGCAACTCGCAATCGGTGCCGCCGATGCGTGTTTGTCCCGGCCGCGGATCTGGAATGAGCCCAAGTTGCCCGCTAACCTGGGCATGGAGCGAAAGCGCCGCCGTGCCGAGAATCTCGCCTTCGACTTCGGCCACCCAAAAGTAGGCTTGCGGTCGCTCGTAGCTGCTCTCCAACGCATAGAGGTCGCGGCAGTAGTCCGCCTCATCCCAAGTAAATCCGTGGACATCGAAGCAGTCGCGAATGACGCGCACCACGCCCGATGAATCGGCGTCGGTGGCCAGCCGCAGGACGGGGCCGGCTGCGAGGTTCTTGACCATCACCACGCTGCGGTAGTTCGGGCCGTCCCACTGCACCTCGTGCCGTTCGTGGAAGCCGTGGCGGGCGTAGTAGCCGCGCAGATTGCTCGCGGGCAGGGCGGTGTCGAGCATCACTTGCGTTGCGCCGGCGGCGGCAGCTTGACGCTCAGCAAAGGCGAGTAGCTCGTCGCCGAGGCCTTGACCGCGCATCTCCTGCAATACGCAGAACTGAGAAATGATGCGGGTTTGCGAGCTGACGTAAAACTGCTCGTTTTGCTCCGGCGATTGGGAGCGATCTTCCAGACTGATCGTCCCGACCAACTCGCCTGCTGGGCTTTCGGCGACCCACACCTGCGCGCGGCTGGCGGGGTCAGCGGTGATCTCGTCGTTCTGGTAGGTGCCCAGGAACCGCAATCCCTGGTCGGCGAGCGTGGCGTAGCTCGCGTTGACCAGTCGAGTGAGATCGCCAATGCGGTCGTCGGGACGCCACTCGCGGATGGTCATGCGCGTTCTCCCGCCATGTAGGCTCGCCAATCCCACTTTAGCGGATCGTCGCACGGCAACAGCGCCGTCTCGGCCCAAACTCGCCCCTGTACTTGCTCTAAATCGAGCGTCGGTGCGGCGAGAACTTCGGGGTGGTGGAAGGGGCGGGTCACCTGACAATTCTGACAAACCGCGAGCAAGTTGATCGGGCGATTGCAGGCGGTTTTGATGTGGTCGAACGTCGTGGCCGCCTCGCCGCAGTGGGCGCATACGCCGCCCTTTTGGCGGAGCGTTCGCACGCGACCGGCTTCGGGGATGAGCGTGAGCCGATGCGGAAATCCGCCGCCAAGTTGATGCCACAGGGTTTGGCCCAGCCCGAGTTGACGTTCTGGATCGGTGATCGCGCCGCTGAGGATCGCCCCCCGGGTTTGCCGGACGACGCTACTGATGGAGCGGCACGATTCCCCGCAAAAGGGGCTGCGTTTGCCATGCGGCTCCACGCCGCAGTTGGCGCACATTTCAGGTCCTCGCTTATTGATGCTGCCGGGAATGGCTTCGAAGAGTGCGAGGTGAACCACGCTCGCTCCGCAGGCCGCGCTATCGCCGACAGCGACCGGCGGGAGGGCCAGCCGGGCAGATTCGATGGCGGCGCGCCAATCCATGGGTCACCGGCAAATGGTCGCCACGGCCATGGCGGCGATTCCTTCGCGACGGCCAATCGCGCCGATCCCTTCGTGAGTCGTCGCCTTGAGGCTCACGCAGTCGGCGGGGATGTCGCACGCCTCGGCGATCAGACCGCAGATTTCGAGGCGGTGGGGAAGAATCTTGGGTGCTTCGGCCAGCACCGTCGCGTCGATGTTCACCAGCGTCCAACCTTCGCTGCGTAGCATCGCCGCCGATTCGCGCAAGAACTCGATGGAGGCGCGATCCTTCCAGCGCGGGTCGGTGTTCGGATAGTGCATGCCAATGTCGCCGAGACTTGCCGCGCCGAGAATGGCGTCCACGACCGCATGCAGCAAGGCGTCGGCATCACTGTGACCCTCCAGGCCGCGTTCGCCCGGGAAGAGCCGCCCCCCCAACCGCAACGGACGCGAGGCGTCTGTCGAAAAGGCGTGGACGTCGTAGCCAAACCCGGTTCGGGTGACGGTGGGGAAGTGCGATCGAAGTTGCGTCATGTCGTCGGGGGTCGTGAGCTTCAGGTTAGCCGATTCGCCGGGCACCAGCGTGATCTCATGACCGGCGCGGCGCAGGTATTCGAGGTCATCGGTAAACGACTCGCCCGGGAATTGGGCGTGAGCTTCGGCCAATGCCTGGCGCGTGGAGCCTTGCGGAGTTTGCATCGCCATGAGCTCCGCGCGGTCCATCAATTCTTGGCCTCGGCGAACGGTGTCGCTGACCGGCATGGCGCAGCCAACGGCGGTCGCTCCCGCCCGCAGCGCGGCAAGAACTCTATCAATCAGGGCGTCGCTGACCAAGGGCCGCGCAAGGTCGTGCACCAGCACGAAATGGGCATCGGCGGGCACACGCGCCAGACCGTTGCGCACGGACCCCGGGCGGTCGGCCCCCGGCTCGGCGCGAAGCATATGCCCGGGTACGGCGAGGTCATCCGGCGCGACAACCACGATTCCTTGTATCTCTGGGTGATCAGAAAAGGTGCGAATGGCGTGTTGATAGGCGTGGATGCCGCCGAGGTCTTCGCGCAACTTATCGCGGCCAAATCGCTGGCTGGAGCCGCCGCCGAGCAGAATCGCCCACGCCTTATCGGCCATATCGCTTGTTGCGGTTCGCGTCAAAATCCGGCGCTTCGGCGAAGATCATTTTGCCGCGCTCGGTTTGGATAATCTGCGTGACCTTGACTTCCAAAATCTCGTTGAGGTGCGGGCGACCGCCCTCGACCACAACCATGGTGCCATCGTCCAGGTAGCCGACGCCCTGATTGGCTTGGCTGCCTTCTTTGACGATGGTCAGGGCCAGCTTTTCGTTGGGCAGAATATTGGGTTTCATCGCCAGCGCCAGGTCGTTGATGTTGAGCACACGAACCTTTTGTAGCCGCGCAACGGAGTTGAGGTTCATGTCGTTGGTCACCAAGTCCGCGCCGAGCAGCTGGGCCAGGCGCACGAGTTTGCTGTCCACTTCCTCGCGGGCGCCGCCGAGCAGGTGGTCTTTCGAACCGGCTTCGAGCGCGAACTGGTCCTCAATGAGCTTGAGAACGTCGAGGCCGCGCTTGCCGCGCTGCCTTCGCAGCGGGTCCGCCGAATCGGCGATGTGCTGAATCTCTTCGAGCACAAACTTGGGAATGTAAAGTTGCCCTTCAATGAACCCGGATTGCAGGACATCGTAGATGCGGCCATCAATGATCGTGTTGGTGTCGAGAATCTTGATTCCCGAGCGCCGCGCGGGGCGATCTTCGCGGTACCACGGCAAGGCGTCGCGCATGGAGCGCAGCGCGAAGAACATGATGAGGCTCGACGAGATGAGCGTGACGATGGTGGCGGTCGGCGCGATAAACGCGCCCGATGAGGAGAAGATGAGCAGGATCGGCGAGGCGACCACCATGCCCATGAGAATGCCGATGACCAGCGTGACCTTGTCACCCGAGCGCGCTTGTAGCCAACTTCGGCTGATGCGCTCCCACGCCCACACGAGCACCGTCGCGAGACCGGCGGCCACCACGAAGCCGAGCAGGCTAAGGCTGACGGCGACCAAACCGCGGTTGGGATTGTTGTCTTGGACGAAGCGCTCAGTAACGCTGTTGGAATATTGCGCGGTCATCCCGGCGCCGACAAGGCCCGCGATGCCAACCAAGATCAAGCGCAACAATCCTTTGTTCATCAGAAACTGCCTTTGATGAACAAAGGCTTACTAATAACGTACCAGTTCTAGACTCACTTTCGCGGCTCGAACTACACGAATGTTAAACGCTTCTTCTACGGAGCCAGCCGTGATTTTGATGTGGGTCGCGTCGAAAAATCCGTCTTGATTGCTGGGGTCGAGCGGAATCCACTCGCGGCCATTGAACGCCTCAACCCAGGCGTGGTAGCGCAGTTCCTGACCATCGGCGATGAGGCCGCCCACGAGTTTGGCGGGGATGCCCGACGCCCGCATGAGGGTCGCCGCGAGCACGGCTGCGTCACGGCACACGCCCTCGCCGGACTTGAGAATCTCGACCGCGTTGCGAGCCACACCGATCGTTGAGTCGGCGGTCATGTGGCCGTTCACCCAGGCGCGGATTCGGCGTGCCACCACGAGCGAGTTGGTGTCCTCGCCAATCAGCTTTTTCGCCACGCGCTGGATGTCGGGATGGTTGACCGGCAGAAGCGACTCTTCGGCGAGAAAGGGCTGAAATTTCTCGGGGTCGTAAGCGCCGATCGGGAGCGATTGCGAGGCGCGGGCCGCCTTGGCGGCGAGGGTCACGATCGTGTCGTTGCCGTCTATTGTCGCCGTTTGCGTGCGGTCGTTCGGGAGTTGCAAAGTGGTCGTGCCGCTCAAACGGAATGTCGCCGCGCGGACTTTGCGCGGCTTTTCGATGGGGCGATCAAGTTGCAGAGCGAGAATGCGCGCGAGGTTCGGGGCGCTCGCCTCAGGCTCCACCGGAATCGCATTGGACTCGCGGAACTCCATGCCCATTGACGTGCGCAGACCGGCGACTTCGCCGCTCGGGTTGACATAAATGCTGTTGACGCTGCTGGAATCTTGCAGGCTCAGCTCGCGCAGTTCGTGCCCGCCAAACGCCATCACTTGGCTCACGCCGAGATCCACGATCGGGGCGGTGGTCAGCTTGAGCGTGGTCGGGCAGATGGTCGTGAGGTTCGGCTGGGGCATCCCCTCGTTGAGAATCGGCAGATAGCTGAGCACGTCGCCAACGAGAACGCTATTCGCTGGGCGGGGGAGGTCGCGGTGGAACAGCACATCGCCATTGGCCACATCCACCTGGAGGCTACGGTTGTTGCAGTGAATGTTCACCGTGTGCCGGCGACCGGCGCTGACCTGGACGATCTGGATTCGATCGGAGTCGTTCGCCTCGTCCATCCACGTTTGCGTGGTGGTGCGGACCTCATTGGTGCCGGTCGTCGTGGCTATCGTGGTGACCCGCGTCGTCTCGATGAGGTGGCCGGGCTCTTTGTCGGGCCGGTTGAGAACGCGGACCGAGCAGTGCCCCACCGGGCTGCCTTGCCAACTTATGACAAAGCTTTGCTCACGAGAAAAATTCTGGGCAACCGCAGACGCACCCAGAACTAGACTGACAAAACCGAGGAACAATCGCCCCAACACCTTATACATAGTGGGCGAAAAACCTCAAAACGATGCAGGTGATTTTGCGGGTTTGTTCATCAAGTTGTCACAAAACGGGGGAGAAGTTGTCCAGGGGTACCCCTCCAAAAATCTTCGCGAGTTCCGTAGAATAGGAAAGTCCCATGGCAAAGCTCGTCATTGTTGAATCTCCCGCAAAGGCCAAAACGATCAGTCGTATCCTCGGCCCGGGGTATATCGTCGAGGCCAGCTTTGGCCACGTTCGGGACTTGCCGGAGACCTCCGACGACATCCCTGCCGAGTTCAAAAAGCTGAAATGGGCGAAGCTCGGCGTGAACATCGAGCAAGATTTTGAGCCGCTCTACGTGGTGCCCAGCAGCAAGAAACGGCGCGTGGATGACCTGAAAAAAGCCGCGAAAGGCGTGGACGAAATCCTGCTCGCGACTGATGAAGACCGCGAGGGCGAAAGCATCTCGTGGCATATTTTGCAAATTTTGAAGCCGGCCAAGAAGGTGGGCGTCAAGCGGATTGTGTTCCACGAAATCACGCCGGAGGCGATTAACGAAGCCGTTCGTTCGCCGCGCGACGTGAACGAATCGGTGGTGCGCGCGCAAGAGGCGCGCCGCATTTTGGACCGGCTCTACGGGTTCACCTTGTCGCCGCTGCTCTGGAAGAAAGTTGCCCCCAAGCTCAGCGCAGGGCGCGTGCAGAGCGTTGCCGTGCGCTTGTGCGTGGAGCGTGAACGCGAGCGCCGCGCTTTTGTGAGCGCCGAGTACTGGGATTTGTCGGCGCAGCTCTTCGCGCCGAGCAGCGAGTTTAAGGCTACGTTAACGTTAGTGCAAGGCAAGCGCGTGGCCAGCGGACGTCACTTTGATTCGGTGACCGGGAAGATGACCGGCGACGCCGTGCTGATTGACCGCGACCAGGCGCTGGACCTGCGCACCGCCGCTGAGAACGCCAAGGCGTGGGCCGTGAGCAGCGCCGAAAAGAAGCCCGGCCAAGAAACGCCGCCGCCGCCCTTTATGACTTCGACCTTGCAGCAGGAGGCCAACCGCAAGCTGCGATGGCCCTCCAAGCGCACCATGCAGATTGCGCAGACGCTGTACGAGGGCGTGGACCTGCGCGGCGACCGCGTGGGCCTGATCACCTACATGCGTACCGACTCGCTGAACCTGGCCGAACGCGCGCTGCAGGAGGCAAGGGAAGTGATTCGCGACCTTTACGGCGCGGAGTTTCTGCCCAACAGCCCGGTGCGATATCGCACCAAGAGCAAGGGCGCCCAGGAGGCGCACGAAGCCATCCGCCCGACCGACCTCAGTCGCCGCCCGCAAGATGTGCGCTCAGCGCTTTCCGACGAGCAATATGCGCTTTACGACCTGATTTGGAAGCGGACGCTGGCCTCGCAGATGTTGCCCGCTAAGGTGCTGCGCAACACCGTTGAGATTGAGGCGACCACCGAGCGCGGCACGCTGACCTTCGGCGCGAGCGGCAAGGAGATCGGTTTCCCTGGGTTCCTCCGAGCCTATGTCGAGGGTAGCGACGACCCCGAATCGGAACTCGGCGATCGCGAAACCGTGCTCCCGGCCATGAAGGTCGGTCAGCCGATTGAGTGTTGCGGTGTGGGCGCCGACGAGCACCACACCCGGCCGCCAGCGCGATACACCGAAGCCAGCCTCATCAAGACGTTGGAGGAAGCGGGTGTCGGTCGCCCGAGCACCTACTCCTCGATTATCTCGACGATTCAAGATCGCGGCTACGTGAACAAAAAGGGCAACGAACTGATCCCGACGTTCACCGCGTTTGCCGTGACCGAGCTGCTGGAGGACTACTTTACGAACCTGGTGGACCTGCGATTTACGGCGCACATGGAGGAGGAACTCGATGAAGTGGCCGATGGCGATCGGCACTGGGTGGAGCCGCTGCGCGAGTTCTTCTTGGGCGAAGATGGTCTGCAGCAACGTGTCGATCGGCAGGCCGCGGAGATACCGTTCCCGGCGATGGAGCTTGGCAAGGACGAATCCGGCGAGCCCGTAATTGTCCGCGTGGGACGCTATGGCACCTTTGTGCAGCGAGGCGAGGGCGGCCCCGGCAACCGCGCGACCGTGCCGGACACGGTGGCTCCGGCGGACCTGGACCTGGCGAGCGCGATTAAGCTGCTGAGCGGTCCCGCCGCGGTGGGCACCGACCCGGTTTCGGGCCGACCGGTTTTCCTGCGGAAGGGTCGGTTTGGCGATTATTTTGAAGTAGAACAGACGCCCGAGGAAGCCGAAGCCGGCGAAAAGCCGCGCCGCGCCAGCGTGCCCAAGGGCATGTCGGCCAGCGAGGTGACCGAGGAGCAGATGGGCAAGTTGCTGCAGTTTCCGCGCGACCTGGGCCTGCACCCGGATTCGGGTCAGCCGATCATGGTGACCATTGGGCAGTACGGCCCCTATGTGAAATCCGGCACCGAGATTCGCAATATTGAGACCTGGGAGCAGGCGGCGGAGATCACTCGCGACGAGGCGATTGCCGTGTTGGCGACCGCCAAGCCGGTGCGCGGACGTGGCGCGGCGGCGGCTGCGGCGGAGGCGATTAAGGAGTTCGCGGCGATGGAAGGCGTGGCCGGGCCAATGCGTGTGTTGGCGGGCCGATATGGACCCTATGTGACGGATGGCAAAACCAACGCCACCCTTCCCAAGGACATGGCTCCGGAGGATGTGACCGCCGAGCAGGCGCGGGATTTGATCGTGGCGCGCGCCGGTCAGCCGAAGAAAAAGGGGTTCAAAAAGCGCTCGTTCGCGCGCAAATGATCGCGTGGTATAATTTCTGAACGCCGCCGGCTGGTCCGGTCGGCCTCACGTGGGGGCATAGCTCAATGGGAGAGCACCTGCTTTGCAAGCAGGGGGTTAGGGGTTCGAGTCCCCTTGCCTCCACCACGATTTTGAACCTAAATGCTTGACGATGTGTCACCCATAAACCCCTGGGGGTGACACTATGTTTTTATCTGTCTGCTAGTTTTGCAATCATTTCCATTTCATCGTTGGGGCGGCGATCTTGGTACTTTCGACTGGTGCTGATGCTGGAATGGTTGAGAATTGCGAGAATCATGCTTTCAGGGGCACCGGCCGCCTGTAGGTTCGAGCGGCACGCAGCTCGCAGGTCGTGGAACGTGACGCGCTGGACCCCGGCCCGCTCGCAGAGTTCCGGCATCGACTTCGTGATTCGATCCGGCGCGATTGGTTTGCCGTGGGCGTCGTGGAAAACATAAATCCCTTCGTGCTGGCCAAAGCTGAGAATCTTTTCGCCAACCGATCGAGGAATTCGCAGGCAGTGGACCTTGCCCGGCCGCTTTGACTTGAGGCGCTGCTCTTCGCCGTGCGATTGCCGGTTCGAGCGAAGTGTGACCTCGGCATGGGTGTCCAGAAGCTGGATGTCAGATTTCTTGAGCCCACACACCTCGTTGCGACGCAGTCCGATGTGGCTGGCCACGTAAACCGGGCCTTCGACGCTCGATCCCACGGCCGCTGCGCAGAGTTTGCGCACCAGCTCGCTGTCAAGATCAGTCCGTTCCTTGCGCTCTGGGATCGGGGCGAGTTCGACCAGGCGATGATCTTCGTACGGGTAGCGGCGGGTTTTCTTTGCCAACTCGAGTATTGATGTCATCACAGCGTAGATGTTCGCGACTCGCTTTGGCGATCTCGGTTTCACGCTGACAACCCGGCCGGTCTTGTCCTTGGTTTCGATCAGCTCGCTCGCGATTTCGGAAATCCACGGTTGCAATACTTCGAGCGTGAGGCTGGTCACTTGGTAGCCGTAAAACCGGCTGATGTGCTTTTCCAGGATCGAGACGTATCCTTTGATCGTTGAGGTTGTGCAACGGACTTTTGCGCGTGGCCACCAAACGGTTTCGATGAATTCGCCAAGACATCCCGGCACCATTGGCTCGGGGCCATCGAGTTCACGCTCGAAGGCTTGCCGCTTTTGGATCACGATCAGGCGGCCCTCTTCTCCAGCTTTTCGCGACCTAAACCAGCGACGGTTTTTGCCTGAGCCCAGGCTTGTTTCCCACCGCTGATTGCTCTCGTCCCATCTCGGTTCCACGATCTGCATCATACATGATTCTCCTTTCGATTTCGGCGGCAAGCCCGGTGACTTGCTTGGTAGCGAACGTGCCCCAGACTCGGTCCGGCGTCAGTGATCCGTCCTTGATGAGGGCTTTGAGTTGTGCGTCGCTGATGCCCAGGTACCGCGCGGTGGCCGCTCTGCTCATGATGGGAGACAGCGGGTCGCGTTCGGGGCTTGCAGCGGCGCGGGGCATTTTAGGCGGTGGCCTCCGTGAAGACGATGGGGAGTTGAACGCGGCTGATTCGTTCGCGGATCAGATCGCAGTACTCCGCGTTGATTTCGATTCCGATGGCTTGTCGACCGTGCGCGATCGCGGCGGCCAAGGTAGTGCCAGTGCCCGCGAACGGGTCGAGCACGACTCCACATGGTGGGCACGAGGCTAGTATGCAGCGGCGCGGGATCTCAGATGGGAAAGCGGCGAAGTGGGCGCCCTTGAAAGGTTCGGGGCCGATGGTCCACACGGTGCGGCAGTTGCGGGTGTCGGATTCTACTCGTGTTGTTTCGCTGCGACGATCTTGACCGGGGCCGAACTTGCGACCGGGGACACTGCCTTTGTAGCTGGCCGGAACCTTGACGGTGGCATGCTCGATGGTCGCGTGTGAGCCGGGGCCGGTGTCCCAACCGGCGGGCGTCCGGCCGTTGGTGGTCTTGCGCGGAACCGCGATCGCTTTGGCGTCGTACCAGTAGCGGCGCGACTTCGCGAACATGAAAATGTATTCGTGGCTCCTTGTCGGACGGTCCTTGACCGACTCTGGCATGGCGGTCGGCTTCTCCCAGATGATGTCGCTGCGGAGAATGAAACCCATGTCTTGCAGTGCGAAGGCGAGCCGCCACGGCTGGCCGATCAGGGATTTGGGCGGCAGGTCGGTGCCGTTTCGATTTGGCGCCTTTTCGGGATTCACGCCCTTGCTTGGAACGCTGAGGTTGGACGGGCCGCCTTGGCCACCCCATGAACCGGCGTACGCGTCGCCCATGTTGATCCACATGGTTCCGGTCGCCTTGAGGACGCGGTGGCATTCGGCGAACACCTCGATCAGATTATCAAGGTACTCCTGGAAGGTGGGCTCCAATCCGATCATCCCGGGGTCCTCGCCGTACTTGCGAAGTCCCCAATAGGGCGGCGACGTGACGATGCAATCTACGCTCGCGTCGGGGAGAGTGCGGAGCATGTCGAGGGCGGTGCCATTGAGCAATTCGCACATCAAAAGATGATCAACTCCTTCGGAATTTCGTCTGGCTTCGTGGCGACAATGCGGCATCCGATATTCTGCAATTCGATCACCTTGGTCGTCGCGTGGATCGCTCGGACGATGGCCTCGTTTTGGCTCACGTCGCCAAGGAGGTTCATGAGTTTGTCGAGCGTTTGCCGATCAAGCGAACCGATGTTGAGACTAATCTGAGTGCGGCTCATGCGCATGCCTCCAGGATGTTGAGCGCGTGACTCCATCGTTTGCCCAGTCAACGTTAGGAGCTATGCTCAGCTGAACGCCAATGGTTTCAATCCAAAGTGCGGTGATCCTCTTTTTCCTTTTCAGTCGATAGCGGAACTTATGCAGTGATGAGTTGCGCTTCATGTTGTTGCAGGCAGAGCAACAACAAACCCAGTTTCCTGGTTGATCTGGCCCGCCGTTGGACAGCGGCACGATATGGTCGATTGTCAGCGCCTGTACATCGTTGCCACAGTATCCGCAGTGGCTACCGAATCGATGCACGTAGGCAACAGCGAACGCACGTCGGTCCATTAACGCAGTTCCTCTGTTATCATCGCTTCCTCGGAATCAGACAATGTGCGTTCGACGCACTCAGCTCGAATCCACTTGCTGCTCTGATATTGGTGAACCTTTCCTTTTGACGTGACTGTTGCGGCGGGATACTGGACATTGATGTACCAACCAAACCACCATGCTCGATTGAGGACTAGCCCGCGATTTGCACCAGATTCAATGTTAAAGACCCCGTGCTTGATTTGCACGACGTCGCCGACGTTGATGCTAGGCACTCTCGAACCCCCACTGATTGTGCTCGGGGAACATTTCCTCAATCGCTGATTTTCGCCCCTCGCGCTCAGCTAGGTCTAGCCGATCTTCGTATCCGGAGAACATTGACGGGTAATTCAGATTGGCCTCATCTATCAGCATATTTCGGTAGCGCATCAGCGCAAATGCCAGTTCGCCGACGCGCCCATAGACCTCATGTTCGCCTGTGATCTCCTTCGCCGCGTCGTAGCAATGTTTGAGCACGCCCGTTGTGAGTCGGCAACACGCTTTGCAACCTGCCCAGTGGGTAGGGTTCCCGGCGTTATCTACCGTCTCAATTGCGCTCAGCTTCCCGCCGCAGTACTGGCAAACGAAGTCCTTTCGCAAGGACTTTTCGCACTCATCCAAGGTAACGACGTAGTTGCTTCTCATATCCACGTCTCCACGATGCACAGCTCGTCAGAATAGTGACGATTGATGCAAACAAAGCCGTCTGGAATGTGGGCGCGGGCATCGTCCAATGTTTCAAAATCCCACGATTCCATTGGCTCCAGTCCGTTTGCGGAAACATCCCATTGCCTGACGACGAACCGGCCGGGAAAGTCGTCGGGTGAGTTGTACACGACGTACTGGATCATGCATTCACCTTCCGGATTAGGTCCTTGGTGTTGCCGCAAACGCCGCAGGTGGTGCTTTCGCCCGTGTCGCCATGGCAGCCTTTGCAGTACAGGTGAGCGGGTGTGATTTCGCCCGGAACCTCAAACAGCCCGAGTTGTCCTTTCAGCAGGACTGGGATCGCAAGCGGGCGCGGGTTGGCGAGCTTCCAGCACCAGTAGTCAGGATCCGGACCGGCTTTCCACGGTGAGTCGCAAGCGTAGCTCGGGATGCAGTCAACGAGGTCCACGACGCCGATGATCGCGCCGCGGGGCTCGTTACCAACGAAGTCGTACTCGTTTATGAACTCGGTCGCCATTCTCAGCCAAGGGTTGCCGTAGTCCCCTCGACAGTAGTCGCGAAAGTCGTCCAGGCGCATGTCGAATTGCTTCCCAGCGTGGATGGCGAGGGGTCCACGGTAATTCGTCCTCCAGTTGCGGTTTTCAATGTCTTTGCCGCCGTGGATGATCGCCCAGGCCCACGGTTGTCGGATGGAAAGGACTTTCATCTGGTCACCTTCTTGCGTCGTCGCTTCTTGCGCTGCGCGTCATCGTAGTTCATGGCAGCCATTTCGAGCATGTACTCCGCTTCATTGCGGGCCTTGTTCGGCGGCTGAGCCGAGATCACCGCCGATGCGAGTGCCCACGGGTAGAGCTCGGAGGTTGGGGGGATGACGATTTTTTTCATACCGACTCCTGCCCAGCGGCATGGAACTCGGACGCCTCATCTCCATCGCACTCACCACAAATGGCATCGCCGTTCGACTTGAAACGGTAGCTTCCGAGGGCCTTGTGGTTGTCGCCATCGTAGAGGACGCTATCGCACTTACAGCAACTGATCCACGGTTCCGCAGGCTGCATCCAACCACCACGGTCTGTAACGATTGCTGGTATTACCCTCAGGCACCAGTGAATGTCGCGGAACATCCACGAGTTCGACCGTTCCGTGAGGTACCTCCCTTCCGCAGCAAGCGTGAGGAAGTTTCCATCAGCCATTTGGCGCCGAATCGTCCGTCCGTCTACGAGTTCCCATGGGCCGAACTCAGGGTCGCACATCCACCGAGAAGGTTTCAGTACCTGGTCCCCGTCGAACGCTTGGTTCACGGTCATTAACCCTCATCCTCCACGTCCGACAGTTCAAACGGCGGGTTGTTAACCTCAGTTCGGCAATTGAACGGCGCATCTGATACGGGCCAAAAACAATCGTTGTGTGTTTCGCCCTCCTGTGGGAACGACCCGACGGCTTGGAAATCACTCCAGACCATCATAAAACGGGCACACTCGGCTCGAACTGGGCAGCCGCCATTTGTGCAAGCGGCGTAATCAGGCATCTCGCCCTCCTCGCTCTCGCTTTTTAAGCCTCCGAGTGCTCCAAATGTCCGTAGGAGTGAGGTCCACTGCCAGTGCCAGCTCAAATCGAGCATGCGCATCCGCAATCGACTCCTTGCCGAGGTAAATGGCTACCACGGGTCCGCGATTATGGGAGTATGCCCACCAGCCGGTCTGGCTGGGAGGGGAGTAAGTAAACCGTAGTGGTTTCCGGGGCCTTGGCACTAGACAGTTTCTCCTCGGCGAACGATCTCGCGGTGAAGCAGTTCGGCCTTTTCGATGGCCTTGGCGGCGTCCATGATCGCGACGTCTCGGTAGTGCCGGAGTGTCACGGTGGGATCAATCCCGTAACATGGTCGCTCGGCCATTTCGGTGAGGTGGCGTACCTCGTCCTCGACAGTAGGGTCGGGCGTCGTGATGGCGCGGGCCACTGCGGCTTCGGCCTGGATTCTGAGCCAGTGCTCTTCTGCGTGTCTCATAGCGCGGCTCCCTCCTGCTCCTGTTCGTCAGTTTCTGCACCTATGTTTCGCACGACCTGCGACGGATCAACGAGTATTCGAGTTTTTGGGATCGGTGGCTTTCGGAATACTTCGTCGGGAACTTCGAGCTCGACTTGCATGGCGTGTTCGCCTGCATTGAGCTTGAAATTCTCCGTTTTGGTAAACCGATCGATTCCTCGCTTGTTGAAGATTACAAAGTAGCTGTCTTTCACAAGAGCACCCCTTGGGCTGGTTCCCGGAGGAGCTTGTCTAGCTCGCGCTCAGCGGATTTGGATGCTTCGAGCTTGTCCTTTTGTCCGGCAAAGTATGCACGTTGGAGAGCGCGGACTTCATAGGCTTTTCGTGCGACTGTCAAGACATAAGCGGTGTCAAGGTCGCTCAGCTTGATGCCGCCGTCAAGCTCTACTGGAGAAAGGGCGCCGAGGCGCAGTTCTGGGCCAGGAGCGATGCCATTCAGGGCTCCGCTCATCGCTCCTCCTCAAGGGTCGCATCAGCGACAAAATCAACGTGGAGTCGTGCTAGGTCGCGAGCGTTTTCGATTCCCACTTCGCGCTCAGTTGGCACAACCGACCGCTCGGGCTGGAATTCGTAAAGAGTGCCGTAAATCAGGTTGCCGCTTGCTGTGGCGTACCACTGGGGATAACCACCGGGTAACTTGTGCGCCGTTTCGGGGCTCTTGCCGCACCCGATGAGGAGCAGAGCGATGGTAAGGATAAGTGTGTTAGGTTTCATCAGATGTCCATGAGCACCTGGCCCTTGCGGTCCAGGATGATGTCGGGCGCGGCGATAACCGCGGCGGGTGCGAGTGGGTCGGTTTCAGGCACCAGCGTTGCAATGGCGCTAGCCTGGCGCATGATGTTGAGGGCCGCGAGCTCGTGAGGCTGAGCCAGTCCGGTCGCTAGCGGGTGGAAGATATTGCGGCGACGTCCGTAAACTTCGTAGCTTAGTGAGTTTCCGTGAACGACCTCGGCCGGGATTCCGTGCAGAGTGAAGTTGATGAACGACATGTCGCAGGCCAGGGGACTCACGTCCCAAGCCTCGACGTAGATGTTCAGGCAACTGCACAACCCCCGGATCGAGATGAGTTCCTCGGCGGCGCACAACACCATTTGCCCGGCACCAGTGCAAGGTTCCTGAATCAGGAGTGGGCGGTCAACGGGGATCGTCACATCGGTTACGGTCAGCCTTGCCATGAGACGGCAGACATCGTACGGGGTGTAGAACTCCCCGTTGCTTCGCTGGGCGCTTTTGCTCCCGAGTTCCATGTGGACCGGCCCCATGACATCTCGGAAGTCGTTCAACTCCGCGGCCGCGATGAACTCGGCGAACGTATCACTGAGGGCTTGGATTTGGGCAGGCTTGTAGGGCGCGACCAATTGCCGATAGTCATCCTCGCGCTGTCCGGCGGCGAGCGCACACGCGGCGCATGCTACGAATAGCCGGAACGCTTCATGAGGATACGTGCGAAGGATGTCGCCAAGCTTCTCGAATGTTCGGGGACCGAACGAAGGCTTAGCGGTTTTCTTCACGAGCGGACCCCCAACTCGACTAGGCTATAGTCTCCCCTACCTACGATGCGAACATGTGTGGCCCCGATCGCCCACTTCTTCTTCAGGATTGTTGCCAGAGGTGCCTGACGGCACTCGATCCAGCCTCGTCCAGGGATGAAGATCTGATCAACCTGCTTGCTCACGCTTCCTCCTTATTTGGGAAAATGCGGTCGAAGTCGTCTGCATCTTCAGAGTCACATTCAAACCACTCCATGCAAGTGCGCAGGAGGTGGTCATAGTCTCCGGAAGTGGCTTCGGCGTTGAACCTGGTCCAGATTTCTTGCCAATCTTCGCGCCCCGTTTCCTTGAGGGCCCCGCGAGCTCGAGCAAGAATTGCAAACGCGTTTCCGTTCTCGCCCACCAGCTTTAGATGGGCGAGTTTCTTGATATTGGCCGTGCTCATGCACCGACTCCCGACAGCTCGCGGTAGCCGAGTTCGGTGTTGGCTCCGTCGTGGATGTAGATCGAGCATTGGCGGTCAAAGCCTTCTTCTTCCAGGTTGGCGACCACTTCGGCGAAGACCTGGGCGCCGCGCTGGGCGGCTTCGTCGGCGATGAGGCGCAGAGTTTTCTTGTCCACCGTGCTGGCGTCTCGGATCAGGATCAGGCCGAGTTGGCCACGCATGGCGAGGGCGATGCCGACCGACGCCCGCACCTGCTCGGCGTGGGAAGCCTGCCGGAACGGAATTTCGTTGAGGGTGACTTCTTTGGCGTTGAACGCGAGGCCAGGAACCGGGAAGTTGGCTTCGCTGAGCATCCGCTTCTTTTCCGACTGGAGGTAGGTCACCTGCTGGATGGCTTGCCCAAGCTCGGCTTCGGCCTTTGTCCATTCATCCTTTCCGGCGAGCTTCGCTTGGTTGTCGCGGAATTTTCGATTTGCTTCCTCGACCCCCGCCATTTGATTTTGAATTGCGGTTGGATCCTGCTTCACCATCTGATGCGCGGCCATTTCCAGGTTGCCCAGTAATCGACGATGCTCGGCGAGATTTGCTTCTTGTGTTTTCAGCCGGCTTTCGGCTTCTTCGAGTTGACGCTTCAGCCGTTGTATTTCGGCGGCGGATCGGTCAATCGCGTCCTCCATGCCGGTGATTTCCTGCCGTTTCAGGTCCGTGGCATTTCGCGCCTGGTCGCACGTGTTGTTGTGGTCAAGGATTCGCTGAAGCTCCTGACTTAGGTCGGCTACGCTGACTTCGGCGTCGGGGGCATCATCGTGCCAGGGGAGTTCGCCAACGCGGGCGATGAGTCGCTTTTGATGCTCATCAAGTTGGCTCTGTCGACTCCGCGCGTCTTCGATCTGCTTGTCGATCGCATCCATGTCGAGCCCGACCAGGTCGGCGAGGATGCGGCGTTGCTCGATGGGTTGTTTGGCAATAAAATCGAGCGGATCCACGAACATGCCTCCGATGAGGTCGTTCAGGAACTGTTGGGGATTCGGCACCTTTGTGCCGTCGTCAAGCCGCGTGATTTCCAGGTTCGGTTTTCCGTTGGCATCGAAAAGCCGCTTGACCTGGTACGGCGGGATGGTGACCTTGATGCCGGCTCCCTGGGCACCTGAGTGCACGGGCATGGTTTGCGTTCGGGGCACTCCGCAGAGGGCGTTTTCGATGGCGTCCAGGACGGAGCTCTTGCCATTGGCGTTTTCGCCGCCGATCGTGACGAGGTTGTCGCCCTCATCAAGAGTGAGTGAGAAGGCTCGGACGCGCTTGAACGAGCGGATGTCGATACCGGTGATCCGGATTTGATTATTGGGTAGTTGTAGTGTTGTGGACATGGTTTAACGTTGGGGCGTGATGCCGAATCGGGCATTGAGGTCAGCGCGGTTTGCGGCTTGGGCTTCCGCCCAGACCTGGCCGAGAATGATGCCGACGGAGAGGGTGCCGGCGATCAGCAGGGCCAGGCCGGGGCGTTTTCGCCGCCGTGGTTTACATTCGCAGATGGTTTGAATGGGGATGTGTCCGGAGCTCATCAGGCTCCTCGCTTGGCGGCGAGTCATGCGGCCACCTCGTACATGGCGTCGATTTCTTCGCTTGTTGCCCCGGACAGGAATGCCCGTTCCGCAAGAATTGCTTCGTGGGCGGCGGCGCAAAGCATGGATGCTCCCAAAACAGAACCCATTCGGTTCAGAAATTCGCGGTCCTCGCGAGTTGCGATCGCGGTGAAGCGGAACTCGGGCCAGAGTGGGATCTGGTGTACAGCGCGGTAGGCGCGAGACAATTGGAGTTCATGCGTTTTCATCGCATCGCTCCCTTTGTGTGAATGTCGGCCCAGTACTCGTCTGTCGGTTTGGATTCCAATTCGAGATCGGGGATCAATTCCTTGGCAACCTTGGTGTACGGGAAGTGCGGCTTGATCTGCTGGTTTAGCCATTGGCCGATGCTGAAGCCGGTCCCGATTTCGATAATGATTCCGGTTGCGGCGACGGCGTTGGGCACGTTGGTGTAGTCGTAGGTACCGCCGTTGCGAAACTCAACCCGCAGGACTTTGGCGTCGGTGCTGTATTCGAGCTTTGCGATTTGGGAGGACTTGCCCGCCGGAACTCGGCGGGTGATGTCGAAGTTGACGGCCTTAGACATTTGCGGCCTCCAGCGGTGCGCCAAGCTTGGTTTTGAGCGAGATGAATGTGCCGCCGGTGGAAACAAACCAGTCGGTTCCATCCCAGAGGTAGATGTATTCGGCCCAGCTTTCCTTGGCGCAGTCGACGAATTCTTTGAGCGTATTAAACGAAATTCTCGATCGGAACTCCTCGCCGCGGTCGCGGTGGTAGGCGCGGGTCCAATTGGCTGTCTCCTCGGTCTTGTTGTCGAAGTCGTGCTTTTCGCCGATTTCGCTCCCGAGTGAGCTGATGTCGCCCAACTCCAGGAGCTGCTTGACTTTCTCGTCGGTCGTGTAGTGTTTTAGGAGAGTGGTTCCAACTCCTGCGAGGTAGCCGTCGAAGTGGCAGTAGATGGCTTCGAATCCGAAATCGACTTTGCGGCCGATAAATGATCGGGTGCTCATGCTGGCACCTCGTTGTACTCAGAGATGTGAAGTGGTAAATCTTCAAATTTGCCGGGCAACACGAACGCAACCCAGGTTGACTTCCACATCTGGTGGGCCTCTGCCTGGTTGCCACGATGAACTCCGAGCGTCCAACCATCGTCGCGGATGAAGATTATCGGGGCGTTCAGGTAGATGGACTTATCAAGGTCACCAATGCTCTGAGGGGACCGCGCGAAGCCGTCATCGCAGAGAATTCTCGCGGGGCCTTCGGATTGGAGTTGGCGAATGGCCTTCTTAATGGCCTCGGCATGCGGGCCGCCTTCCCACCATTTACATGCGGGCATCTCAGCAACCCTCCACGGAGAAGGATTCGGACTGGCCTTCGGTAGTCCACATGGCGAGGTCGGCGAGCATTCTCTGCTCGGCTTGCTTGTCGCGCTTGGATTGGCCGTAAGTTCCGCGGATTGTGGCGAAGGTGCTGGCCTTCACCCACTGGCGGATGCTGGGGACGTAGACGTTCCCGGTGTGCCGGTCGTGGACGTTGGCGCCGGTCAGGCGGTGAGCTTTGGTGACCGCGCTGACGCGGTCGTCGCAGTTGTCGATAATGAGCAGTCGGCTCGTTCGCGGGGTCGCGATTCTGACGGAGTAACGTGTGTTCATTTTGTCCTCGGGGCGGTGCCCTGAGAACATATTATACCAAACTTGATCGAAATTTATATCAAACGCGAAGTTTTGTTGAATATTGTGCTGACGATGGGCAAGCGTGTGACCAAAATTGATACGTCAATAGGCACTTTGGCCCAGTCGTGATACAATCGCCTCATGTCTCAGCCGCCGATCAATCAACCGCCACAGCAAGTGCCTCCCCCATTTCCGGGGCATGGAACATCCATGCAGCCGCCAAGGAAAAATCCAGGGCTGATCACCTTGATCGCTCAGGCGTTCAAGCAGTGGTTCATGGGACTCTCGGGAACCGGCAAGGCGTGGGTCGTGGGAATCGGAGTTGTCGTAATCTTTGGAGCTCTTTCAGGACCTCCTAACAGTAAGGATGAAGTAGACGCCGGCAAGCCTGCTTCAAAGACAGACTTAGATGCGAAGCGGTCTTCGCTTGGTCAACCGCCAAAGCAACCAGAACAGCGCGGGACGGGAAAGCGCACCAGATCGCAGTACATTGCCGAAGCTACACAAGCGTACGCAGCCGAACTCGATGCAGCCAAGTTAGCGGCTCGTGGGGATGCCCCAAAGCCTAGTGAGTGGGATGGCATTTGCCCCGAAGTCAATCGTTACTTGAAAGCAACACTCAATGATCCAGATTTTGATTTGGTCAAGTGTTACGAAGTGCTAGACCTGGGCGAATATTGGGGGCAGATGGTTCAATACCGAGCCAGAAACGGGTTTGGCGCTAAGGTGATGGCAGTGCACTTATTCCTGATTCAGCATGGTGAGGTGGTCCGACAAGTTGGAGACGTGAAAGAAATTGAACGACTTGTCGAACAGAAAAAGAAGGCGGAAAAGCTCACGGTGCGTAAACTCGGCGCCGCCCTGGAGAAGGCGCAACAGGAGGCGGACTCGATGGTTCGAAAGGGTATCTTAGTGAAGGACTAAAGTAGTCGGCCCCGGAGCTTTTCTTCGAACATGGCCCGGGTAAGGCCATCGTATTCGGGGCCGATTTTCAGGTCTCCTGACTTGCTGATGACGCCAATGAGATATCCGCGCAAGACCGCTTCTTGAATCTCGCGGTCGGGGTAGGCAGAGTTCCACGAGCGGAGGATCCATCGCCCATTTTCGTACACCATTTCCTTGAGGACGGCCGAAGTGTCCCCGTCGAGGTAGACAGCGAATGGCATGCGGTTGCGCGGCTTTGTGCTATCCATGAACACGCATGTATCCCCCTCGTGAATCAAGGGCATCATGCTGTCGCCCTCGATCACACAGCCGCTGAACTCTTCCATGGCGAACTCAGGAGGGACCGGGATGGTGGCGGGGGACGATGTGCGCTCCCCGGCGGTTGCGGTTCCCATACCTGCGCTCAATGGCTCGACCAGTTTTAACAAGCCCACTTTCGCGGGCGCGACTTTGCGTACTCGGCCGCGTTCCACTTCCTG
Source organism: Chthonomonas sp. (assembly GCA_016788425.1). Lineage (NCBI taxonomy): Bacteria > Bacillati > Armatimonadota > Chthonomonadia > Chthonomonadales > Chthonomonadaceae > Chthonomonas > Chthonomonas sp. Next base: position 716,592 of record JAEURQ010000002.1, read on the forward strand.
GCCCTCGGGTCGATAGCCCTTCTCCACGAGCTTCAGTAGGATGTCCTCAGGAATTGGTTGGTCGGGCCGGTACTCATAGTTTTTGTACATGCCATACGAAATCCCCAGCTCAGAAGCCAGTTCAGCTTGAGACCGTCGATATTCCTGTTTTCGCCAACGGACCAGGTCGAAGCGTTTGGACCCCATTTCACCATTGTTCCGGGAAAATAATTGATCAGTTGAGATATTTTCTGATATCACGATGTATAATTCTATCAATGCGCTCAGCAAATCAGCCGAATTGTGAGGGGAAACAAGTAATTGAACGTGGGACCTTAGTCCAAAAAGTCAACCAGTTAGTGGCGGATGGATATAAGGTTCTCTCAGCTTGTCAGAAGGTTGGGATTACGCCCCTTCAGTACTACCGCTGGCGCAAATCCGCGTCGGGCGGCTAACCCCGGCAAGCACACCTATGAACACACACGTTAATCCTTCTCAATCCGGGCCAGGCGGCCCGTCAACACTTGCGCCCGAGCCGGGCGTTCTTTACGATTTGCAGTTTGACTGCCCAGTCTGTGGGGTGCTTCGGCCAGTCGCGCTGGACCTCATGTCCAGCGGCGTGACGGCGCACTGCGCGGCCTGCGGTGAGCAGGTTCCGGAGGTTCGGCCGGTTGAGGCTCATGACCCGGATCGGGACAAGCATCCGTATGGGGGCTTGGGTTGATCGACGTCTTCGAGCCTCAGGACACGGCGGACAGCCCGATGTATGCGGCGGCCGAGAATGGCAACTGCTACACATGGGCGGGGCGGAAATACCCTCGGGTGACCTCGATCTTGTCCGTTTTCCCTTCTGACCACCTCATGGCGTGGGCGGGAAAGATGGGAGCCTTGTCCGCCGCCGCCCCGCTGGTTCATGCCGGGCTATTCACTCCGGACATGGAATCGACCACGATGGCCGAACTCGAACGCTACGTCGATGCCGAGGCGATGCGGGAGATCAGCCACGCCGAAGCGATTGACCGGGCTTGTGACTGGTCTGACAATATGCGGGCTCAGTTCCGATACCGCGATCACAAGGGGCGGATCGGTTCGGTTTACCACTACTGCCTTTACGAGCGGGCACTGGGCCTGTGGGACGGACGCGACGTGTTCGAGCAGGTTCATGCGGTCTCGGCGAGTCGCAGGATTTGGGTCGGGCATGAAGATGCTCTGCTTCGCTACGCCGAATACGGCAAGGAACCGAGTGCGGTCTGCCTCGACCTTGCGCATCACGCTCTCCGATACGTTGAGCGTGGCCTCGAGTTCCTGGAGCGATTCCGGCCGGAATTCGAAGCCCTCGGAACCGAGTCGGTTGTGGTTCACACGGGCGAGGAATACGCCGGCACGATGGATGTTGCTTTCCGGGTGCAACGATCAGCATTCCAGGAAGTCGATCTCGCGTGGCCGTTTGTTGGTCAGGATTCTGCATTGCTTCTTGGCGACTGGAAGACATCGAATTACCTGAGCGGAACCGTTCGGTTCCAATTGGCGGCGTACGCCCGGGGTTCATTTATCGGCATGCTTGATGACCACAGCGAGCACAGCATCCCTGATGTTGATGGCCTGGCGGCACTCCACATCACGCCGGATGAGCCCGTGGTCCCGAAGATTTGGGCGGGTCGGGATAAGATCGACGCCTTCTTCGAGGTGTTCTGCGCGGCGAATTCGTTGTACCGGGGCATGCAAGACCTGCCCAGAGCCAACGCCGCGAGGCGTTACTCGGAGCCGAAGCCACCGAAGCGCGGTGAGCGGGTTTGTCCGATTCAAGTCGGGGGTGGTCGATGATCGGACGCATTGTGCGGGTGCTCGACATGCGCTATCGGGTGCTGGAATCAGACGGTCGCGACTTTTACGGATTCCCGATCGGGGTCGAGGACCCTGTCGCGCAGTGGATCCCTGTGTCATGGATTGACCGTGAGGACATCCCGCCTGTCGCTGACGTGCTCCAGGAGGTGAGCTGATGCCGAACCTCCTTCAGCGCCAACAGCGGATGGTTGAGGTTGGACGGATTCGGATTGGCGAAAAGACCGCAGCGGGATACCCCACCAGCCGCAGCACCTTCCGGTTCACGTCGCGGCACAAGGACATCCTGCAATTGGTTCAGGAGCAATATGGCGGCGAGCTTCGGCCATGGAGCGAAAAGCCGGGTGAGTGGGAGCTTCTCTCTGATGCGGCAGAGGTCAAGGTGCTCTTCAGTTCCAAGCCCCGCGGGGACGGCGATCTGGAGTCGCTGGTGCAGAACTGGGAGCGTTGGGCGGGTGGAACCTGCACTCATCGGTGCGACGGGCGGACCTGCCAATTTTGGCGACAAACCGGCACCAAGAGGGGCAAGAACGGGAAGGTGGTGCCGGTTCATGAGCGAGCTTCCGGCCCTTGCCAGTGCGACCATAGCGGAGCTGCTTGCAAGCCAGCTTGCAAGCTCGTCAGCAGGTTGATGCTGATTTTGCCGAAGGTTCCGACCCTCGGCATGTGGCGAGTGGATACCAGCTCGATGGTCTTCGACACCGAGATTCAGGCCCTCCTCGACACGCTGGGGGCGCTTGCGCCAGGGAATGTATCGCCGCTACTGATGTCCATCGAGTTCCGGGTCAAGCGGACTGGACCCGATGAGGACAACAGTCGGTTCCCGGTGATCAAGTTGGTGCTCGATCCGGATCCAGTTTCGCTGCCGGCACTCATCGCAGGGATTCGCGCTCAGTCCATGGCCCTCCCTGAACCCGGTCCAGTTTCCGGTCTAGGGGAGCTTCCGGCTCCGCGACCCTCGTTGCCCCCCGGGGCGCCAACCCTTGCCGCCGGTTCAGAGCCGAGTGACGATGAGCTTCGCGCGTATGTGTCGTCGCTGGGCGAGCAAGTGGGGGATTTTTGGACTTGGTGCGAGGGGGAGGAGCTTGATTGGCGGGTGATTGCCCGCGCGGCGTTTGCGCGGAAGATCGCTTGCGCCACGACATTCTGGGAGGGAGCTGAGAAGTTCCGCTCCCGCAAACATGAACGAGAACATGAGAACGAAATGAACGACACTCAAAAATCGGGCGACAGTGGAGTGAGCCCGTCATGATCACTCTGCACTTGACAAAGGGGTTCGAGGAAGTCTTCGTGGACCCCTCGAATATTACGGTTGTACAACCGACTGAAGCGGGAGGGTCCTTTGTAGTTTGCGGACCCGACTGGCGAATTCGTGTCAACGAATCGCCCACTGAAATCCGGGCATTGATGGAGTCGCACAAGGGGGCGCAGCATGTCGCTAGCTGATTCGCTGGCCGGGAAATCCTCCCTGCCCCTACGTGGAAGCGTGGTGCTCGCGATGATGAAGGCGTTTGCGATGAAGCCGCCTCAGGGTGACGACAAATGGCCGACGTGTTCGGTGGGGGTTGCGCACAACTCGGTTGTGGCCACGGATGGCAGTTCGGCGATCATCATTGGTGACCAGGCGGCGGAGCATGAGGCGACGGATTACAAGGAAACGGTGATCGCGTGTACCCGTAGCGAGCTGTACGGTGAGCCGGTCGATCTCGACGCGCTGGAGCGCAACATCGACGAAGAAAGTGGTGAGGTCACGATGATGCCTAACGTGAGCGGGACGATTGCTCGAGAGATTGCGGCGATGGAACGCGTCGCCTCGCTCGACCCTCGTGCGCTCCTCCGAATGGCACAAGTGGCGATCAAAGCCGGAGCGACAACGGTCGAAATTCTCCAACCGGTTAAGGCAGACGTAAAGCGGCTTGGTTTCAATCTCGCGTTCACTCCCGCTTCGGAGCACATCAACCTGTTTTCCGAGTGGAACGGCATGATTACGGCCTCGGGGGTTGTGATTGTCGACGAAGGGCGGAAGTCCGAGCGGGCTAAACCCGAACCGTCAGCGGAGAATCCGTCCACCGCTGACGAACCAGCGTTTGACGCGGAATGGACGAAGCCGGCCAAGAAGGGCAAGAAGAAGCCCGCGGCTCAGGAGCCAGCGGTTGAGGCTGAGGCACCTCCGGTGCTCACGGTGGTGGAATCAGTGGACATCCATCAGCAAGAAGAGCGGGGCGGAGTTACATTGCCGGCGCTCTCGATCCTCGGTGATTACCCGATGGAAACGGGCACCGGTGAACATGCAGACGAGATGCTCAAGGCCCTCGCAAATTTCAATATCGCTGGGCGGGTTGAGCGAGTGGACTGTGGCCCATGTGTGAGCATGTACGAGGTCAAGATTCCGAACACCGTTTCAGTCAAGCGCGTGACCTCGCTCCAGGATGACCTGCAAGCCCAGCTGGGAGTTCGATCGATTCGGATCCAGGCCCCGATTCCGGGAAAGAAAACGATCGGTATCGAATTGCCGAACGCAAAACCGCAGACGGTCGGACTTCGCCATGTACTGGCTCAGAAGGATTTCGTTTACGGCCCGCCGCTGACCATCGGCGTGGGTCTGGATGTGGCGGGGAACCCGGTGTTTGCGAACCTGGCCGAGATGCCTCACCTGCTCATCGCCGGTGCGACAAACTCCGGTAAGTCGATTGGCGTTGCATCGCTGATTTCCAGCCTTCTGCTCCGAAATACTCCAAAAGAGTTGCGCATGATCATGATCGATCCGAAGCGGGTTGAACTGACCCTGTTCGATGAGATTCCGCACCTGATGTGCCCGGTCATTACGGACATGAAAGAGGCGCCGGGCGTGCTTCGCGCGATCTGGCGGGAGATGGACTGCCGCTATGACATCCTGAAATCGGAGGGCCGGCGGAACATCGAGAGCTACAACGAAACGCTCGAACCGGAAGACCGAATGCCCTATATCGTGGTGGTCATCGACGAGCTCGCGGATCTGATGATTCAGGCGCGTGAGGAAGTCGAAACCTCGATAGTGCGGCTGACGCAGATGGCTCGCGCGGTCGGTATCCACCTGGTGATTGCCACTCAGCGACCATCAGTTGATGTCGTGACGGGCCTGATCAAGGCAAATGTCCCGAGCCGAATTGGGTTCGCCTGTGCGAGTGGGATTGATTCCAAGGTCATTCTCGATTCGACCGGAGCGGAGAAGCTGCTTGGCCGGGGCGACATGCTGTATTCGCCAGTCGGGGCTCCGCCGCGGCGGGTGCAAGGAGCGTACGTTTCGGAGGCTGAGGTCGCGCAAATTGTTGGTTACTGGAAGGCGCAGTCGACGAGGCCAGACTACGAGCTTAAGTTGATTGCCCCACCTGACTACGAGGATGAAGGGACGGACGAACGGTATTCGGACGCCGTTGTTTTTGCTCGAGCTGAGGGCAAGATTTCCACGGCGATGCTCCAACGCAAGTTTGCGATCGGGTTCATGGCCGCGAAGCGACTCCTTGACGAGATGGAGCGTGACGGGGTGGTTGGCCCGGCAGTTGGTCCAGGCCCGCGGGTGGTGATCGGATGAGTGTCGCAACCTTGTCGGGCATGACGGTCACGCTGAACATTCCGGTTGCCCATCTCCACGTGCTGTATCAGAGCGTCGTGGAGAATATTGCCGAGGTGGACCGCGAGCTCGTGACACTCACGGCGGAACGCTCTCAACTTGGCGAGCTGCTCCAAAGCATTGCTGAAGGGATGGGTGGAGTTCCCGGCGAGCTGACGAGCGCCTTGGAAGTACAAGCGGCGGAGAAGTTATCCCCGGCTACTTCGGGGATCATGGCTACGGAGTTCATTCCTGGTGACAACGTGGCTGTTACCAAACCAGTGCCGAAGTGCAAGTTGCTCGAGGTTTCGCAACCTAGCTCAGATGAACAGACGATTGGAGATTGGTCCCCCACGAAAGTCCAGGCGGTTTCCGCACCTAAGGCGGGTCCGCAGGTCAGCGGGGATGCATACGATAGCCATGCCAGCCGACTGGCCAGCAGGCTTCAGCTTGAATGGGAAGGATTTTTGGCGTCGAGCCCCAGAGTTCCACGCCCTAAGGTTGTGAAATGGCAGGCGAGCTACACTCCGGAGGATTACGTCGAGGGGCTGGTGGGCCTGGCCATGATTGGCATGACCACCAAGATTCCGGGATCGTCGATCAAACACATTCGAGAAAGTGATGGCGAGCTGATCGGATACATTCGGCTCCTCAACGATCATGCTGGGGAAGCGCAACGGGAGCGATTCTGTGCCCAGCTTCTCGAACAACAGAAGGCGAGGATCGGAGCATGATTGGGTGTCTGATTTTGCTGGCGATCGCCTTTGTCTGCCTGGTTGCGTGGGTGGTGAATGAGCTCTCTACCGCGCCACTTAACCCGGGGGAGTGGACCGCTGACAACCGCGAGCAAGAAGACATCCCTGACTTCCTTCGCGAGCGGGGGAAGAAATGAAGATCGGTGGCATGACACAAATCCGATTATCTGAGGACCAGATTCAGACGCAGATCGTCCAGGCGCTGGAAGTGGTTGGTTGCAAGGTCTATCACACGAACACGCACGGGGTGCGAGGCAAGACCGGGGTTTCGAAGGGGGTCCCGGACTTGCTGGTTCGCCACAAGTGCTTTCCTGTCGCCGTATTGGTGGGGCTCGAGGTCAAGCGCCCCAAGGGGTGGCGTTGGTCCAGCCAGGAGCAGAAGGAGGCTTTTTCACGCGGTGATACTGAGGTCGTTCACTGCGTGCGGGACGCGCTTTTGGCAGTCGGTTCCTTCGTAGATCAATGGATGCCGGATGACCCTGATTTCCGAACTTTCGTGGATCGGACGACCGCCATGGCCTACCAATTCCCGGAGGTTGATTCAGATCCAGTGGCCAAGGGTGTAGGTCGATGAGCGAGCAGGAGTTCCGCAAGTTGGAAGTGGGCGACATTGTCCTATCGCCGCTTGATCAAAAGGAGTTGCCGATCATTCGTGTGGAGCGCAAAAAGGCGCACATGCTGGGCTCGGCACTTGTGACGAAGCGGGTCCACCTTCAGGGCGGGGCGAGTTTTGATGCACGCACCTGTTGGAAGTGGAAGCGTAAGGGGGCTGTGGAATGAACTACGTCGACTTTCACATCAACGATTGGGCCAGCGCGACGGTTGGGCTGTCGTTTGCCGAGCGCGGCATGTACCTCACCATGATCCAGGTCTATTACCGAGACGAGATGCCCCTCGCGGCACGGGACATTGAGCGAACGGTGGGGGTGCGAACTCCTGAAGAGCGTGACTGCCTAGACTACCTGCTTCGAACCTTCTTCGATCTTCAGGATGGCTTTTGGCACAACTCCCGTTGTGATGAGGAGATCGCGGCCTACCACGGCCGGTCCACGAAGGCCCGAGACGCGGCGAACCGTCGTTGGAATAGGAAGTCACTATCAGGCGCTACGTCGCACATGCCTGAGACGTGCTTAGATGATGCTCAACCGTCACATGAATCATGCCCCGACGATGCTAGGACAATGCAAACGCATCCGCCGGGCATTGCTCAAGTGATGCCGGAGCCATGCAAAGACGATACCAAGCCTGTGCTAAACCGATGCCTCCCATCTAACCATCTAACCAGTACTACAACAACATCAACAGGCGTGGGCGCGGGCCCGCCTTGGTGGGATGAGGAGCAGGACCCGGTGATTCGCCAGGTGGCGAGCTGCCTCGGCGGTTTGCCGAAGCGCAACGCGGCCGGGGATGATTTGAGTTCAACCGAGGAGTTTGTGCGGCGATTCGTGGCCAAAGCTCGACAGGCGGCGACGATGCTGGGCGATGAGGCAGACGCCGGAATCTTGGCGATGCTCGAGGAGTTCGGCGATGCAAACCGCGGCAAGAAATTGGAATTCAACTCGAAGCCGTGGGCGGTAGTGCTCAGCCGGTGGCTCGAGAACGAATCCAAGCGTTGGAATCAGCCTCGTGAATCTACCAGGGCGCCTAGAAATTCTCGGCAAAAGCCCAAACCGCAGTGGCAACAGGATCTGGAGGACGTGAATCGCGGTCTCGGGGTGGCCGGGTGAGCGAGCTCGCGCAGGTTGGGGTTGCCGGCGCACTGGCCGCACGAGTGCCGCACGATCGGCTGGTGCTTGCATCCAAATTCTTCGAGTTCTTCCAGGATCGGCCGACGTCGGACGCGGTCAACCCGGTGATCTCAGCCCAGAAGCTCGCCATTCGTCTCCATTCGATGGAGGCGACTGATGCCGAAGTCTTGCAGGTAGCGGATCGGTTGGACCGGCGATGCACGTTCCGGCCAACCGTTGCGGACGTCGTAGGGGAACTGGAGGCGATTCGAAACGAAGTGCACGCGAGGGAATTTGAATTGCGATATCGAGGCGCGAAGTTGATGCGCTCCCCGGGTGGTGAGGAGGCCATGGTTACCAAGGATCGGATAGAACGGTTGATTTGCGATGGGTGGGAGCTAGCCTAATGCAATACGTCCTTGAGTTTTTGCCCTTTCCTGAGTCGGTCAAGCAGGATCGACTGCCGCGACCGAGGGCAACTCCCAAGGAGATCAAGCAGTTTAGGTTCCGATTCGTCGTTTCGCTCTCGAACCCGGACGCGGAGCGCGTAAACCGACTGGCCATGGCGGCCCGTCTCGGCGATGCCTACGCCGCAGAGCGGTTGATGGGTATTTACCGCCCGATCGTCGTGCTGATGGCCAACCGGATTTCTGTAGCCGACCTCACGCGTCACGATGTGGTTGGCTGTGCGATGGCGGGGTTTGCCAAAGCGATACGAACGTACGACGGGCGCGGGGGTACGCCCTTCGATTTCTACGCAAAGCGGTTGGTCTCGAACGCTTTGGCCGAGGTTGTTCGCACGGCGCACCAGAAGCGCGTGGTGCCTCCAAGTCTGCGTTGTGAGTTTGATGCCGAGGTCGGGAGGGCGGCTGAGACGACTCGCGATGATCGACTCGACGAGATGCGGGCGGCTTGGCGATCCATTGCCGACTGCTCGCCCGAGGATAGGGCATGGTTGCTCGGAATCCCTCGCCCGATCCTTGATGAATTTGAGCGCGTACTTAACTAGTCATGGCCCCTGGTCTGACAAAACTGGTTCCACGCCCCGCTCCAAATGCCATCAATAGCGGTCTGTCGTCGCTCAAGGCGGCAACCTTGCTGAAAACACTCGGCCGCCCGCGGCCGAAGCTCACGAGCAACTGTGAACCCGTGACCAGCTCGGCCATGCGGAAGCGGATTGTGACCGAAGACGTGGGCCCATTTCGCGTCACGGGGCTGGACATTGCAGTTGACTCCCTGCGCCGGGTGTTCGACGACGTGAGGCGGGAGCGCCCCGATTTATATGACGCCGTCGGCAATATGGGAATGCTTTGCTGCCGGCTGGTGCGTGGCTCGGCGCACATTGCCAGTAACCATAGTTGGGGTACGGCAATTGACCTCACGTTCAATGGGGTTCTTGACCTGCGCGGCGATGACAAAGTTCAGATTGGCCTGCTGGCGATTTACCCGTTCTTCCATCGCCATGGGTGGTACTGGGGCGCGGAATTCAACACAGAGGACGGCATGCACTTCGAGCTCGCCGAAGAAACTTTCCGAAAGTTGGAGTCGGCGCGATGATGTCTCCAGACCTCAGTTTCATTGGCATTTTGGCCACGGTTATCGGGCTCGTTGGCTGGATGGTTAAATTGTCGGCTAAGCGAAGCGAGGCTATCACCGACCGGTTCTTACGCCACCTAGAAGATCAGAACAACAGCAATCAGCAACATCGGGTTGAGTTTCTGGCGGCGATCCGTGAGCACGCGGCGGCGATGTCTGAGATGGCGGCCCAACAGAAGGAAGTTGCTAGCAAGCTCAGCGATGTTGTGGTTCAGGTACGAGAGCTCGCCGAAGAAGTGACCCACCTGAAAGCTCGTCAAGGGACAGAACGTACTTAGGCGGAGTGACATGCCAAAGAAAATTCAAATTGTCACGAAGGACGCGAAGTTGGAGGGATTCAGCTTAGTTGGGAATCAGGTGATTGCGGAGATCCCCATTCCGGACGATTACGCAGGCAGGCTCGAAAACCTGTTCCGAATTGTCGATCGGTTTGATGGGGATGAAGGCGCAACCGACGGCGACATCGATTGCGAAGCCGCAATCCGAGCACGGGTACCAAAACAACTGCGGTTCGTTGAGAATCTCACTGGCAAGACCATCGACCTCGACCTTGATCTTGAAGTAAAGATCGTCTAGCGGGAGGCCCCCATCGCCCACCCGTGGGACAAGCGTCCAGACGAGAGCCCCAAAGCGTTCGCGGCCTTCCAGAGTTATTTGGAACTCGGGCCGCGGGCGCGTTCTTGCGACGCCGCCTACCGGAAACACAAAGGAAAGGAAAAGGGGGAAGCGAATTCGTCGTTTCGCGCCTGGTTCCAGCTGTTGGAGTGGGAGAAGCGAGCCCTTGCGTGGGATGCTCACATTGCCACACTTCGTCGGGCTGAACTTGAGAAAGTGCACCTTGAACAGGTTGAGGACTTTCATCAACGGCAACGAAAGAAGGCCCAGCTGAAGGATGCCCTGGTTGTCAAACTTGCGGGCAAGATCGGGAAGCGGATTGATGATCTGCAGGCCGATGAAATCGAAGTCAAAACCATTGCTCCGCTTCTGAGGGCCATTGCGCACCTCAGCGACTCCGCCACGAATTCGGAGGCAACCGCTTTGGGCATTGATGCTCTCGCTGAAATGCTTGAGGAGCCCGATTGAAATCCAAGCTCGCACGGATTTTTCAGAAACGGGCGGCCAAGTTGCTTCCGCTCTGCCGGCCGAAGTCGGAATCACCAGTTGAAGTCGAGGCCAAGGCGCTTGATTTTCGGGAGTTTGTCCGGACGGTGTACCCTCGGTATCAGTTCCGGCGGGTTCATAACGAGATTCTCAGCGCCCTCGATCAGCTCGAATCTGGCGAGATTCTGAACCCTCTGACGGGTCAACCCATTCGGCGCATGATGGTCATGGTTCCACCTCGGCACGGGAAAACGGAGCTGGTGTCCAAGTTATTCCCCGCGTGGTATCTGCGGACGCACCCGACGAAGTGGGTGGCGGTCATCTCCTACTCGGCGTCGCTCGCCTATTCCATCTCGAAGATCGCGCGCGGCTACTACACGCGAAGTGGGGGTCTGCTCGATCGCACGATGCGGGCCATCAAGCAGTGGTGTACCGAGCACATGGGTGGTTTATGGGCCTCAGGTGTTGGCGGCGAGGCGACCGGCAAAGGCTGGCACCGTGGAGTCATCGATGACCCGATCAAGAACGTTCAGGAAGCAACATCGGCGAGGTTCAAGACGAGGCTCCGCGAGTGGTACCAGGCGGTCTGGTCCACTCGGCAAGAAGAGGACCCCATCGAGATCATTGTTCAGACGCGCTGGGCGGACGATGACCTATGTGGGTGGCTCTTGGACGAAGAGCGACGGCAGATCGAGGAAGAAGGAATTGCCGACGGGTGGTACATCGTGTTTTTGCCGGCGATTTCCATGCCGGCTGACCAGGTGCCGGCGTGGCCATCCAGTTGTATAGCTCATCCGGAGTGGCGGGAGCCGGGCGAGGCCCTGGACCCTGAGAAGTACCCGATCGACAAGCTGGACCGGCTCCGCGTTCGAATAGGGGAGTTCTTTTTTCGTGCTCTTTATCAGCAGTGCCCGACCTCGCGCGGCGGCGACGTGTTCGACGTTCGCAAAATCGAGATTGTTGACGAGGTGCCGCGTGGCCTCAACAAGGCAAGGGCCTGGGACAAGGGAGCTACGCGCAACTCAGGCGACCACACGGCCGGCGTTCGAATGGAAGGGCCGGATAAGCACGGTTTCTACTATCTCTGCGACCTTGTTCGTGGGCAGTGGGAGCCCTACACTAGAAATCAGCGAATCCTTGCCACTGCCATCATGGACGGTAGGGGGGTCCCGGTTTTCGGGCCACAGGACCCGGGCCAGGCGGGCGTGATCGATGCCGAGCAGTTTGTCGAGTTGCTCGCTGGGTTCAACGCCAAGTGCCGACCGGTGAGTGGCGCAAAGCTGCTGAGGGCGTCTCCGCTGGCCGCGCAGGTCAACGCGGGCAAGGTCCGAATGGTGCGCGGCATGTGGAACAAGGCGATGTTGAGCGAGTTCCAGCAATTCAAGGGTGAGTCTGGCGACACCGACGACATTGTCGACGCGGCGGCCGATGCTTTCAATGAGCTCGCGGATATGAAGCTCAGCGGGCGGCGCACATTCGAAGTGGGCGGAAGTCGGTAGAAATCGTACTTTTCCGGTTTGATGGCTTCGAAATCCATGGCCCAGCTCGCGCGAGAGTTTATCAGCGGGCACCCGATTGGCACGCTCCTTTCCTTGCGCGGAATTCTGGGCCCACACTCGACCGTAATCACTCCGGATGTAGCGCGGCGCATGATGCTCGATCCCATCGTGTCCGGCTCGGTTCGCCTGCTTCAGGTGCTGATCTTGTCCCACACGCTGGCCAATGGCTTCAGCGTCGTTGCGAAGGACCAGGACGATGCCGAAAGCGTGGCGATCGCGGAGTTTGTGCAGGAGCAGATCAACTCCATCAACTTCTTTGCCCCTTGTTTGGAGATGGTCCGGAAGATGTTGGTGGAGGGCTATGGCATCGCGGAATCCGTGTTTGAGCTTGCCGGGGACTCGCTTGTTCTGAGAGCGGTCAAGCCAAAATCGAGCACCCTCGTCGGGTTCGTTGTCGATGAGTTCGGGAACATCAAGGGGTTCAGGTCGGCGAAAAATTCAGACTTGATTCCGGTGGAAAAATTCTGGTGGGTGTCGCACGACGGAGGGCTGGAGGACAGCCCGCAAGGGGCAAGTGCGCTCGAACCAGCTTACAACTATTGGTACTTCAAAACCTCGCTCTTGCCGGAGTGGTTCAAGTTTCTTCAGCAGTTCGGAACTCCTGGGCTTGTCGGTCGAACCCCGGACGAAGCGCAGGAGGAACCCCAAATCGACGCCGATGGCAATCCGGTTACCGATGGAGACGGTAACGAACTCATGGTCACTGCCGAGCAGGCATTGCTTCGAGCCCTTCTGGCGTTCGGCAATTCGACTGCTCTGGCGTTGCCTCATGGGACGGAGGTCGATTTTCTCCAAAGCGAGGGCGATGGGGCAGCATTTTTGGCCGGTCACTCGTATGCGGATCGACAGATCGCAACGGCTATCCTGGGCAGTTCACGCACCACGCTTGAGGCTGAGCACGGAAGCAAGGCGGATTCAACCAGTGGTAACGAAGTTACGCAAGCAATCGTTGCTAAGAACCGACTCATAATACAAGAATCAATCGAACAGTGCCTACTGAAGGTGCTGGTGGAAGCGAATTTTGGGCCGGGTAAGCCGGTTCCGCGGATCGTGCTCTCTTCGAGCATCGTCGCCAACCGAGTCGAGATGATCAAGGCGGGGGTGGCGGCGTTGCAGGCTGGAATGCTGACGATCGAAGAGGTTCCTGACTTCTGCGCGATGGTCGGTTTACCCGTTCCGGATATCGAAAAGCTGCGCCAGGCGCAAGAAGATTCCGACATGGTGGCGAAGCTGATCTCGGGTGAAATCGGCAAAGCGACAAACCCAGACCCGGATCCACAGCAGTGACCTGGTTCAGTCGCGCGGCCTCACTCTTCGTCCGTTCCTCAGGGCTGTACGCCGTTCTTGAACGCCGGCGACGCGCACTTCTGCGGGGCGAAAAGAAGATGGCCCGTGAGATCATCGCGGCGTACCGCAATTACGAATCCGCGCTCGACGAGCGCCTTGGTAAGGTGGCCAAGCTCATACACGCGGCGCAAGTTGCTGGGACCGACGTAAACCCACTTTGGCTGACGGAGCAGTCGCAAGTTCGTGAGCTTCTCGTGGCTATTCGTGCCGAGACCCAGCGCTTTGCGGAGGCGTCTGCTACGGCGATTGCCAGGAGGCAAAAGGAGCTCGTTGGACTGGCTGGTGTGGATGCCATCGACCTCATCAAGTCAACAGGGGTCGTCGGTTCGCTCAGCCGAGTCCCGATTGAGCAGCTCCAAGACCTGGTCGGCATTCTCGGATCCGGTTCTCCGCTTCGCGAGATTTTCGCCGAGTTTGGCGAAAAGGCTGTCCGTGGGGCCTTCGTGGCCCTCACCAAAACGGTTGGTTCCGGCCCTGCGACGATCGCGCGGGAATTGCACAAGGAACTTGATGGCCTCAGTAAGCACCGAGCTTTGCTGATTGCTCGAACCGAGACAAACCGGACATACCGTACGGCGACCCTACGTAACTTTGTCGCGAATTCGGATGTCGTTACAGGTTGGAGGTGGGCGAGTGCCCGCGATCGGCGCACCTGCCCCATCTGTCTGGCCATGGACGGTTCCGAGCATCCACTCACCGAGCAGATGGCAAGCCACGCGGCGTGTCGCTGTTCGATGGTTCCGATGATCCTTGGATACACGCCGAGTCGCAAAACTGGCGAGGAATGGCTCCGGGATCAGATGCCAGAAATACAACAAGCCGTTCTCGGCAAGACACGCTACGAACTTTGGAACTCCGGACAACTCACCATGCGCGAGATGGTTCAACAGAAGCCGAACTTCAGGTGGGGGCCGAGCACGGTGCTGAAACCACTCCGTCAACTTCAATCGGAGACGGCACTCGGACTTATCGGGCAGCAGTCGGGTGGAGTAAACTCGGCTTCACGAGCAGTTCTGATTAAGACAGTGCGGCCGGGCCAAATCCGGCGTGAACTTAGGCGGATAGAAGTGGAATATGCGAACTCCAGAACCGAAGTGGCTCATATTTTCCGATCGAATGGCGAGATTTGGAGGGTAGACGGTGATGCCGACAGTGTCACCTTCCATCCCGATGATTCTTCGCTCCTGTTCTCATCAATAGTCACGCACCCGCACCCGTCTCGGGTTAATCATCTCAGCACGTCGGACATTCTGCAAGCCATCGATGCGCAAATGGGTGAGATCAGAGCGACGGTTCTTGGGAAGGGCATCAAGCGGTTCACGCCTCCGGTCATGGAAGTCGAAGATGTACTGGTGGCACGGCGACTCCGTGAAATGGCAAGGTCCCAGGCTATTGGCATCACTCGGCGAAAGCTCGGTAGCATTGATCCCGTTGCGGCGACCGATGAGGAACTAAGGCTCATAAAACGAGAATTTGAGTACCAATGGAGTAAAATCTTCAGAAGGCTCCTCAAAGATCAGCTGGGCATCCGGTTTTCGTCATGACAGTCGCAGAAAGATTTCGCAAGCTACCCGAAGGCACTAGTATGCTGTCGGAAGGTCGCAACTCATTTGCGCCGCTTCTTGATCTGAACCGAGCATGGCTCGACGACTCAGTCTACATTCGGATGTTAGACGAGAGCTTTACTTTTGAGATTCCGCCCAGCGATATGAACCTATTTTTCGAAATGTGGCTCATTGAAAACGTGCACGGCGGAGTTGATCCGCGCACGTCCTCCTAGGCTTCGTACTTGATTGGGCATGCTGTTCAACTCAGTTTTGCCCGGAGACCTTCGCAACCCTAGCCTGGCCCATGTAGCCGAGACTGCTCGGCATTGCCGAAACCTCAATGCGTTAGCGCCGCTTATGACCGCGCTCGGCAAGAAAAAGGCGACGGTCGCGGTTCTCGGGGACTCAAACACAAAGCGGTTCGGCCTCGACACGCCGGACAGCGGTTGGTTCGAAGTGTTGATCGGCGAGCTTCAGGGCATTTGCGGATTTGGCGGAGCTGGGTTCCTTGCGGCGGCGACCATGGGCGGTTCAGAGGATGCCACGAGTTACACCAACCAGTTCAGTGTGGCGGTGCCGGCCAATTCGGTGGACTGGACGCCCAATGCGGCGGCTGGGACCGGCTATAACGGGCGATGGATTGAAGCGTGGGGCGCATCTGTCGCCAGGTTGAAGGCGGCGGAAGCCGTGACCATGTCAGTCACGACAAGCCGGGGGCGATCTCGAGCAACGCGGGTAGGAGTCGTGACACTCAACAAGAATGGCGCAACGATCACCCAGCCGTACACGGTTTCGGGTGCGACTACGGCGAGTGGAAACCTCACCCTGCCGGCGGTCAATGATGCTTCCTTGCGAGTCGACTGGATCACGCTCACTCCAGGAGTTAACACCATAACGCTGGGGCAGCCATCGGGCGGTGACCCGTGGATTTGCGGATTTCTGTTTGATCAGGGCGACGCATCCAGCGGTGTTCTTGGCTACAACTTTGCGCATCACGGAATTCGACTCATCGATGACGGTGGGAGTAGCGCGGGCTATTGGCGGGCGAATCTGGTTACGGGGATTGCGAACCACTTCAACACCTTGAAGTCGGATCGAGTTCTCGATTGCATGATCTGCAACGCGGGACAAAACGACATTGGTAGCAACGCGAGCACAGTTGAAAACTTCGTCGCCGCTTACCGTGAGATAGCAACCCGAGCGCAAGCCGCAGGCGGTTGCGTATTAGGGCTGCAGTCCCAGCGAGTTCACCTCGCAAACGGCTCAACCCTCACATTTGAACAAACACGGGCGGCCATGGACCAGGTGGCGGACGAATTCCCTAACGTGTTCGCAGTTTATGACGAGTGGGCGCACCTCGGGTTTGAAGAGTTTCAGCCAGCCAACCGAACGATCAGCGCGGTGACCGTGGCCGGAAACGCGGCGGCAAAGGGATGGCGATGGGACGACATCCACTATTCGCAAGGGTTTCACTACGGGCGTGCCAATCGAATGATGCAGGTTCTGATGGCGGCCGAGATCGCGAACCAGGGAATGGCGTCGAGGATTTAACCGCGTGGCCAAAGCTCAACTCGCGACTGACAAGACGCTTCTTTTCTGGTGCCCAGGGTGCAATGAGGCGCACGGGGTTCCGACAGATGGGCCGCGCAAGTGGGGCTGGAACAACTCGGTTGACAGTCCAACTTTGACGCCAAGCATTCTGGTTCGTCAAACGCTCTATGGGCCCGATCGATTGACATTTGCGAACTATCACGGCCCTCATCCGCCCTCAGAATCGGTCCAAGGGGTGTGCCACAGTTTTGTTCGCGATGGGCGAATCGAATTTCTCGGCGATTGCACCCATGCGCTCGCCGGCCAGACGGTTGAAATGCCAGACTGGGAATAATCGGACCCTCAGCGTACTGTTCAGGGTGCGATGATTATCAAACTCTTTGATCAGCACGCTGAATTTATTGAGGAGCTGAGCATTTCTGAAGAACAAGCTCCGGCGGAGCTCGCGCACGACGGCAGGACTTATGTCCACGGCGGCGCTAGCAGCTACACGGAAAAGGTGGCCGCCGAATGAGGATTTCGTTCGACACCATCACCGATCTCATTCGATCCAAGCTCCGGGCCGGGATCGCGAACTCGGACAACTGGCCGTGGATCCGAGATGTTTATCCTGATGCGTTCGTGTACCAGCTTGATGGTGCCTACTATGAGCGGACGTACACCCTCGGGGAAGATGGTGCCCTCACCTTTGGCGAGCCGACCCCGGTTGTCATCAGCCGTGAGTACGTGCCCGTCACCGGCTTCTCCGTCACGGCAAACGCCGACGGAACGGTCGACCTGTATGGCCGCGTGTTCCGCATGGGCAACTACCCGGACAAGAGTTTTGCTCTGACCGACCCCGCTGAGGCCGACGCCATGATCAGCCGGTTCAACGCCCGCGGCGGCTGTAAGAACGGACTCGAGCACAAGGTAAAGACCGTCCTCGGCCACGAGTTAGGGACGCTCAATAAATTGGAGCGGATTGGCACTGAGTTCTGGGGCACGATGCGGCTCCCGGCGTGGCTGTCGAAACTAGGCGACAAGGAGTTGGGCCCCGACTCGGTTCAGACCTCGCTGGAATTCGCGGTCGGACTGTCTGGAACCGGTCAGCGCGATATCGTTGGCAATGCACTCACGTTTGATCCGAGAATCGAGGATGCGACCCTCGTTGCATTTGCGAACGGTCCTGTCCCTGAGCGTACTAAATCGGCTGACATGGACGAAAAGGGATTCTTCAGCAAGTTGGCGGCCCTCTTCGGTGCGGCTGCCAGTGATGGTACTCCAGCTCCGCAACCGGTGCCGCCTGCTCCTACTACGTCGCCGATTTTTTCGGCTGACCCGACCACTGATGAGCTTCGCAAGCGCGTTGCCCTCCAGGACAAGGCCCTGATTCAGGCACGGGCACGAGCATTTGCGGCTGAGCAGATCGCAGCGAAGAAGGTGCTTCCAGCGGAACTGAGCAACGTGGAATCGATGTTCGCGGCCGCATTGGAATCTGATTCGGCGGGAGCGGTTAAGTTTGCCGCAAACGGTGAAATCGAGGAAGGCCCGATGTGCAAGGCGATCCGGGAAAACTTCTCGCTTCGAGCCGAACACAAGCTCACTACGGAAGCGATCCCGGCAGGGCAATCGCAAACCGAAGAGCAGACGCTCTTTGCCAAGGCAGAGCCAAATCAGGATTTGCCGATCAGCGTTGATCTGAAGCAATTCAAGGGAGGAATTCGATAATGAAATTTGGTCCAACCACCACGAACCTCGGCGGGCGCACTCGCGTTCTTGCCAACACGAACTCGGCCCGATCGAAAGTCGGCGGGGTTACGATCGACTGGTCTACGGTTGCCGCCGTATCCGGCTCGGCGGTCACTCTGGACGGTCAAGTCATTCCCATCGGGAAGAAGTACTTGCCGTACGGAACTGTCTTGGTTCAGATCACAGCGAGCCGACTGTACGGGCCAGCGGCGACTAACGCCGGTGGTGCGACTGCCGCATCGGATGGGCGCCAAACGATTGACGCCACACGCCGCGGTGCAGTTTTCGTGCTGGATCGCACCATCACGGAAGACGACGACGGAATCCACATCGGCGAAGTCTTCGATGCTGGAGTTGCGCACAAGGCCCGCATCAAGTGCGGAGCTGCGGGACAACCGACCTACGCCAATCTGGAAGCCGCGCTTCCCGGCCTGACCTACGCTTCGAGCTAAGAACATGTTGATTGCACTCTCACAAATTCTAGGCACGACTCGGATCGCTAAGTTCGTTTCCGAGATCGTGGACATCCGTCAGTACCAGGTCTCTCCCTGGGACGCCCGCATTCCGGATGTGCCGGCGACCGAAGATGACATCATCTGGAAGGGCGCGGGTTCCCTGGCCGTCGCCGATGTCGTTATGGACGGGGCCATGGCTCCGACCCGCAAGCTCAAGCCAAGCACCTTTGTGCAAACCAAGGTGCCGAACCTGAAGCACGGCCTCGAT
Organism: Chthonomonas sp.; assembly: GCA_016788425.1. Classification (NCBI taxonomy): domain Bacteria; kingdom Bacillati; phylum Armatimonadota; class Chthonomonadia; order Chthonomonadales; family Chthonomonadaceae; genus Chthonomonas; species Chthonomonas sp. The sequence goes on from JAEURQ010000002.1 coordinate 735,636, forward strand.
CTGGATCAGCGCGATCTCGATCTGCTGTACCGCCTCACCAATGGTGGCGGTTTGGCCGTTGATGCGGGCTCGCTTGATACCAAAATCGCGGGCTACCTCGCGGGGCTCATCGATGGTGTGAACAAGCGCAAGGCGATTCTCAAGTGCGCGGTCGTTTCGGACGGATTTGCGATCGACAAGTTCGGCATCAAGGCATCCGGCGTCACCTTCGGGATGAAATCGGACCTGAAGGTCACGCTAACCGGTGGTCAACAGTACATCAACGCAAACCTTGCTACCATGACTCCAGTTGCGGATGCGCTGGCGCTCATTCGAAAGGCAAAGGAGACGTACGGTATCACCTACGATCGCATCACCTACGCTACTGCGGTCTTTGATGTCATCACGGCATCCGATGAGTTCAAGGCGAAGGCGCAAATCTTCTCGGGCGTCACGTTTGGTTCTGGTTCGTTCCCGCTTCCCGTTGGGACGGCGAAAGAGCTCCTTCAGCGTGTCCTTGGTGGCGGCATTGAAATCGAAATCGATGATTCCACCTACTTCGTCGAGAATGAGGATGGCACCGAATCGACGGCTCGTTACGTGGCCGAGGCGGATGTCATTTTCTCGACCAAAGCAGCCGACGGAAATGCCGGCGTGTGGGACTTCGCCAACTGTCCGGTGACCGAAGCGATTGCGTCGAACCTCATGCCAGGAACGGTGATTGGAAACAGCATTCCGGCGGGCACTCGCGGCCCGGTTGGCTACGTGACAGCCGCCAATGGCAATATGAACCCTCCGGGCGTGACGCTCTGGGCGGTGACCAAGGGAATGTCCCGGCGGCACCACGACGCGGTCACGGCCAAGATCATCTGTAAGTAAGAACTCACTCCACGACCTCGATTGCCGCCGCGACTTGACTCGCGGCGGCCTTTTTCGTACTTGAGCAGGTGATATGGGAAATCTATCCATTACCGTACAGGAAGCCCTGGAAATCATTGACGGCGGCTCCTCGTTTATGCACGAAGGCAGAATCATTTCGACGCGCGATCAGCTGCGTTCTGCCCTTGGTGAGCGATTGCCAGACGATCCAGAACCAGTTGAATTGGCTGACGACGACGGTCAAAAGATTGATGATGATCTTGAAGAGCGCCTCCTTGATCTGGAGCTCGCGGTCGATGAGTGGCAAGGGGAAAAGGCCGCGTTGCTCGCTCGCGTGGAGCAACTTGAACTCCATGTAAATGAGCTTCTGGGCGGTGACAATGGGAGTGTCCAGGCGGTAGTTGAAGCATCTGCAACGGATCCGAAGCCCGAAGAAAAGCCGAAGGCTGAACCCGCAAAGGACAAACCTAAGGAAAAGTAAGTCGTGGCGACAACCTACGAACCCGCGCTTCCCACTCCCCGAGATCGAGCCCGCCTTCTTCTCGGGGATACTGGCGTGCTCCTGGACGCCGTTGGGGCGCGGGTGTGGTTTTATCAGGATGAAACCCTTGACGCCCTCATCGAGGAGTTCAAGTTTGCCGAGGCAGTCGCCCAGGCCGCCGATGGTCTTTGCTCGAGGTTTGCCCAAGAACCGGATGAATATCAGGACGAGGGAGGGGTTCGGGTGCGGTGGAACGAGCGCATCGAGCAGTGGAAGACGCTTGCGAAGAAGTGTCGCGCCGGTGAAATCGGTGGGCCTAAATCCGGAGTTGCCGGATCACGCTACGCAACCGGCAAGCTCGCCGCACCAGGTGTGGAGAACTTCAGCCTGTGATGTCAACTGGGACCCTGGCCGCCATCCGAGCCGTTTCAGATAAGACGCTCCATCCGCACTTTCGCCTCGTTGTTGTGCAGACGGTTGCTGGCGATTTTGGAGAAGAGACGGTAGAACTCACTCCCGAACCGACGATTCTTGGTCGTTTGCGGCCGATCAGAGCGGATGAGGTTCCGGGCGAGTTTGCGATGGAGCATCGCGAACTTTCTCGCTTAACCATGCGCCACAGCGCGACCATTGAACGGGATTCTTTGGTTTCCATGGGTCAGGAGGTTCCTGGCGCTTTTCAGCAACTGCGAGAGTGGCAGGAATCGGTACGGCTCATCGTTTTGGGTGATTTGAGCTCGAAGCACGAAGCCACTCGCGGAGTGAGGAGCTACTTGGTGGCCCGGCGATGATCGAGGCCGTGATCAATTGCCTGGAATTGAAACTGCGGCCTGTTCTGCCCGCAGGGGTGGGCTTGTATGGCTATCCCGGGCCAAAGGCCAAACAACCGGTTGCGGTGATCCACAAGTTCATCAACGGTCAGGCGGACTACTTCCTGGGAAATGTTGAGCGGTCAGTGGACATCGTGGTTGAGGTTGCGGTTGAATCGGTCTCGGAAAACATCACACCTGTGCAGGAAATGGCGGACCTGATGCACCGGACGATCATGTCCATCCGGTCGTTTTCGACTGAGTACGGCATTATTGCGGATGTGTTTCGTATGGCGCCGGTGAACTATCCAATTGATTTGAACGGCAAGACGGTCCAGCACCTGGGCGGCATCTACAAGTTCAACGTTCGCCCCCTGCCACCAGAGTGAGGATCAAGGTCAAGATGAACCGGATTCCGGAGTTGGCGAACGCCACGCCGGAACTTCGTGACGCTTGCGCTCGCGCTGTTGGATTTGCGCTGCAGGAGGAAACGGTCGAGCAGATCCGGAGCATGGGAGCGGTGGACACCGGGGCCATGATGAATTCGGTCTATCTGGAGACCCATTCGATGAGCGAGCGGGGCGCCGCCGTCAGTGCGGCCGCGACCCGTGCGGGAGCGGCATCAAAGGAGTTCTTGGAAGCGATTCCCAGCGGGCGGCCCGGCCGGGGAATGTCCAAGGTGGCACTGGCCGCTAACTACGCGGTGTACGTGCACCAGGGGGCACGAGGGCGGGCGTCCAGGCCGTTCTTGATGGTGGCCGGCCAGAATGTCAGCGGCCAGGCGCGACGGATTGTAGCGGGGTTGGTTAAGGAGTGGGCAGGCTAAATTCGCAGTTTCCCTTGAATTCGGTACCGCGATGGTCGAATGTAGTATCCATCCGGAACAGCAAGTCCCACTTCCTTTTGGAGTAGTTGTTCTATTGGCAACATTTGAAGCCGAGGCACCTTGCGTCCTGCCGATTCCACTGTGCCCAAACTTAGGGCTTCTTGCTCCATGCCTCGCGTTGGGCGTTCGAGCGTGATGAGTGCGCCGATTGGAGCCTTCTCCCGCTCGATGACATGCGCAAAGTCGCGTACAATGCTCGGGTTGAGTCCTCCCCCTTTGACCTGAATCGGAGCGATGCTTGTGTCGTGAATCGTTGACTCAAGCCACAGATCGCCATCGATTCCGCGGTCGCCCCCCTTCTTTTCCCTTGGCTGACCGTTGACCAACCCGACGGCCCACATTTCGAATTGCTTGTGACTATCCTTTCGCGTCAAGTTGAAGAACTCACGAGCCGCGTCCAGATCAGCGGGCAGCCCCTCAACTCGGAAATCGGTGCCTTTCTCCAACCCAAACTCCTCCATCAAGCGTTCTTCAATCTCATTGATGGCCAAGAATGTCACGTCGATCCCGATCCACTTCCTCTTGAGCTTCTGAGCGGCAGATACTGTTGTTCCGCATCCGCAAAATGCGTCGAGCACAACATCGCCCTCATCGGATGAAGCCTCGATTATTCGCTCCATAAGGGCGACCGGCTTTTGGGTTGGATATCCCCTCGCCTCTCCACTTCGACCGGCGGACTGCAATGGTGGAATGTCTGACCAAATGTTTGATACAACCTGCCCTTGTAGCTCTTCGAGATATCGCTTCAGTCTGAGTCGCTTCTTTGTATCCGGGCGCCCATCGAGTAGCTTAGGGATGTGAATTCGCCCTGCAATGTCCAATTTCTCCATTGTTTCCAATGAGTACCGCCATCCGCGGGGAGGAGGATCGAATCCTTTGTACTTGTACCAACCGTTCGGAAGCCCCGTGGCTTTATTGATCGCGGCCATGCCACCACCTGCAGGTGCAGACATATCTGCAAGTTGGTACTTGCCTCGCCCGTCATGGTCATCGTGTCTGTAGAAACTCCTTACGTAGTCGGGATCGTGAGGGCAAAAGACCGGCCGGAACTTGACCCGATCAGACTTACCGTAGAAGAGAATCGTATCTGATACGTTGGCAAACTTTAACTTTGCGTCGCTGTGAGCACTTTGGCGCTTCCAAACAATTTCGTTTCGGAAGTTTTGTGCTCTAAAAACGAGGTCGCAAACGAGTTTTAAATAATGGCTAGCCGCAGGATCGCAGTGAAGATAAAAGGACCCAGTTGTCTTCAACTTGTACGAAAGGCTCAGAATCCTTGGAGCCATTGCCACCAAGTAAGCCATCATTTCAGACTCACCGATAAGGTCGTAAAGGACATCAAGCAGTCGGCGCAACCGTGGGTGATCACATGTCTGCTGGAACTCTTCCATGGCGGTCGGGTCCCACTTCCATGTATCCTCGAACGCCATGATTTGAGCTGGTGACGGATCGCCTCTGACTTGCTTGAACAGCAGGTTGTACTGCCTCGCAGAATTGAATGGTGGATCAATGTAAATGAGGTCCACAGACTCATCCGCAACGCGATCCAGCATTTTTAGATTGTCGCCAAAGTACAACGTGTTCATTGCCTGCCGCCGAAAGAAGGCGTTTTACCCAAGTTTTCCAAGGCGAAGCAATATGTGCGGACTTGTCCACTAACAGCCGCAAGGCGTACTTAGCCTAGCGATGGCCACCCGCGTCGCTGAACTGGAAGTACTGCTCGAAGCTGATACGAAATCCCTGGAACAGGGGATGGATCGGGCGAACAAAGCCATTGATGGGGTGAGCAAGCGCGCTAACAAGGGCGGAAGGTCGCTCCAGGAATTCGGTAATAGCACTTCAGCCGCGGGGCGTGACCTGATGGCGTTCTCCGCTCCAATGCTCGGTGCGCTCGGATACATCGGCAAGGTTGCTGCAGACTTCGAGAAGGTTCAGAACGAGATCCAGGCGGTTGCTGGTCTCACTGCTTCGCAAATGGAGGCGGTCTCGGAAAAGGCGCGACAACTTGGTGCAGACCTTACGCTCCCTGCGACCAGCTCGACGGATGCCATGCAGGCGATGCTTGAGCTGTCGAAGGCCGGACTCTCCGTGGTCGACACCATGGAAGCCTCACGTGGCGTCCTCTTGCTCTCGGCTGCCGGCGCCATCTCGAACGCTCGGGCAGCCGAAGTCGCGGCCAATGCACTGAACGCGTTTCAATTGAGCGGTGATAAGGCGGCAATGGTGGCCGACGCGCTCTCCGCCGCAGCCAACCGCTCATCTGCCGGAGTCGATGACTTGGCCCAAGGTTTCCAGGCGGGCGCGGCAGTGGCCAACATGTACGGGCTTACCGTGCACGAATTCACAACGACCCTAGCGGCGATGGCCAATGCCGGTATCAAGGGGTCCGACGCCGGCACCTCTGTGAAGGCCATGCTGATGGCCCTCACTCCAAAAACGTCGAAGGCAGCGGAGGCGATGGCCGAGCTCGGGCTCCAGTTCTACGACGCCGCAGGCAAACTCAAGCCGTTCCCTGACATCCTGTCGAACCTTCATTCGGTGCTCGAACCAATGACCCAGGAGCGCCGCAACTCGGTGATGAGCATGATCTTCGGCTCCGACGGTGTCCGGGCGGCCAGCATACTGTTCCAACTTGGTCCGAAAGGGTTTGCTGACCTGGCCGGGGGCATCAGTCAAGCGGGCGCCGCCGGTGACATGGCCAGTGGCAAGCTCAAAGGGTTTGCCGGAGCGTGGGAGCGGCTGAAATCGGTGACGCAATCAGTAGCTGAAGACCTTGGTTCCAGAGTGCTCGGACTCGCGACCCAGGTTGTCGAAGGAGTTTCGCAGATGATCGCCGTGGTGAGTTCTTTGCCGGAGCCGGTGCAGAATGGCATCCTGGTGTTCATGGGGTTGGTTGCGGCAGCGGGCCCTGTTTTGATGGCAATTGGATCCATGGCGACGGGGCTATCGGCCCTTGCTCCGATTCTGGCGGCTTTGACGGGGCCGATTGGTTTAGTGGTGGCGGGCGTCGCCGCACTTGCGGCCGCGTTCGCGACCAACTTCGGTGGCATTCGCGATGCGGTGATGCCGCTGATCCACGAAGCAGCTCCCCAGTTCTTGGCCGCGTGGGAGAATGTGAAAGAGTGGATGGTGACGGCGTGGTCGGGATTCTCCGCAGAGGTTGCGTCATGGTTCGAGCCGGTTGTCGCCTGGTTCAAAGAGAACTTGCCCGATATTCAGCGTACGGTCGAGACTGTGCTGACGACGATTCAAGAATTCTGGAAGGCGCATGGTGAGGACATCACGGCCACGGCCAAATTTGTGTGGGATCTTATCAAGTCGATTGTCGGCACTGTGATGCAGGCGATTGGCAACATTATCAAGGTTGTGATGAAGGTCATTCAAGGTGACTGGAAGGGGGCTTGGGAAGTCATCCGGCGCTACTTTGCTGACCTGTGGACGGGAATCCTGGGCGTCCTTCAAAAGGCAGTCGTTGCCATATCTGGACTGATGGTTACGCTGTGGAACATGATCAAGGATGCGGCGGGCCGAATCTTCCATGCGGCCGTTGACATTGGCAAAAACATTGTCGAGGGCATCAAGCAAGGGTTCATGCGTGTTTGGGAGGGTGCCAAGAAGTGGATGCGAGACCAAATTACTGCCTTTGTTGAAGGAGTTCGGGGCGTTCTCGGCATTCGTTCACCTTCCAAGGTCTTTGAAGAAATCGGGGGTTACGTCGTTCAGGGCTTTGTGAACGGGATCGAGGCGGGTCTGGCTCGCATGTTTGAGGTTGGCCGGGCCATGTCGCTCGCGGCTCGGGCGGGGCTGGATTCGGTGCCGCTTACGGGGCTGGACGCACTGGAGAAGGCGGTGGAGCGGGCTGAGGACCGAGTCGTTCAAATGAAGACGGCCATTGCCGAGGCGATGGACCCGGTTCGAAACGGGCTGGCCAAATTTGTCGGGCTCAGCCTATCGGAATGGAAAAAGCTGGGCGACGGGATGCAGAAGAAGCTGGTTGGCTTAAGGTTCATGCAAGCTTTGAAGGAAGGCAAGCTGACATGGCTCGGCGGTCTTGGTCCCTATTCCGGTCCGCTACCGAAGGTACCGGAGCCCGAGACGCCGGCATTGGTTGACACCACTCGGACGTTGGATCAGTGGCAGCTCCTGAATCAGCAGATCCACGATGATTCGATGAAGATGCGCGAGGACCTGTATGACACGTTCACGAAGCTCTTTGACGATATTCTGGGTGGTGGCTTTAAGAACCTATTCGGAACCATCCAGCGGACGATCAGCAACTTTCTGCTCCAGCAGGCTCATGCCGGGCTCTCGGAGCGATTTGGGAGCTGGCTGGGCGGGGCGTTGAACATTCCGGGATTCGGCGGGGGAATGAGTCCGGTTCCAGTTGGTCCGATGGGCGGAATCTTTGCGGCAGCGATGTCGATTCCTGGTTTGCTTAAGCGTCGCTCGGTCGGGGGACCGGTTTCAGCTGGCGACACGGCCCTGGTGGGCGAGGAGGGTCCTGAGGTAGTGCAGTTTGGACGCTCTGGTTCGGTTACGAGCGCCCGGCAAACGGCGGCGCTGGCCGGTAGCAACAACATCGTGGTGCACATCCACATCAATGCGATGGATGCCGGGTCGGTGGTTCGGAGTTCAAAGCAGGTCGCGCAGCAATTCGGGAATGCTATCCGCGATGCCATGGGGAACAACTAGTGGCAACTTCGCTCCGCGAGCCTACCGTCTTTGAGCTCGGCATGATCGAGGCCATGGACCGGCTCGAAGTTGCGACGTCGATGAGTGACCAGAATGAAGCGCTCCTCGCCATGCTTGAATGCCTTGCTGCAAGACTCTATCCGGAGGGATTTGATTTTGTGTTCTTCAGCAGCTATTCGGATCGGGTCAATGGAACCGAAGGTTCGCTTCGGTTCAAGTGCGCCAACAATACCGAGTTGCATGGATTGCAAGCGCGCCTTGCCGGGTGGATTCAGGACGAGCTCACGGAGCTTCGGGAGCAAGAGAAATCTGATTGATGCCTGAATGGGGCTGAACCGGCCCGATGCCGTACTTGTCCCTTTTGATGAGACGCGTTCTACTAATTCTCCTAACTGTCCTTTCCATTTCGCTGGCCCATGGGTTTGTTGATGTGGGGGCGGGCGTGTCCCTCGGATGGAAGCCGGATCGGGCAAAAATTGCTGAGATTCATGAAGCAGGATTCAAGTTGCTGCGGTTGCCGTTTGACTCGAATCCGGACGTCGAGCTGGTCAAGGCGGCGACCTCGAAAGGTCTTCGGGTCGTCGTCGATTTTCACCCTCCGCTTTCCTGGTACTCGGACCCTTTTGCCATGTTTGACCTGCCGGGGAAGTGGTCGAGATGGGCAAAGCAACTGCAGGGAATTTCGAGTGATGAACTAGCGTTTGAGGTCCTCAATGAACCGAGGGCGGCGAAGCGAGGCCCGGTATACGACTCGCTCATGGTTGCCTGCATTGCGGCAATCCGGGAAGTTTCTCCTTCGCGCTGGATTGTAGTTTCTAACCCGCAACTTTCTGATATTGATTGGTTTGCCGGACCCTTGGGAAATTGGACAGCCCCTCAGTACGACAGACTCATTGTTCCGCTACATTACTACCGGCCGTACGAAGTGACCCATCCGGCGAGTTACCGTGGCCAAGTCGGCCCAGACACCCCGGTGGGGGGAGGGACTAAGTTTGACCTTTCGGATTGGTCGAACCGTGAACTTCATTTCCAACGCTATGTGAACTGGTGCCGCGAGAATCGTGTGCAGGCATGGCTTGGCGAAGCTGGGTGTTATGAGTCGGTGCCAGGCAGGCTTACTTGGTTCAGCGAAGTGGCGAAGTTGGCTCGTACCTACTCGGTTCCAGTTTGCTGGTGGGGTTGGCGCGATCGGTTCGGCTATCGGCCCGAGCAAAAGGACGCTGCTTCAGTTCTCAAGGTCATGCTGGATCGGTGACACTTGGCTATTACGAATTCCACTCCCTCTTCTGCTAGCAGCTCGTCATGGCTGAATCCGTCGAATGCGATCGCGGATGGTTCAGGTTCGGCGGTGCTGGCGGGTGGTGCGGCGAACGGCTGGTTGATCCTGACCGGATTTTCCGGGATTCCTAACGAGTCGATCATCGGGATTGAGGTCGTCGCGGAGGTCGATCCGTACAACCCATCGGTCATCGGCGCATTAGTCTATGGCGCAAACCTGCCTGATTGTGGGGATGACGCGGGCGCGGTCATCGATGGCGACGGCGCGACGTGGTACGGCTGGACTACGACCGGCGGAACGCTGGGAGTCACGGCTCTCTTCGATTTTGGGGCCGCCACAACAGTAGGCAAGTTCAGTTTCGTCGCAGAAGTGTTCGGTGATACGACTCCCACCTGGGACGTGCAGTACTCGGCGGACGGCGTCAACTGGACGGTCGCGCCGACTCTCACCGGGACGTTTCTGCCAGCTGGCCCGCAAGTGATTTCGATCGCGATGGATCTGGCGACGATTGGAGTAGGGCTAACCCCAGTGACGGCCAGATACTGGCGAGTTTGCGTTGGCGATCAATCCACTGGAGGGCTCGCCCGGCCGAGAATTTACACGTTCACGCTCTTTGCGGCGGACAGAACGACGGTTCTCACACCCTCGCCGAGTTTGTCCAGGACAGTGGAAATGTCGGTTAGTCGGAGTGGCACTCCGACAGATGTTCATACGGTGTCACTGCCTTCGTCCGGAGGGCTGGTGTCGGTTGGCGGTCCGAGTTCACTGTTTTCGCAATCATGGATTCCTGGTGACTTCAACAGCGGGTCGGCAGCGATCTACATTCGACGTGGATCGGGCACCGGAGAGCACACAGGGTCTCCACGATCCGTTGACCGAGCGTACTTGATTGTCTACAGCACCGCCGTTGGCGGGAGTTTGGGAACAACTATGAGTGTTACGCGCAAGTGTTTTATCGCCATTGAGAAAAATGGCTCAGGAGTTTCAACGCGAGGCGCCGGGACACCGGCCACGCACCGAGTGATGTCCGCGCAAATTGATTTTGTGCCCGATGTTCAGATCGATCGACACAACGTGATGGGTTCGAAGCTCCCAGACAAGTTCGTGCTCACGAAGGCAAGTTCGGAAGGGTCCTTGGACGAGGGTAAGCCGTGCTACAAGGAGCTTGGATTTTGGCTTGCCTGCATCTGTGGGGCTCCGGTTTCGACGGAGATCGTTACGGGCGTGTGGCAGCACACATTCACACTGAAAAGCAATTCCCAGGATGACATTCGCTCGTTGGCGGTCGAAATCGGCGAAGATGCTGGGGCGACGGGTGGCAAGAAGGTGGCGTACGCGATCCTGAACCAGCTCGCGTTCGAACTGTCGCGTGAGGATATTTCGATGACGGGGGCTCTGCTTGCTCAAAAGATCAGTGAGCCGGTTACCATCACGGCGGGGCCAAACGATGTTCAAACGCTTACCGTCACGGCCACAGGCGGCACTGGATACGCGCTGGAGTTCATGGGCGCCCGAACTTCTACCCTTGCGTTCAACGCCAATAACTCGGCGATCCAGACCGCACTTCGGGCGCTGTCCACGATCGGAGGCGCGCACGTGACCGTGACCGGATCGGGGCCGTATGTGATCACGTTCAATGGTAACTTGGCCGGGCGCATGCAAGAAAAGATCAGGGTCGTTGACCTAGGGCTCACCGGTGGCACAGCGACACTCGTTCACACGACGGTGGGCGGCATAAAGGAACTTGAGTACATTCCAGTCAAGCCTGGGGACATCTCTCTGTACTATGCTTCAAGCATTGCGACGCTGGCCACGAACAAACTCGCGGGAGTTTCGACATCGGGGTTTGAGATTTCGGATCGTTTCAATGTGCGATGGGTTCAGGATAAGGCGAAGACGAGCTGGTCCAAGCATGTGGAAGCGCTGCCAACCGTTGCGCTTGATATCACGGCGGAGTCAGTGCCGCTGAACGGTTCTCCGGACACTGGCTACACGGGGGCGAGTGGTATCTCCCTTTGGGCAGATTGTGAAGCGGGAGTGCAAAAGTTTGTTCGGATGGAAGCAATCTCCGACACGATCGTGGCGTCGGCAATTCCCTACTCGCTCACCATCACGATGTTTGCCGGCATCGCGGACGGCGGAGGGTACGAGAACTCGGACTTCACGATCGACCGTGACCTGCAGTTCCAGGCGTGTATGAATGCCGACTGGGGTAAGGCGATGGAAGTCGTCCTCGTGAACGATGTTGCTCCTCCATCGGCTGGTCAGAGCGCGTACTAGCCATTCGGAACTGACGCGGTTCCGCTCATCAGCCCCGGTTCGCTTTGGCGGCCGGGGTCTTCGCGTACTTGTCTGACTGATGAGCACTAAACTCTCCAGCATTGAAGGGCGCGTGACACGAAAGATCACGCACCGAGACATCACATTTGAGATTTCCTACCTGCCTGAGGCGATCAAGGTTAAGCACTTGGAGTTGTTCAGGGAGATGAGCAAGATGAAGGGCGACGAGGATCGGCAACAGGAGTTGGCGGAGAAAAACGCGGACTTGCTCCTTGCCTACGGCCTTCAGTGGGATTTTGTGAACGATTCGGATCAGCCGATCGCGGTGACACGAGAATCCATCCTCGAACGCTCGATCGCGCTGCAAGGTGTAATTTTGACCGAAATCATGCGAGACCAGGTCCCAAACCAACCGACGCCGCCGAGCTCCGGAGATACCTCCGCTCCGGTGGCAGGAGCGGCAGACAACCCGAGTACTACTCAGTAAACGAGATCGCGAAAGTGCACGGTCAAGCGCCCCACACCGTTGCCGACTGGCCAGCTCACTGGCTGGAAAAGGCGTTGGTGTGCCTGTGGGCTGAACGGGCCGCCGAGAGCGATCGCGAGAAGCGCAGAGAGGCTGAGGCCAAACGGACTAAGCAGAAATGAGCTTTCACGACGTGTATCTGCCTCTTCCAACTGAGTGGGGTGTGCGCGGTGGTCCGCAGTTCAAGACGACCAAGGTCGTCGCGGCTTCGGGCTATCAGCAACACAATGTCGAGTGGGATCAGCCGTTGCGAAAGTGGTCGATCGATATGACGGGGATCGACCCAAGCGAGTTTGATGCGCTCGAAGCGTTTTGGCTCGGGCGCGAGGGATCGGCGCACTCGTTTCCGTGGTCTGACCCATCCGACTTCGAGGTCGCCTCGCCGATGCAATTCGCAACTGGCAACGGTTCCTCCACCACGTTTCAGTTGACCAAGACCTACTCCGATGGCGTGGTGACCACAGTACGGAAGATTCTGCATCCGGTTGTCGCAACCATTGAAGTGCGGGTCGCCGGCACGGTGACCTCCTGCACAGTCAACCGACTGACTGGCATCGTGACCTTCGGTTCGGCTCCGGCGAACGGCGCTGCGATCGACTGGAAGGGCAGGTTTGATATTCCGGTTCGGTTTGAATCCGATGAGCCAACCTGGACGCTCTTTGGCCCGGTGGCGAGCTGGACTAACGTGACTCTGTTGGAGGTTCGAACGTAATGCCGCGGTCACTCAGCCCGGCGATGCTGACGCATATTCAGGGTGACACGCTGACACTCGTGCGGCTCATCGAGATTGTTCGGCCGCACGATGGAGCGCGCTTCGGTTGGGTGCTGAGCGATCAACCCGTCACGTTTGATAGTCTCGTGTTTAAGCCTCTTGACGGCGTGGCCAGCTCGGTGACTCAGCAATCCGCCGGCACCGGGATCGACAACCTCGAATTCTCGGGCGTATTGCGCGATGACCGGATTTCGACCGAGCATCTTGAAGCAGGACTTTACCGGGGGGCGACGGTGATTGACCGAGTTGTGAACCGCTTGGACCTTGCCGCGGGCGTGCTGTTTCGAGACGACTATGTGGTTGGAGCGATCCAGATTGAGGACGGCGTGTTCCGCCTGGAACTGGAATCTAACGAGCAACTGCTCAAGGTGATGGTCGGGGATCGAACTCAGCCTGGCTGTCGGTGTAGTCGCCTCGGGAATGCTCAGTGTAAGTTTGCTTTTGGCAACATCGGTGGGGTTCCATCGCGGCCTACACGCACGGTCTCATTGGTGAGTTCAGATGTCGTGTTTCGAGTTAGCGGCGATTCTGCGCCGGCCGGCTTCTATTCCCGCGGCTATGTCAAGGGCGTGGGTGGCGCGAATGATCTGATCGAAGTGCAGATCAAGGAGCACCGAGTGGTCTCCGGAGTTTGTGAAATCGAGCTCCGCTCGCCGATGCCGTTTGCGGTCACGGTCGGCGAAACCGTTCGCCTCGAGGTGGGTTGTGACGGAGCCTTCTCCACTTGCGGAACGAAATTCGGCAACGCAAACAATTTCCGTGGCGAGCCTTATTTGCCTGGCAACTCGCTTTATGTGAGGACCGCAGAGTGATCGATCGCGCTCAGATTGTCCCGATTGCCCGGACGTACCTCGGAACTCCCTACCACCACGAAGGTGGTGTGAAGGGCGTCGGCGTGGACTGCGCCCGGCTCCTCGCCTGTGTGTTCGAAGAGTGTGGCGGGCAGGTCGGCGTAAGGGCATCGGGGCTTCCGAAGGTGGGCGACGTGTTCGAGATTATGTGCGGCGAGATCGAGCAGGTTTGTGAGCTAGTCGAGGGCCTCGATTATCAGCCGAATGACGTGCTGGTTTTCCGCACACCGGCCATGCCAAACCACGTTGCTCTCTGCACCGGCGAGACCATGATTCACGCACACAGCGGGGTGGGCTGGGTTGTGGAAGAGCCGATCAGTGAGATGTGGCGGAAGCGACTTGTCCGGGTTTACCGGTTGCGAGGTGACATTTAGTGGGCGCGGCGACGATTATCCTGGGTGGGCTCGGCGCGGCCGTCGGTTCCACGATTCCGGGGGTTGGAACCAAGTTTGGTTTCCAGGTCGGGGCGAGCCTGGGCGGAATGATCGACCAAAGCGCGGCAATCGCGGGAATGGTCAACGAGGTCGGGAAGTTATCCGATCTGCGGTTCTCAGGGTCAGCGTATGGCGCGGATATTCCCCGGGTCTGGGGGCGAGCTCGTCTTGGTGGGAATCTGATCTGGGCGGCAACCGACGCCAGTGGCAACCATCTGAAACAAGCGGTGAAGAAGTCGGGCGGAAAGGGTGCGACTCCCACGACAAAGACATACAGCTACACGAGCACATTCGCCATGATGATCTGCACCGGCACATTGACCATGCCGGACGGCACCCAGGTCAAGCGGAACCTTGGCCTGCGAAAGATTTGGTTCGATGGCAAGCTCGTTTATGATTCGGCGGACTCTGACTCGATCCTGTTCGACAAGGTCACGTACTACGATGGCGATGAGAGCCAGGCGCCTGATCCGCTCATTGTGGCTCATGAGGGTGGGGTTGCCGATGACGTGTGCGCTCACCGCGGAATGTGTTACGTGGTTTTTGACGACGTGGCAGTACCTGGTCGGTTGCCGTCTGTGGAATTCGAGATTGAAAGCGGATCCCTGACTTACTCAACGGTGTTGAGTGACCTCTGCCGCTCGTCAGGATTGGCCACAGGTCAACTATCGTTCGGGACCCTCCCCACGTGTCATGGATTCGTGCAATCGGGCCGTATGGCCATCCAGGAGCCGGTGAACGGCATTCTGGACTTTCTGTCTTGTGATCTGGTCTCGGTGAACGGGGCAATGACGGGCGTGGCGCGTGGCGGCGGAGTAGTACGGGCGATTGATCCACTGCACCTTGGGGCAGGCAACGGTTCTCCCGGAGCCAAACTGAGGAAGTCCTTACCGAAGTCGCGCGACTTCCCGAGCCAGGTTGAAGTGCAGTACTTCGACATCGATGCAGACCTCCAGGCGGGAGCACAATCCGACCGGCGAGCAGAGGGCTCCATTGACAATCAAGTGAGCTTCTCGTATCCGATCGCGATGACCGGGGCGGTTGCCCAAGCCACGGTGCGCCGGAAGATGGACGAGCTCTGGGCCGCTACCGACACAGCCGAAATCTCGGTGCCAATGATGTACGCGGATCTGATTCCGAGTGACGTGGTAACGCTGGAGGGCGTCCGGTACCGAATCACGAACATGGAGCGGGTTCCGATTGGGGCCATTCGGTTTGAGATGGTCAGGGAGCGGGCCGAGAGCCTCACGCAGGTGGGAACACCCTCGGCAGGAGGCACTGGTTCGATTGCTCCCGAGGTGCCAGTGCCTACGGTGTTCCGGGCATGGTCGGGCGTTGAGATTTCGGACGATCATCGTGGCTCGGCGGGCTTCTACGTGGCTGGAGCAGGTGCGGCCGGGTGGCGAGGAGCGACCGTGTTCTACTCTCCGGATGCCGGAACCACATGGATTGAGGCTGGCACGATATCACTGCCTTCGGTGTTCGGGGTGACCACGTCAACTCTGTCGGCTTCCGGGGCCGTGGCCGACACTTTCGATACCACGAACACGGTAGGCGTGGACATTTCGGCAAGTGGCGGGGTTGTGGAGTCCACTTCGGATGCCGACGTGCTTGCAGGGAACAATCACGCGATCGTTGGTTCGGAGCTGCTCGGGGTCGGGGTATCCAGCCTGGTTTCGGCAAATAACTACACGCTGTCAAGGCTACGCCGCGGTGAGCGTGGCTCGACCATGTCCGGCCATACAACCGGCGAGTTGTTCGTGATGGTCGGTCCGGAGACAGTGCGGGTTGCTGTTGACGCGGGCCTGGTCGGATCTTCGGTGCTGGTCAAGGCGGTGTCGCCCTACCAAGCGATGGGCGATGTGGGTGCCGTATCGGTAACGATCGCGGCACCCACTCCGGATCCAATTGAAGGCGCGATCGATGCGCTGAATTCGAGCGCACAGTACCCAGTGTTCTCATCGGGCTCTTTGGCCAGCGGAACCGCTGAGGTCACGAGTTGGACGACGGTCACACCCTCTGGCCTGCCCAGCCAGGCAAAGAGCTTGATCGTGTTCGCATGGGCGCGAAACAGCGGTTCAACACTGACCAAGATCCGGGTGCGGACCGGCTCTGGAGCGACTGAGCACGAGGTTCTGCGTGTGAAAGCGGATTCGGACACGGACGAAAATGGCAGCCAGGCTATGATCCCGCTGAGCGGCGGCGGGACGTTCCAGTACGTGGTCGAAGGTCCGGACGTTGTCTCGTGGGAAGTTCAGTTGATCGGTTACTGGCGGACGGTCGCGTAAACTTCTGGTTAAATTCCAGCTTTGATCAGATGTGATTTTCTAGGTTGATAGCCATTTCCTGTACCTGATCACTTAAGCATTCACAAGCACACTCGAAAAGCGAATCGATTCCGGCCTGGATATGCCGGGCACAATCCGGTCTCAACCACTCTGCACAATGGCCCCAGTCAATCTGCATTCGAACTGCCATTGACAGGACTTCTTGGGGCTTCCGGCCGATGGAGTAAGTGCCATCAGCCAGGCCGAGGGCTTTTCTAAAAAAGGACACCGCTTCAGGGTTGGTGACTCGACCCGAGGGTCCATCGGTGACTTTCATCCGATTTCCTTTGTCCCAACCCACTCCGAACTCAATAAACATGGGGTTCTTAACTTGCTCCATCAGTTTTCAAATAGTGGCATGAATTTGCAAGGAAGAAAGTACCTGTCATGATTGACTTTTCCACGAGTCGCGGTGATGCCGAGTATGGCATCGCAAAGATTCGCGAAGTACAAAGTACTGGCCCTCGAAGCGCTCACGCTTTGGGACCGAAACTACCGACAGGGCAACGTCGAGATCATCCGCAACTCGATTCTGCGGTTCGGGTTCAACTCCACGGTGCGCGTTCGCGGGGGTGTGGTGTACGCCGGCAACCACAGCGTGAAGGCTTTGCTCGAGCTCCAGGCGAGCGGTGCTCCGCCACCGCCGGGCATCGAGGTCTCGCGCGGGCGTTGGATGGTGCCGTGCATGGACATATCGCACCTGAGCGAGGAGGAGGCGATGGCTTTCGCGATTGCGGATAACCGCGCCAGCGACATGGCGGTCAACGATGACGATGCGCTGGCCGCGCTGCTCAGCGAAATCAACATCCAGGACCCAAGTTTGCTGGCCGATACGGGGTTCAGCGGGTCGGAGCTCGACGATTTGCTGGCGGCATTGAATCAGATGAGCACACCGGACGTGGTGCAGGGCCAAACCGGAACACTTGCCGAGCGGTGGCTCATGGCGCCATTTTCGGTCCTCAACGCGCGCTCTGGCGAATGGCAGCGGCGGAAGGCCGAATGGTTGGCGACCGGCATTGACTCGGGAGCTGGGCGCGATGCCCACCTGATCGGTGGCGAGGGAAAGACGGCTTACGGGGCGCGGGTGGCCGGACGCGACGCGACGACCGGAGAGCTGGTGTATGCCGAGGGGTTGGGCGGCACCTCCCTCTTTGACCCGGTGCTGGCGGAAATCGCCGTAAAATGGTTTTCTGGCGAGGGGGCGACGGTGCTTGACCCATTTGCGGGCGGAAGCGTCAGAGGCGTGGTGGCGGCCCGCCTGGGGCGAAATTACGTGGGCATTGATCTCCGGCCCGAGCAGGTTGCGGAGAACGAGCGCCAGGCGTCGGGCATGGGGATTGTGGACGCGCGGTGGGTGGTCGGCGACTCGCGCGAGATTCTGAGATTAGCCGATGGGGTCAGCGCTGACCTCCTCTTCAGTTGCCCGCCTTACGGTGATCTTGAGCAGTACTCGGATGATCCGCGCGACCTTTCGGCGGTGAGCTGGGAGGAGTTTCTCGTCGGCTACCGACAGATCATTTGCGATTCTTGCTCCTTGCTGAAGGATGATCGGTTCGCGGTTTTGGTGGTCGGCGAGATCCGCGACAAGCAGGGGAATTATCGGGGGTTGGTCCCGGAGACGATTCGGGCGTTTGAGGACGCGGGCTTGGCATTCTACAACGAAGCGATTTTGGTCACGCAGGTCGGGACACTGCAGTTTCGGATTAACCGGCAGTTTGAGGGGGCGAGGAAGCTGGGGAAGACGCACCAGAATGTGCTCGTTTTCTTGAAAGGCGATGCGAAACGGGCTTCGCAGGCGGCGGGGGTCGTGGAATTGCCGGAGGAAGAGTTGGTGATTGTCGAATAAAGTCGGCGAGGCCCTTGCTAAAGCGACTGGACAACCCTAAGCTTGCTCGTGATGGACGATCTAAACTCGATGCGATCGGAACTCCGCCGACTCCGAAAGGAGTTTTTGAATGGCAACAATGAAGCCCGGGGGCCGATGCACGAATTGGCCGAGCGGTGCGCCGCCACGTACAATGCGAAGGCGAAGGAAATCGCCAAACGCCACGGTGTCCGCCCCCGGCTCACGACGGCCGCTGTGATTCTGCGGCGCGGGGAGTTCTAGGTGATTGCTCCCCTTTACCGAGTTTCCCTCGTGCGCGAGCGCGACGTGCCAAACCCTTACATGCATGACCCTGAGTCCGCTTCAAAGCTGCTGCAGGACTATCTGCGCGACCGGGACCGCGAGTACTTCGTCGTGCTCATGCTGACCGCCAAGAAAGAGGTGTTGGGCATCCACGACGCGCACGTCGGCGACCTGACGAGCTGCCCGGTGGTGGGGCGCGAGGTGTTCAAGGCTGCCGTGATTCTTGGAGCTTGCTCGATTATCCTAGCTCACAACCACCCGTCGGGCGATCCGGAGCCAAGCCCGGAGGACTTTGAGGTCACGGCGAAAATGATCGAGGCGGGTGCGCTGCTCGGCATCCAGGTTTTGGACCATATCATTGTGGGGAGTCGCGGGGTTCACTCGATGCGGCGGCGGAATCACGGCGTGTTCTGAGAAACATTCGAACGCTTGGTTTTTTATACCAACGAAACGTAGAAACCTGGTCATTGCGGCGATTTGTTACTTTAAGCTGGCTTCGGGCGGACGTGCTGAGCGCATCAAATGGTTCTGTAATATTTCGGCACACTTTTCTGCTTTGAAAAATTACCAGACGCTTTCCCGGCAGAACTACGGGTGTCACCCCTGGACGTGCGTCAACTGGTCTTGCAGGTTCAACGACCACGGACGCCTGTCACCCTTTTGAAGGCTGGTCGGCGGGTTCGAGTCCCCTTGCCTCCACCACTAACTTTTCCTGCTCAACTGCCCGAGCTATGGAAGTTGGGCGCGAAAGGCTTGACTTGTTCCATCGGCTCTGTACGCTGTTCCGACGACAACTGAGCCATCGTAGTTGATGTCCGAAATAGTAGTGCTTACAAAGCCAAACGGGTGCCCAACGAATTGAAACTCGCCAGAGTTTCTTGACACATAGGGAGCGTATATTCCACTGTGCTCAAGGGGATTCGAGTTGATGACCACCGTGTTTCCGTCGCCGCTAACTATACACGAATATGGCCTGGTCACGAATGACGGCAAACCGAGTTCTTCCACGCCACCTGATTCGGTCCAACGGAAGGGGCGATTACTGGAGTAGCCCACAACGACCGACCCATCTGAACTCAAGTCATTCGGATAAAGTCGAGCGTCACCCTCGGGTCCGAATGTCCGCTTGCCATTTGCGGCCGTCCAAAGGAACGGTCTTTTAAAGGCATCTACGCCAAGGATGACGGAGCCGTCTCGGCTCATTTTAACGAGGCCGTCTCGCTCCAGCTCGCTTGCCAGCACCCCGAATTGGTCCGTCGGTTGCCAAGTAATATTGTAGTAAATAGTGTCGAAGAAGAACTCATATGTGTACCTACCCCGTATGATTCGACCATCTCCACTTACTTCGTCGATATATCGTTGAGGCCAAGGTGCCCTTTCCTGCAGACCATTCGCGGGCGTCCACAGATAGAAACGATCACTTAGGTTACCGGTCAGTACGTTGCCATCGTCACTCATTATCACGTATCCGCGCCATTTTGGTGCGCTGCCAAACTGCTGTACTCCTTCCGCCGTGGACCACCTGAAAATGTGAGATGTTTCTCCCTCAGAAAATACTCCCGCAACGACTGAACCGTCGGCACTTACTGCCCTCGCTTCCGAGTCTTTCGCAGATAAGAGAGGTTCAATGTTGAAGCTTGAAGGGCCAACAACAACATGAAAATAGATTCCCAGTGCAATGTCGGTTGCTCCCAGAAGGGTTGTTGAAGCACCCTCTGCCAATGCTCGAAGCTGAATTCGGTTGGATGGATAACCTAAGGGAGCGAAATCGACGGCTAAGACTGCCAAATTTGGGTTACCATAAAGTTTTAAACCTTCCCAAAGCAGGACCTCGGCGCGATCTCTGGTCATCGTTTTCCAGGTCACTGTGACTTCTTCACCAACCGCAAGTCGCGAATTTGCAGGTTGCGAAGATTCAGTGGGTCCATACTCAGCTTCGCTCAAGACCAATGTGGTCGGCCACGTCAGGTTATCTCCTGGCTTCACTTTGAGGTCCTCATGTCGAACCCCCGAGACGATGGTGCCGACACCTCCGGGCTGGTCAAAGAGTTTAACGTCTAATCGGTAGTGGTCATTCGCCGGCAAACTCAGTTCTACGGACGTTTCGGATTCGCGACCAATCTGGGGTCGATCGACGGTGCGCGAGACTACTTCGCGCGAGCTCCCGCCCTCTATGGAACTCATTGTGACGGTCAGGCTCTTAGGCCGGAATGGAGCTGTGTCGGTGGCATCTGGCCACCGTGTCGTGACGGTGAACTTGCCGGTGCCAGTCTTTGGAGCGCCCGCACCGCCACACCCAACGATCAAAAATAGCGTGGCGAGGAGGAACGGCCATAGGTGGCGAAGAGGGCTGGCAGACACTGTCTTATGATATCCCAAAACCGCAATAAACCGATGTTGTTGGGCACTCCTAGGTGGCTAGGCCCCAGGGAAAGGAGTAGTGGGTCAGCTGGCCAGCTACCGAATTCGGGCTCGAAACGCTTGCGTGGTTCCGTCGGCTCGATAGGCTGTGCCGACAACGACCGAGCCATCGTAGTTGACGTCCGTGATAACCGTCCGGATGAATCCAGGCGCATTCCCGAGGAATTGATACTCACCGGAATTCTTTAACACGTAGGGGGCGGTGTGATAAGTAGCCAGGTCAAGGGTCGCGTTTAGGATCACGGTATTTCCATCGCCGCTGACGAGGCATCCTCCTCCAGTGGCACCTAACGGCAAACCTAAGCCTATTGATCCGCCGGCTGCTGTCCAGCGGAAGGGGCGATCGTTATTGAGGTTTCCCACAATGACCGACCCATCTGAACTCACATCGCTCGGGGCTTTAACATAGCTGCCGTCCGTACCGGGTAACCAGACGATACCGCTTGCCGATGTCCAATAGAAATATTGAAGGCGCCCATCAAAAGCGAGCATCACGGTGGCGTCTCTGTTGGTCTGGAAAATATATTTGCCCCTTATATCCTCCGGCAGCTGGCCGATCTGGTCACCAGGTTGCCATGTTGAACTCGTAAACTGTGTATTAACAAACTCATCGTCTTGCAGCGATTGAATCATGATCTGACCGTCGCCACTAATAGCGCTGATACTTCGGCGAACATATGGTTCGGTCGAGATCGCCGCTCCTTGTTGGAGGCCAGCGGATGGGGTCCAACGATAAAGACGATTGTTTAGCCTCCCGGCCAATACGTTTCCATCGGCACTCATGACGACCCCCGCAAGGTAGTTTTGGGCGCTGCCTATCACCTGGAGTCCCTCTGTCAGGGCCATCTGAAGACTTGATCGGTCTCACCATCGCGGGAGACCCCCGATACGACCGTGCCGTCGTCGCTCACCGCAGTTACATAGGAACTTTGCGCATTCGTGAGAGGCTCAATGTCAAAAGTGGATGGTCCCGCAATGAACAAGAATTCCAAGTCCGTACCGATCCGTGGGCTGGAGGGCCTGATGCGCGACGTGCCCTCTGACAAAACTCGAAGTTGAATTCGATTGGACGGATAGCCGAGTGGTGCCAAGTCCACGCTTGTAACCGCGGGATTTGTGTTCTCCGCAATTTGCAAATTCTCCCAAACAATGAACTCCGCTCGATCAGGGCTAAATGTGGTTTTCCAGGTGATCGTTAGTTCGTCCCCAACCTCGATTCGCGACTGTTCTGGTTGCGAAGTAGTCGTCCCGTGGGACAGATTGCCATCATCAACACACGTTGTGGGATAGCTAATGTTGGCTCCCGGCTTCACCTCAATGTCATCATGGCGGACTCCCGTGACGACGGTGCCCGCCCCTCCAGGCTGGTCGTAAAGTTTGATGTCAAGACGGTAATTGTCATCCGCGGGCAAACCCAGTTCCACCAACGTGTTAATATCCTGACCCACTCGTGGCCGGTCCACGCTTCGCGAGATCACTTCGCGGGAGCTCCCGCCATCTACGGTGCTCATCGTCACCGTCATGCTCTGCGGCCGGAACGGAGTCGCATCGCTGGGGTTTGGCCAACGAGTTGTGACCGTGAACTTGGCGGTGCCCGCTTTCGGAGCGCCCGCACCTCCGCAACCGACGATCAAAAAGAGCGCGGCGAGGAGGAACGGCCAAAGGTGGCGAAGCGGGCTGGCGGACACTGTTTTATGATATCCCAGAACTTTAGAAAATCATTGCTGTTTAGCAAGACATTCATTCGAATGTAAGCCACCTTCTGCCGAAGACACTTGAACTGGTAGCCTCTAGAAATGCTCCTGTCCACACTCGCAGCCGGATTCGCCTTCGCCGCTGCGCCGCTTGAACTCACCGTGATGACCTACAACATCCGTTACGGCACCGCGCCCGACGGCGTGAACGCGTGGCCGAACCGCAAGGAGGCGGTGATGGGGTTGCTGCGCAAGCACGACCCCGATGTGCTCGGCGTGCAAGAGGCGCTGGCGGGGCAGATTGACGAGCTGCAAAAGGCCCTGCCCGGCCACGAAATGATCGGCGTCGGCCGCGATGACGGCATGCGCAAGGGCGAGTTCAGCGCGATTTTTGTGCGCGCCGCGAAGCTCGGTCTGCGCGAGAGCGGCACGCGCTGGATCAGCCCCGAACCCGAGCGTCCCGGGAGTCTGGCGTTCGACGCGCAAATCACGCGCATTTTCACCTGGGGGGATTGCTTTGCCGAGGGCGGAACCCGCCTGTTGGTGCTCAACTGCCACCTCGATCACCAGTCGCAAAAGGCGCGCCAGATGGGCGGCCAGCACATGCGCAAGTTCATCGACGCTCGCCCGAGTCTGCCGGCGATTGTCATGGGCGATTTTAACAGCCCGGCCAGCGATCCGCCGGTGCAAACTCTGGTGGCCAAAGGCCGTCTGACCGACCTGATGCCAGCGGAGGGGCCGTTTGGGACGTTCACGGCGTTCAAACCCGAGGCGATCGACGGGCCGATGATTGACCACATCCTCATCTCAAAGCATTGGGAACCTCTGAGCGTCGAGATTGATCGCACGACCATTGACGGCCGGGTGCCGAGCGACCACTTTCCGGTGATCGCTCGGGTGCGGCTCCGCTAGTAAACTAGTAGCTATGAGCACCTCCACCCAATTCGATGCTGCGCAAGCGCTTCAGTTAATGCAAGATCGGCGCAGCATGGGGCTGTCGAAGCTCAGCGATCAACCGGTCGATCGAGCCCTCATCGAGCGGATGCTGGAGGCGGCCAATTGGGCGCCGAGTCACGGGGACACTGAGCCTTGGCGGTTCGCGGTGTTCATGGGCGAGGGCCGTCAAGCGCTGGCCGACATCTTCACTCGGGTGGACGAGAACGCCCACAAGCGCGCGTTCGCCGCGCCGGTGTGGATCGCCATCGGGCTGGAGCCCGCCGTCAACGACGAAGGCGAGCTCAAGATGACGATGGAAGAAGAGCTGATGGCTGTGGCTTGCGCGGTGCAAAATCTGCACCTGATGGCGCGCGCTCAGGGCCTCGCGGGAATGTGGCACAGCAAAGGCATTTCCGTGCATCCGGGCGTCGCCGAGCAGCTTGGCTGGACGCCGCCGAGCCGCATCATGGGGTTCTTTATGTGCGGCTGGCCCAATTGCGATTGGCCCGCCGGTGAGCGCGGCCCGTGGCAAGACAAGGTCCGCTTCTTCGACTAACGGCCAAGCTGAGCGCGGACCTCGCGCGGGTGGTCGGTGATGATGAAGTTCACGCCGAGTTGCCGGAGGCGATCGACTTCGGGGCCGGGCGGGACGGTCCACACAAAGAGCGGCAGTTTGCGCTCGCGGGCGGCGCGAGCCAGCGGCTCATCGCAGTTGCTAAAGTGCACGCCAATGCCGTCGGTTTTGAGGTTCGCGAGTTCTTCGGGTTTGATTTTGCCGCCGTGAAGCAGCACGGTGATGAGCTTCGGATTGAGCCGCTCGACCTCGGCCATGCGCTCCGCATGGAAGCTAAAGATGATCACCTGATCCTCCATTTTGCGGGCACGGATGAGGTCCACCATCCTGCGCTCGATTCCGTCGCCATCTTTAATCTCGATCACCAGCACAATCCGCTTGCTTGTGAGGCTCATGAGTTGGCCGAGGTCGGGCACGCCGGCCTCTCGCATGGCTTGGGCGGCGGTCTCGTTCACCGCGCCCTTAATTTTAGTCGTGCGATCAAGGGTCGCGTCGTGAATCACCATCATCTCGCCGTCCCTGCTTCGGCGGATGTCGCATTCGGTGGCCGCCGCCCCGCTCGCAATTGCTTCTTCAAACGCGGGCAGCGTGTTCTCTGGCTTGACCGACGCGGCACCCCGATGGCCGATCACCAAAGTTTCTGACCAGGAATCGGCGACAACCTTCTTGGCGGAAACCGTGGTGAGGGCAAGACAGGCCGTAATCGTCGCGAGGAGCATGCGTGCAGTTTAACTCGCCGGGTCGGGCAACGGGTCCTCGCCCATCGCCAGCTCGATCATCGCGCGTCCGTAGGCAAAGAAGGCTTGGCGAGTATCGAGCGGCAAGCTCGCGACCTCGCCGAACAGTTTGCCGAGGAAAAAGCGAATGCTCCCGATTTCGTGGACGTGGTTATCGGGCGAGTAGCCGTTAAAGGCACGCAACTGCTCCACATGGTCGCGGTGGAATTGCTGCGACTCGCGGTACCGAATCCACACATCGTTTTGGCTGGCGAGGCGGGGAAGTTCGGGCTGGCGGACCACCGTGTTGAGGAGGACCGCCGAGGCGTACACGTTCGAATGCGCGCACTCCTCGCGCCGCTCATCGGTGTCGGGTGTCATGTAATCGCCCGCGCGAGCCGCGCGCTTGGTGAGATTCGACACCCACATTTGAGCCTCGAATAGTGTTTTGGCGTTGGGTTGAAGCTTGGCCTCGCGCTCGAACTTGCCGGCCATCGCTCGCGCCAGAAGAGTATTGGCGGCGATTCTGGTTTCGCGATGATCCCCGTAAGTTGACTTGGCCTCGCGCAACCACGCCGCCCGGCTCAGCGTATGGACTTGCGGTGGGAGCGGACCGTTCGGGTCGAGGTGTTGTTGGGCGAAAACCAGCGAGGCAGCGACAAGAACGAACATGATTTATGGACGCGCCCAAGGCGTCCTGGTATCGGATTGTTAGAGCTTAATCTCGAAATCCTTATCCACCGGCGGAGTGGGGTGTGACACCCGCTCCCGCCGGTTGGGGAGGACTTGTTTGGCGCGGCCCGCCATGTCGCCCCACGAGAGCGCAAAGACCACGCCCATGCCGAGAAGCGGCAACAAAATGAGGCTGTTAAACGGTACTGAACTGCTCTTGAACAATCCGGCCATGCCGCGAATCCCATCGGGGATGAGCAGACCGAAGAGCAAGAATCCGCCCCAAACGGTCATCATCACGACGCCCTTTTTGACGTCGCCGCTGAGCACCTGACCCAGGCCGGGAACCACCATGCTGGCGAGCAGGTTGGTCTTGACCTCGGCCACGTTTTCCACCTGCGAAAGGGGCATGCCGAAGTCGCCGCTTTGGGCGAGAATGGCGGTCGCCATTTTGTTCTCAATCTCCTTGTCCCCAGGCGTGCGTTCAAGCGCCTTGCGGTAAAGCTCAATCGCTTTGCCCGATTGGTGGTCCAGCACGTAAAGGTCGGCGAGGCTCATCTGCACGCCGGGATGTTCTTGGTCAAGGGCTTCCAGAGCTTGCCGCGCGCGGCGCACGGCGCCGGGTTCGTTGCGACGCTGAGCCATGGCCAGATCGCGCTGAATCCGCTCAATCTCATCCCAGACCACATCCAAGCGATCCTGCATTGCCCTATTAGACCTCGGATTCGGGCAGGAGGTTCGGATCGACCTCCTTGTTGCGCCACAGGGTTTCCAAATCGTAGAATTGGCGTCGCTCTTCTCGCATGGCGTGGAACATCACGTCGCCGTAATCCAGCAGCAACCAGCCGCCGCCTTGCGTATCGCTGGCCAGGCTGCGCACACCCTCGTCGCGCATGCGCTCATTCACCTTGTCGATGATCGCGTTGACGTGAACATCGCTGGTCCCGGAGCAGACCACGAAAAAGCTGGTCACGCTCGTCTTTTGGCGCAGATCGATAATCTCGATGCGCTCGGCTTTCATATCGTCGGCGAGTTCAGCTATACGCTGCGCCTTGGCTTCACTGGTCATCATTCATTCGGTAGAGCTGATGCTCTTGGATGTATTGCCACACGGAGGGCAATACCTGACGGGACTCGTCCAACTTGATCCCGATGTTGTTGCGGATTTCGGTGCTGGACCGCGGTGACGGCTCGTTGAGCAAAAAGAAATCGAGATTGCCGTGGACCTTTTCGGGGGCAAATCGCATGACTGCCGCCATATCGTCGGGGGGTCGCAAGCCGACGGCAAACCGGGCGAGCTTGAGAATCTTGTCGAGTTCGTACCACTCTTCCAAGTGCATGGCGGCATCGCTACCCAGGATCCACCAAAACTTTGCCTTGATGGCTTGGTTCAATTCAATCAGAGTATCGACGGCAAAGCTTGGGCCGCTGCGACCCAGTTCCACGTCGCTGACGGCGAAGTTCTCGCGACCTTCGGCCATGAGCTTGGTCATCGCAAATCGGTCACGCGCGGTGGCTCGGGGGCCAAGTCGCTTAATCGGATTGCGCTTGTTGGGCACCAGCAGAATCTGGTCGAGTCCCAGCTTTTGGGCGGCGGTTTCGGCGAGGTCCAGGTGCGTCAAGTGGGGCGGATCAAATGTCCCGCCAAGAATGCCAATTTTCAAACGTTCCTCACCACCATTCGCGATTGCTCGGTGGTGAGAGGATACCGGATTCGGGCTTAGTGAGGTACTTCGAGCGGTTCGGTGAGTTCAACGCTGCCCAAGGATTCGATCGGTTGACCGCCTTCGGTGATCAGCACCGACTTCACTTCGCCGAACTGCTTGAGGGCTTCCGTGATCGTGTTGAGGATTTCGCCTTCTTCAGCCGTGCCGTAGGTTTTGCGGAACGGCGTGGCAAAGTCGAGCTTCAGAACCGAGCCATCAAGCTTGGCCGACGTGGCCACCGCTCCAGCGGGAACCGCCGTCACGTGGGCTAGGGAAGCGTTCACCGCCACCAGGTAGGGGCTTTGGCCCGCCTCGAGCTTGCGCTTGTCGCGCTCGACTTTGTAGTCCTCGGATTGATAGTCCACGCGGACGATCTCGACTTCATCCTTTGCCTTTTCGACCTTGGTTTGCGGAGGCTGGCGCTTGTCCACGGGCTGGTGCTGGGGCAGGCGCTCGGAGCGCATCTCGGCTTCCGGTACGCGGTTGCCCTGCATCTTGGCGTAGGCGGCTAAGCCACCGACGACTGCTGCCGCGACGCCGATGAGGGCGAGACGATGAGAGTTGCGTTTCTTGGCGCTCATTCTTTTGCGTTATCTCCGAAAAATAGTTTCAGGCCCTCGACGACACCGCGGGCCATGGTTTGGCGGAACTCGTCGCTGTTCATCTTGGCTTCCTCGGTGGGGTTGCTCAAGAAGCCGAGTTCAAGCAGAACACCGACCATCGTCGTGTTGCGCAGAACCGAAAAGCCCTTGTTCTTGGCGACGGCGAAGTCGCTGACCGCGCCGCGCGAAGGAAGCAGACCCTTGGTGGCGATGTTTTGGCTAATGCACTGGGCGAGCAGTTTGCCGAGTTCGCTCTTGCCGTGATAGAAGATGATCGTGCCGCTCGCCGACTTGCTTGACGCCGAGTTGTAGTGCACCGAAATGAACACGTCGGCGTTGTTGCGGTTGGCGATGTTGGCGCGCTCTTTGAGTTCGATGAACCGGTCGTCGGATCGGGTCATGATCACGTTGCAGCCTTCGTCGAACAGCTTCTCCGCGAGGACTTTGGCCGACTTCAGAGCGATGTCCTTTTCTTTCAGTCGAATCTTGGCGCCGAGCGCGCCGCTGTCGTGCGCGCCATGACCGGCGTCGATGCAGATGGTCTTGCCTCGGATCGAGCCGGTCGCGATGTCGGGCACCTTGGCCGTCAGCCGAATGGTGCGACCATCAACGGCGAACATCACCGCGGCGGCTTGCCGAAGCGAAAGGGTGAGTTTGTAGTTGCCGGCCGAGTCGAGGCTTTGCTCCCAGCTCTTGACCAGCCCCTTGGGCAGTTCCGCCAAATCCATTGCGGCGGGCTTGCCGCCGGGGACGATGATTTCGTAGGTCAGCACGTCCACGCGGTTGAGCTTGGGCGCTTCCAGAGGGATCGCGGCCAGGTCCGCGCCGATGACGGCTTTCGAGCCGGTCTGATCAATGCGGGGCGCGCTGACCAATACTTCCGTGGTCGGCAAGGTTTGGGGCGCTTTGGGGTTGACCGGCTGAGTTTCGGGATCGTGCTCGATCGGCGTGACAGGCGCTTCGGGTTGGACGAGCGGGAATTCAAGAATGCGGTTGGTTGTGTTACTTCGCACAACCTTACTGGCGCCGGGAGCCTGATACGTCACCCGGACCGTGGAATCATTGAACTGTCGCACCCGCACGGTGGCGTCGCTGCCGAAGTTCGCGCTCGGCGAAAGGGTCGCGCCCTGCAGGTCAACGATGTAGCGCTCAGGATCAGTCAGCGAGAAGCCGGAGGCAGTTACGCCGAGCGAGCAGTTGATGCGCAGAGTGCCGAAGAGCACCTCGACGCTGCGAACTTCGCTCAGAACTCGGAAGGTGCGCTTATCGCGATCCCAGGTGCCGCGGCCCCCCAGTTGCTCCAGGCACTTGGCCAGAGGCAGCTTACGGTCGCGAGTGAGATCCACTCGCAGTAGCCGGCCTTCGGCGGCAATATCAGCTTCGCCTCCGGAGGCGCGAACACGCCAGCCCCAGTTCTCAGCCAGAGCGATCGGGATAACGCACTCTTCGCCATCGCGCTCCACGCGATCCGAAAACGTGCCCTGATAGGTGTAAACAACGGTTGCTGGAGCTCGTTGAGCTTGCACCGCTGTCGCTATCGCCATCCATGACATCAAAGCGACAAGCAAGTTCCGCATAGTCAATGTACATTGTAGACGCCCCGTAAAGTTCCGAGTGCACCATTTGACAAAAAACTTGCTTTTGCTATAGTGGTTTGATGCTATGGAAAGCGGCGACGGACTGTTGGGACGAGCTTTGGCAGGGGCTGGCCGAGGGCGTGACGAACCGACGATCGGAGTTTCACCTGGCCGCTTGCGCCAACGTGGACGCCTCGGGCGCGGCGCGGGTTCGTACAGTAGTCTTGCGATACGCCGAGGAGGCGACGGCCACGCTTGGCTTCCATAGCGATGGCCGGAGCCAGCGAATCTCCGATCTCGGGGTGAACCCGTTTGGGCAGATGGTGCTCTACGCTCCGACGCCAAACGTTCAGATTCGGCTGTTCGGGCGCTATGAGGTTCACATCGAAGACGATGTAGCGCGGGCGGTGTGGGCGGCCACTCCTGTCTACAGCCGCAAGTGCTATTTGGCCGAGGTGCCCTCCAGCGAGGAACTCCTAGCTGAGCCCGAAGCGGACCAGGAACAGCCTACGCTGGCCGACTCCGAACGGGGATTCACCAACTTTGCGGTCGTGCGATTGCACGCGACGGAGATCGAATATTTGAGTCTGGCCGCGCCCGGACACCTCCGCTGGCGATGGGTGAAATCGGGTGACGCCTGGGCTCACGCGAGGATTTCCCCTTAATTTTCTTCAGTTCAATCGAATGATTTCTGAGAAAGTTGGCTCATACTACTTCGTAGACAACTACCATTCTTGAGGGTCTAACAATGAATATTCTCTTGCTATCTTTTGCCCTGATGCCAAAGGCACCGGTGGCGGCGGACTTGCTCCCAGACATCACAATCTGGGAAGCGAAGCTCACCGATAACGCGATCGACACTACAACCTTGCCGGGGCGCAAGCTTGTCCGACTCTCGACCGGCACCCCGAACATTGGGACGGGCCGACTTGAACTCCGCGGTGGGGCCGTCGTCGGCACCCAGCAGCAGGTCAATCAGCGCGTATTCCGCGACGACGGAACCTACTGGGAGCGACCGGCGGGGACCTTTACCTATCACCCGAGCCACAACCACATCCACTTTGACGGCTGGTGTCGTTACCGCCTTCGCGCTAAGAATCCGGATGGCAGCGTTGGCGCAATCTTGGCCGAGGGGCAAAAGACCAGCTTCTGCATTCTCGACTTGACGGTGCACAACTCCAGTCACCCGAATTACGTCACGCCTCCTTATTACGGTGGTTGTGGCGCCACAACCCAGGGCCTCACGCCGGGCTGGGCCGACGTCTATGGCAAGTCGCTCACGGACCAGTGGGTGGACGTCACCGGCATCGCCGATGGCGACTACTTCTTGGAAGCCGAGGTTGACCCGGACGGTTTCATTCTCGAAGCCGACGAAACCAACAACATTGGCCGGATTCCGTATCACCTGGGCTCACCGCCCGCGCTCACAGCCGACGCTTACGAGGAAAACGACTCGCGAACCTTTGTGGACGGGCGACCCGAAGCGGGAGTTAACAGTCCGAACCTCGGCGTTGTGAACGCCCAACGCACCTTGAACCTCACCATGCAGGCAACGGATGACGACTGGTTCAAGTTCAAGCTAAACGCCACCGGCGGCAGCGGCGACTATGTCGGCATTACGAGCGTCAACTCGGGCGGCGACATTGACCTGCGACTCTACAACTCGGCCGGAACTCAAATCGGGGCGAGCGAAAGCGGCACCAACACTGAGCAGATCACGTTGAGCGGGCGCGCCGCGGGTACCTACTACGTGCGCATTTGGCCGTACAGCGGGACGAACCCGGGCTACACGTTTACGATTAAGCCGAGCGGCAACCAGTCGCCGACCGTGAACATCACCCAGCCGCAAATCCCCATTTATGTGGAACGTAGCTACGAGACCTTCCCGATCGGATGGACCACCACTGACCCGGAAAACGATCCGCGCACGGTTTCGATCTTCCGCGACCGCGATAACGTGTTTGACAAGACCACGCAAGAGGTGACCGGCTACCAAAATCTGCCGTCCACCGACCTGCTGGTCAACATGAACACGGCGGAAATGGATCCGGGCAACTGGTTCTACTTCCTGCGAGTGAGCGATGGCGGCCTGACGCAAACCAAGGTCACGCGCCGACCGGTCGTGATCTACATCAAGGGTGACTGGAACTACGATGGGCACGTCCACCAAGACGACTACGATGCGGCTTGGGGCGGACGCGGACGTCAGAACTTCGTTCGCGCCATGACGCCTAAGCGCATGGCCCTGCTCGACTACGATCGCGACGGCGACGTGGACGGCATGGACGAAATGATGATGATCGAAGACATCGAGCACCACCACTAAAATCCGCCGAAAACGAGCCCCTCGCCTAGCCTAGGCGGGGGGCTTTTTTGTGAGACCCCGGTATTTCCGCTTGACCCAAAGAGTTACCAGCTTGGAACAACACCGTTGGATGGGGTTTGAGATGGGTAAGAAGCAACTTCGCGTGGTTCGGTTGATTGAGCCGGAACTCTGCATGGAATGCCGATTTGGCAACAAGGCTGAGGTCGAAATGACCGATGGCACCGTGCAGCAGATGATTCATTGTCGCCGGTTAGATTGCGACAACTGGGATTACCAAACCGTGGACGAAGCCGCTGACATCGTGCACAGCGACTTCGCCGAAGAAGACAACGACGCGGCCTAGTGGCCGCCCGCTTCGGGCTTCATCATCGGAAAGAGCAGAATCTCGCGCAAGTGATCGCTGCCGAGTAGCATCATCGCCATCCGATCCAGACCAATTCCGCAGCCGCCGGTCGGCGGCATGCCGCATTCCAACGCGTAGATGAACTCCTCGTCCATGGGGTGCGCCTCGTCGTTGCCCTGCGCCGCCTGGGTGAGCTGGTTGTCAAAGCGCTCGCGCTGATCGATCGGGTCATTGATCTCGCTGAACGCGTTGCACACCTCGCGGCCTCGCACATAACCTTCAAAACGCCGCGTGAACCCCGGGCGATTCGGGTCCTTTTTGGCGAGCGGGGAGGTCTCGATCGGGTACCCAACCACGAAGGTCGGCTGGATCAGATGCGGCTCCACGAATCGCTCCAGGAGCTTTTCGATAATGCCGCCGACGTTCGCTTCCTTCTTCGCGTCGATGCCCACGCGCTCGAGCGCGGCCCTGGCCGACGCGAGGTCGTTCAGCTCATGCGCCTGCACGCCAGAGTAGTGCTCAATTTGTTGCAGAAGATCAACGCGGGCCCACGGCTTGCCGAAGTCAATCACCAGGTCCTCGTGCCCGATATGAACTTCGGTGTTGCCGAACACGGTCTCGGCGACAAACTTGAAGCACTCCTCCACGCGCACCATCATGTCTTCCAGGTTCACGTAGGCCTCGTAAAATTCCAGCAGCGTGAACTCGGGATTGTGCCGCTGACTCACGCCCTCGTTACGGAAGACGCGTCCGATTTCATACACCTTCGGCACATCGCCGCAGATGAGTCGCTTGAGATAGAGCTCCAGCGAGATGCGCAGCTTCACGTCAATCTCGTAGGCGTTATAGTGCGTGAGGAATGGGCGCGCCGCCGCCCCGCCGGCTTCCAGCTGAAGCAGCGGCGTTTCGACTTCCAGGTAGCCCGCGTTGTCAAAGTAGCGTCGCACCGCCGAGACGATTCGGCTACGATTGAGCAGCATCTGACGCGCCTCGGGGTTGGCGATCAGGTCGAGGTGGCGGTGACGATAGCGTTGCTCGACGTCGCTGAGCGTGCCCCAGCTTTCGCCATCCTTTTCCTTACCCAGCGGCAGGCTTTGCAACGACTTGCTGAGCGGCACGATGGACCGCGCGTGAATGCTTTGCTCGCCAGTTTTGGTGCGGAACAGTTCGCCTTCGACGCCGAGGTGATCGCCGAGGTCGAGGAGCTTTGCCACCGCCCACACGTCCTCGCCGAGGTCGTCCTTGCGCAGATACACCTGGATGCGCCCATCGCCATCGCTCAGCGAGACAAAGCTCGCCTTGCCCATCTCGCGCAGGGCGACGATGCGTCCTGCGAAGCGGACCGTTTGGCCCTCCATGGATTCGAATTTGGCGTGCAATTCTTGCGCGGAGAGAGCGAACTCAAATTTCTCCTGCGCAAATGGATCATGGCCAAGCTCGCGCATGCGGTTGAGCTTCTCCAGACGAATTTGCCGAATTTCTGAATCTGACATGGGAAGCGTTAGGATACCGCTAGGCCGGACGCCCCAACCCGGAACCTTCCCCGCAATAGATTCAGTATCCTTAGCTCGGCTGGTTCGAATTCATGAAATCCAAAACCCTCCTTGTTCTTGCCCTCTCGGCCACCAGCATCGTTGCTGTGGCTCAAGAAATGAAGTTGTTGCGTTTTCCCACCGTGCACGGCAACAAAGTTGCGTTTATGCACGGCAGCGACCTTTGGGTCACCGACCTCGCTGGCGGTCCCGCCCGGCGGCTGACCTCGCACACCGGTGTCGAAAGCCGACCCGTGTTTAGCCCGGATGGTTCGATGATCGCGTTTACCGGCATGTACGACGGCGCCGTCGCCACCTACGTGGTGAGCAGCGAAGGCGGCGATCCCAAGCGCATTTCGTGGGACGGACGCGGCAACGCGGCTCTCTTTTGGAAGGATAACAAGACCGTCGCCATCCGCCAAGCCCAAGACGGCTTTACGATGGAGTTGCAGTTCGTGGACGTTGACGGCGGCTTCCCGATGGAAACGCCGATCAAGGAAATCACCAGCGGCGACATCAGCGCGGACGGCACCTGGATTGCTTACAACCGCAACAACAGCTGGAACTTCAACTGGCGCTACTATCGCGGCGGCACCCAAGGCGTGGTCACGATGTACAACTTCAACACGAAGACGTACTCCGAACTGCCGCACGGCCTGGAGCAGAACTACCACCCGATGATCGTCGGGCGCGATATCTACTACATCAGCGACCGCGACCTGGGCACGCTCAACCTCTACAAGTACAACCTCGACAGCAAGCGCGCGGAGCGTCTGACGGACTTTTCGGACAAGGAAATCCGGTTCCCGCGCACCGATGGCAAGACCATCGTGTTTGAGCGCGGCGCTGGCCTTTACAGTTTCGACATTGGCAGCCGAGCCATCAAGCCGATTGTCCCGCGCATCGCCGGTGACCTCAACCTGCGCCGCCCTAGCCTCAAGAAGGTCAACACCATGATGAGCGGCATCACGCTGAGCCCCTCGGGCAAGCGCGTGGCGATCTCCGCTCGCGGCGACATCTTCTCGGTGCCGCGCACCGGCGACACCCGCAACCTCACGGACACGCAAGGCATCCGCGAAGAAAACCCGAACTGGAGCCCCGACGGTCAGTCCATTGCCTATGTGACCGACCAATCTGGCGAAGCCGAAATCTGGACGATGGACAGCCTCGGCGGTAACAAGAAGAAAGTGTGCGACGCCGTGCAATCCACGAGCATGGCCTGGTCGGCGGACAGCAAGAACCTGTTGCTAAACACGTTCGACAACAAGCTGTACATGGTGGATGTCGCGACTGGCAAGATGACGAAGATCGCTGAAAGCGGCTACGGGGTGAGCTCGCCCGAGTTCTCGCCGCTGGGTGACTATGTGGCTTACATCAACACTCAAGCCAACCTCTTTGGCGCGGTCAACATCTACGACGTGAAGTCGGGCAAGACCCACAAGGTCAGCGACGCCTACTTCAACGATTCCTCGCTCAGCTGGGATCAGAACGGCAAGTACCTGTACGTGACCTCGCAGCGCGAATACGCGCCGACGCTGGTGCAGTTTGAGCAAACGCTGGACTCGCCGCCGCTCTACCGCGTGTACGCGCACATTCTCAGCAAGAAGACACCGAACCCGCTCGCGCCACGCAACGACGAAGAACCCATCAAAAAGCCCGCAGTCGAAGCACCCAAGGAAGCTCCGAAGGAAGCGGCCAAGGACGAACCCAAGGAAAAGCGCACGGAGATTGACTTTGACGGGTTAGGGAAGCGCGCCGTGGTTCTGCCGTGGGCACCGGGCGCCACCGCCGGCGTCATCGGCGTGGACAACGGGGTGATCGCCGGGACCGCCGAGGGCCTGATGATGTTCTCGTTCGCCTCGCGCCAAGCATTCCCGGTTCTGCAAGCGCAGCTTTCGGGCCTGACCTTTAACGCCGATCGCAATAAGCTGGCGTGGATGGCGGGACCCAACGCCGGCATCGCCGACGTTGCGCCGAACGTGAATCCTGCGACTACCGCGATTAACCTGGCCGGCCTCGAAATGACGGTTGACCCGGTGAAGGAGTGGACGCAGATCATCAACGAAACCTGGCGTCTGTATCGCGACCGCTTCTACCAAGCCGACATGGTCGGCATCAATTGGGAAGAGGTCAAGGATCGTTACATGCCGCTGGTGAAGTACGCCTCGAGCCGCGACGACATCAACTACATCATGGGCATGATGATCGGCGAAGTCGGCACCGGCCACGCCTACAACGGCGGTGGCGAAGCGAGCGGTACGGCCCAAATGACCCCGGTGGGTTATCTCGGCGCGGACTACGAGCTGGTCGGTAACGCGGTGAAGATTCGCAAGGTGCTGCAAGGCGACGGCGTGGACATGATGACCCGCGGCCCGCTGACCGAGCCAGGCGCCGACGTGAATGCCGGCGACTACCTGGTCGCCATTGACGGCAAGCCCGTCAACCGCGAAAACCCGCCGATGAAGTATCTGCAAAACAAGGCCGGCAAAATGGTCTACCTGAGCCTGAACTCGAAGCCTTCGATGGATGGTGCCCGCAAGGTGGGTGTCCGCGCGATTCCGAACGAAGACGCGCTGCGCTACCAAGACTGGGTGGAAGAAAACCGCAAGAAGGTCGAAAAGCTTTCCGGTGGCCGCATCGGCTACGTGCACGTGCCCGACACGCAGGTGGATGGCATGATCGGCTTCCTCAAGGGTTACTATTCGCAGTCCGACAAGGAAGCGTTGGTGATTGACGAGCGCTTTAACGGCGGCGGCTTTATCCCGACGTTCTTTGTCGAGCGCCTCAAGCGCGAGGTGCAAAGCGGGTTTAAGGCGCGCAACGGCGACGTGATCGCGTTCCCCACGCAGAGCAATCGCGGCCCCACGGCCATGCTGATTAACGAGTACGCCGGTTCGGGCGGCGACATGTTCCCCTACCTGTACAAGATCAACAAGGTCGGTAAGATCTTCGGCACCCGCACGTGGGGTGGCTTGGTCGGCATTCAGGGCAACTACCCGCTGGTGGATGGCGGCATGGTCACGGTGCCGGGCTTCGGCATCTATGACCTGCAAACCGGCAAGTGGGTTGCGGAAAACACCGGCGTCGAGCCGGACGTGCGCATCGACGGCCGGCCGGACTGGCTTGCTCAAGGCAAGGACGAGGTTCTGGAAGCCGCGGTGAAGCACCTGCTCGCCGAGCTCAAGAAGAACCCGGTGAAGCCACTGAAGGCGCCGGTCTCGCCGCGGGTCCGCCCCGGCCAAAGTCGCGGGTAACCGCACGTTTCACGGCAGTCGGCCCTCTATGTAAAGAGGGCCGACTTTTTTTGTGCGACTCGGCGGTTGGTGTGCTATGGTGAGAAGACAGAGTGACAGCTTCCATCCTATTAGCACAGCATCCATTCACGACGGTTACCCTTATCGCCGTGGCGGATTATCCGAGCGTGGTGGTGTGCGTAGGTCAGCCCGTTGAAACACAATGAACAGGATACAGAGATTCGTCTTGTCATTAGCGATTGGCCTCAGTTCGATCGCTTCGGGGCAAACGCCATTTTCACTTCGCGATGAACCAAGCCTCCGAGAATCGGTTTCCCACTGGAAAATCCATAAGCAAAGGCGGTCCGAATTTATGGCAAAGGGACAGTTTCGAGAAGCACTCCAATATGTGGTTCAGGTTATTGAGAATGAAGGGCGAGCTAGTGTGCAAACACCGTGGCGAATGACATTTGCTTTTGAGTTGGGTGATTTCGATGAAGCAAAGTTTAGGAACAACGAGCCGTGGATGATCAGGCGGGCTCAGAACCCTGAATTCGTTTTGAGCGAATTAGACCGAATGAAACGCGACTGTTACGATATGTTAGTGCATGCCGAGGCAACGCGTGAGACAATTGATTGGGAGGACTTTCGGCAGACTCACTCCGACGAGCTAAGTGTGTCCATGCTTTTACAAATTTGGGTTGATGTTGCGGTTCAAGAGTTTCGGTTTCGATTTGCCGAGCGGGCCCTGGCGGAATATGAAAGAGTTACAGACCCGCGAATTCGCAAAGACTTGCGAACCAAGCTCTCGCAACGAAAAGAACTTCAACGCAGAATTGTTCGCGGAGAAGCTGAGGTGCCAGATTTCTAGCTCTCAAACCTAGGAGAATTCAGATGAAGCCCTTGATTCGAACTTTGTTTACCGTAGCCGTGTCGTTGCCGTTCCTTAGCGATGCTGGCCAAGGACTCACAAAGGACTTTGCGAAGCTAGCTGAGCAGCGAGAGATCAGGCGGGTTCAGCGCGAGCACGAGGCAAAGGGTGAGTGGCTTGCGGCGCGTAGAAACCTGGATGAAGTAGTGCAGATGAGGGGATCTAGACCCTATTTTCACGATAGAGCATGGCGCATCGCTTACGAGCTCGGAGACTTTGAAAGGGCACGTCGCGAGATCGTCAGTCTAAAGGATGCTTTCGGTGTTCCGATTTCTGCGGAACTCATTGCGTCCTATGATGCGGAAGATGTTATTTTTAGAGCTTCGCAACAAGGGTTGGAAGTTGCGGACTGGAGTGAGTGGGTCAGACGGTATCCAGGGAACAAGCTCAGTGACCGCATTGCCGGTAAGCTTGGGAATGCTATCTACGAATTTCGGTTTAGATATGCTCGCCGATTGCTTAACGAGCTTGTTGCTTTGGAGCGACCTACGGCGGCAATTTTTGAGAAGCGTCTGCGTGACCAGATAAAGCTGCAAGAGGAGATTTTGAAAGGGACAGCCCCCATACCGAGGTGAGGAAGCGCACCAGCGAGGCTTGGCTCCGGGTGTGCTAAGGTGAGAAATGGTGAGTCCATGTAGAGGTGGTTTCGTTGCGGTGGTGCTGCTCCTTTCTGGGTCTGGCCTTGCTCAGCGAGTCCAAGCGGATCGAAGACAGTACTTCGAAGAACTTGCCGCACAGGCACGCGTGGACTCAAGAAAGATGTTCGAGATGCTGGCACGGGCCCAAGTGCGGGAAACGTACGACTATTGCACGACAGTCGCAGAACTGAGAAGCGATTTCGGGCCAAACCCACATAGAAGAAGGGACCTGGCCTTCGAGCTCGGCGATTTTGTTGAGGCAGATCGTCAAAATGAACTGTGTAAAACACGAATTGGACCTGCGCGAATAGATGAACGCACGAGAACCATCCTGGACCTTTACCAAGAACTTATTCGCGCTGAGAGGAGTGCATACGTCATTGATTGGAATCGGTTCAAACAAACACACACCGAGGAACTTACGCCGACCGAGTTTTGCCGGCGATAGCGAGCGCCGCAACAACATCCTTCCGGCTTCGGTTCGCTGAGCGCGCTTTGACCGAGTACGAAAGGATGGTCCATCCGCTCATCAGTCGCGACCTCCGAACCAAACTGACCGAGCGCAAGGAACTCCAACGCAAAATCATTCGTGGCGAGGTCGGGATTCCGGAAGGAGATTGGTGACACCGCCTGCGAGCAACAGGGGCGAAAGGCGCAACCATGGCGCTTCACGCAGCGAGGCTTGGCTCCAGGTGTGCTAAGGTGAGATATGGTTCGTCAGCTTAGGGTTGGAGTCGTTGTGGGCATCGCGATTCTTGCAGGTGTGAGCCTTGCGCAGAATGGTCAGCTTCGCGATATGGAGGCGCTCCGAGAACTGGGTATCAAAGCGCGGGCGGATCGACGAAAGTTGTTTGAACTGCTCGCCAAGGGGCAGTTGCGTGAGGCACTGGAGCACCAGACAACTGTGATTGAACCTCGACTTGGGGTCGGACAAAATTCGTCCACACGGCGTGATCTCGCTTTCGAACTCGGTGATTTCGTCGAGGCAGATCGTCAAAATGAGCTTTCTCGAAAACTTATTGCGGGAATATCGCCTTCTGAACGGATGCGAACTCTTATGGATTTTCAGCAGGAACTCATTCGCGCCGAGAAGGGTGGTTACGTCATTGATTGGAGCAGGTTCGAAGAAACACATACCGAAGAACTGAAGGCAATCAAATTGTTACCAGGGATGGCATCGGTTGCGATCAAACACTTCCGATTTCGGTTCGCCGAGCGCGCTTTGACCGAGTACGAGCGACTCGTGCCCGCGATCATGAGCCGCGCTCTTCGCGCCGAACTCGCAGAGCGCAAGGAACTCCAACGTAAGATCATTCGTGACGAGGCAGACATACCGGAAGGAAGTTGGTGACACGGGCATGAAATCACCATCGCTGAAAAGCGTAACCGTAGCAATGGCGATTGCCGTCTCGGCGATGATCGTTGCGCAACAACACTCGCCGAAAGGCAAGAACTATGAGAAGCTTGCGGAATCGGCGGCCATTTCAAAACAAATGGGGAGGTTGAGGGTTCGTGGCGAGTTCCAGCTTGCCTATGAGCTCATAGACCGCTCCGAGGCAATCAAATCCCGACTGTGGCAGGACTCGCAAAACTGGTCAGTCCTGTTTGAACTGGATCGGAAAGCAGAATCGTTTACTTGGTACAACATCTATGAGCAACGGTTGACCGGAAAGCTATATCCAGCTAGCCAGATTCGTCACGAGCTTGAGGGAACGGTGATGGCAGCCATTTGCGCGAACCACACATCAGTTGACTTCTCAGATTTTAGAGATTGGCATCCCGATGCGGACGTGCTGCAGCAAGTAGGGTGGTTGGCCGACCAGGCCATCGCGGGCTTCTATCTGCGCCGGGCTGAGATCCTTGTGAGAATCCACGAGCAGATGCGTACTGATCTAAGACTTCCCGTGTCGAAACGACCCGCGGAGCTAGCGGCTCGGAAGGAACTTCGCCGCAAGATACTGCTCGGCGAGGCCGAGGTGCCGCGAGGAAGTTGGTGACACCGGCATGAAGAAATTAATCGCCGTATCTATCTCCGCTTGCATCGCGAGCATAAGCCTCGCGCAACATGTTCACGTTGGGCAGTGGTTAGAAGACGAAGGACTGGCCACCAAAATTCGCACTGACCAGCGAAAAATGTTCGAGCTGATGGCGAAGGGTCGGGCCAATAATGCGCTCGACTACCTGATCAACGTCGCTGAAAAACGCGAGCGTATTGGAGCACTCCCTTGGGAACGGCGAGACCTCGCTTTTGAGATTGGTGATTTCGCCCAAGCTCATCTCCAAAATGAGCTTTGCCGTGGGAGCCACGAGCCTGACTATTGGAGAGCCACCCTCGACTTTTATCAAGAGCTCATTAGGGCCGAATCAACCGGGCAATCACCCGACTGGGCTCGGTTCGACGAGACACATGATGCAGAGTTCCGGGCAGTTGCCTTGTTGCCAGCAGTCGCTCAAGGGGCCACCAAGCACTTCCAATTTCGATTAGCCGAGCGCGCCTTGGTTGAGTACGAGAGGATGGTCCATCCGCTCATCAGTCGCGACATCCGAACCAAAATGACCGACCGCAAGGAACTCCAGCGCAAAATCATCCGCGGCGAAGCTGAGGTGCCGTACCCCCGGACTTGGAACCGGACGTAATCTATTGTATACTCGCGCTTGAGTTGCAACATCGACCGTATTTCGCCGCTTGCACGGGGGAAATTGGGGTTGCACCAACTAGCACTAGGAGCAACTCATGAGTCAAGAGCAAGACCTTTTCCCGATCCGTCGGGTTGATCACGTTCAACACTACGTAAACAACGCCCGACAATCGGCGTTCTACTACCAACAAACCTTCGGCTTCAACATCCGGGCCTTCTGCGGCCTGGAAACCGGCAGCCGCGACGAGGTGGGCTACATGCTGGAGCAGGCTGATCTGCGCCTGCTGTTCAGTGCGCCGCTGCGTCCGGGTCACCCCATGGCCAACGCCATTGCCGAGCACGGCGACTTTGTCCGCGACATCGCCTTTGAGGTCGACGACGTGGACTGGGCCTACAAAACCGCCGTCGAGCGCGGGGCCGAAAGCGCCTATGAACCCTACAACATGGAAGACGAAAACGGCTTTGTTCGCCGCGCCGGGGTGAAAATCTACGGCAACGTCATTCACACGTTCCTCAATCGCGACAACTATAAGGGCCGATTCTTGCCTGGGTTCCGCGACGAAGACGAGCCCGGCGACAGCATCGGCATTGTCGAAGTGGATCACTGCGTGGGCAACGTGGAGCTGGGCAAAATGAACTATTGGGTGAAGTGGTACGAGGATGTGCTCGGCTTTAAGAACCTGATTAGCTTTGATGACAACGACATTTCGACCGAATACACGGCGCTAATGTCGAAGGTGATGGCCAGCGGAAACGGGCGCGTGAAGTTCCCGATTAACGAGCCCGCCGCCGGCAAAAAGAAATCGCAGATTGACGAGTATCTGGAGTTCTTTGGCGGCGCCGGCGTGCAGCACGTGGCCATGCGCACCGACGATATCATCTACACGGTTTCGCGGTTGCGGGCGCGCGGCATTCAGTTTTTGAGCGTGCCAAAAACCTACTACGATGTGCTGACCGACCGCGTAGGCGAGATTGACGAGGACCTGGCGGTGCTCGCCGACCTCGGCATTTTGGTGGACCGCGACGACGAGGGCTATCTGCTTCAGATTTTCACGAAGCCGATCACCGATCGCCCGACGCTGTTCTACGAGATCATCCACCGCAAGGGCGCCAAGAGCTTCGGCAAGGGCAACTTCAAGGCGCTGTTCGAAAGCATTGAGCGCGAGCAGGCTCTACGCGGAACCCTGTAGGTTCGTCGCTGGGTTTGGTCGAGGGGGAGCGGAGACTTGTCTCCGCTCCCCTTATTTTGACCCTTAGCAGAAAGTTATAAGAAAAATATAAGAATCGTAATATGCCCTTGTTTCTGCAAAATTCTGTCGTTATACTGCGCTTAGGTGTCCTATGATTGCCGGCAAATTTGCTTTCACTGTTAGTCTGCTTGTTTCCACCGCGCTTGTCGCACAAAGTGCGCTACCCGCGTTTCTGCAGAGTCCTTCAGATGAGGGTTATGACCTGCGGGAGTTTGAAACGCCGGGCACTCCTGGACCACTGCAACCATTTAGCGGCGAAACGCCGCGAGTGACGAACGCACCGCGACCTAGCACACGTGACACTGTTCTTCGCGGAGGACGCTATACGCCGGCACAAATTGATAACCTTGAGGCAGCCATCCGCCTGAAGCGCCTGGTTTACGGCGACGAGGGCAGCGGATTCGTGATTGCTTCCATGGCGCTCGGCTTCACAATGGCTTACCCGGGCCAAAACGGAAATGGAGGCGGCGGTTACCCGGGC
Organism: Chthonomonas sp.; assembly: GCA_016788425.1. Taxonomy (NCBI): domain Bacteria; kingdom Bacillati; phylum Armatimonadota; class Chthonomonadia; order Chthonomonadales; family Chthonomonadaceae; genus Chthonomonas; species Chthonomonas sp. The sequence continues at coordinate 778,230 of JAEURQ010000002.1, forward strand.
GAAAGTATCGTCGGCGGGTGGAACTCGCAAAACGGCAACAAACTCACGGAAGTCAACGTTGTTAGCTGGAGTGCGCGCGGCAACACGGGCATTGATCTGACTCTCTTTCACAACTCATCAAGTAGCGATTTAGGGCTGTTTGGGGAATCTTGGACGTCTACCTACGAGACGATCATTCTCACGAGCGGCACCAGTCGGATCGTAAAGTACGCCGACGGCTCTTCGATCATCTTCACATCCGGTGGGGGCGGTAGCTATGTTGCGCCAGCCGGTTGCTTCGACACGCTCAGTTACAATAGTGGCACCAGCAAGTACACGTTACTGAACAAAGATCAGAGTTCGATGACGTTCAACAGCAGTGGCTTTCTTACGTCAATGCAAGATCGCTCCGGCAACGCCGTGGATGTCACCTATTCTTCGGCTCCGATGATTGATCGAGTCACCGATGAGAGTGGGCGCTACCTAGAATTTAGCTACAACGGATCAAGCTGCGTTGACTTAGTGGAAGACAGCACAGGTCGAGAGTGGATAATTGACACAACCGGCAAGGTCCTGAACTCAATCCAGTACCCGGCGATCAAGTCAGGCTCGCATACCGACGCCTTTACTTACAATGGGGCGAACCAAATCACAGCCTGGACGGATAAGCGCGGCTATGATTGGCTGTTTACCTATGATGGGAGCGGCCGACTTGCAACCGAAGAAGATCCGACGGGCGTCGTTGAAACGTACAGCTACAACCAAACCGTGACGATCGGCGGTTCCTCAGTGAATGGATGTACGGTCATCACCGACGAAAACTCAAAAACCAGGGCCTTCGCCTACGGCACCTTTGGCAGCATTTCAGCGGTTCAATATGAGAAAGATGAGGCCAACTACTATACCGAGTACCTCACCTACAACACCAACTACCTACCGCTCACGATGAACGATGAGCGCGGGAAGACTTGGACTTACACTTGGGATAGTGCTGGCAACCGCCTCACGCTCAAAAACCCGTTAAACCACACCTGGACCTATACCTACACTGCGAAAAATGACATTGATACGATCACGACTCCGTTGAGCAAAGTCACAGACTACGGCTACAACGGTTCCGATCTGGTCAGCCAAGTCAAGGATCCGATGAATCGGTACACGTACTTTGACTATGACGCCTACGGGCAAATTGACAAGGTTACTGACAATGATTCGGAAGACGTAGATATCACGCGGAACTCGAATGGAGATGTTACGGCGGTACAAAACCAGCTGAGCATCACCACGACGGTGGGCTACGACTCGCTGGGTCGTTTGACGAGCGAAACGTTGCCCGAATCGCGCGGCGATACGTACGACTATGACGACTGGGGGAGAATTGAGACAGTCACCCACCAAGACAACACGACGGTCGAGTTTGAATACGATGCCGAGGACAATGTCGTCTCCGTGACCAATGAGCGTGGGAAGATTACTGAGCACGAGTACGACGCGGCTGGTCGATTGACCGAAACAACCAACGCGAATGCGGAAGTCGAAACTTACGTGTATGACAATCTTGGACGGCTGTCCACGGTGACCAACGCTAAAAGCGAAACGCGGACCTATGCCTACACAGACCGCCACGAATTGTATAGCCTCACCATGCCCGACTATGCCAGCGGCAAAAAGGAGTGGTATGGCTACGATGGAAATGGCAACGTGGTCAGCAAAAAGAATCCGCTTGACCAGATCACGTACTACACGTTTGATGATGCCAACCGGCAAACCGCGGTGGACTTTCCCACCGGGAACGATGCCACGTTCTCCTACGATAACGACAACCGATTGACGAGCACCTGGGACAACTCAGGCACAACAACCATTCAATATAACGACGCGTCGCAAGTGACCAGTCACGCTGGGCCTAATGGCACTCAAACCTATACGTACGACACGCTGGGTCGTCGAAAGCGAACCAACATGTCAGGAGTCGGCTCCGGCTACATGGAGTACAGCTACGACACCGGTTCGCGAGTGACTGGCATCTTGGATACCGATAGTCACAGTACAAGCTTTGAGTATGACGATGCCAACCGCCTAACCAAGCAGACATTTGGGAATGGGATGTGGACGACGTTTACCTATGACGATAGGGACCGGCAAACCTCTGCCAAGCATTACAAGGCTGGCCCAACGCTCGTCTCCGAAGAAACCTATTCCTATGGCTCCAATGGCAATCTTGATTCTGCGGTCAAGAACGGCACGACCACAACGTACGGCTACGATGACATTGACCAGCTTCTGCATGAAACCATTTCTGGTGATTGGAAGCAGGAGTACAGCTACGATGCGAACGGTAACCGGGCGAGCTTCAAGCTCAGTGATTGGGTTTCGGGTGCTTGGAGCACGCTTCAAAACGATTCCTACACATATGGAGTCGGCGATCGTCTGACGGCGGCGGGCAGCAAGACCTTTTCTTACGACGGTTGCGGCCGGATGAAAACGGTAACCGTGGGCGGGACGTTGCAACGCACCTACCACTACGATTACCAAGATCGCCTAATCACGACTCAATATCCCGACGGTACAGGAACCTCGGATACTTACGTTTACAACATCTTCAACTCGCGCACCAGGCTCACGCTCAATGGAACGCAGTGGAACTTTCGCCGCGATGGACTCAGCGCAACTGCGCCGGTCTTGCAAGATGCAACCTCGAGCACAACAAATACTTATGTGCCTGGCGTTTCGCAAAAGCAAGGTTCGACGAAAAAGTACATGGGCCCCGACCGCATGGGTTCGGTTTCGCATGAGTTTGATTCGTCTTCGAATACTTCGTACACGGCTGACTTCGACGCTTTTGGGCGAGTAAAATCGTCAACTGGTTCGACAACGAATCGCTTTGGCTTCGCCGGTCAGTGGGGCTATCAGTCAGACCCGAGCTCGGATCTGCAACTACTGGGCAATCGCTACTACGACCCCAGCATTGGCCGCTTCATCACGCGCGATCCGATCAAAAGCGGGCGAAATTGGTTTACCTATTGTGGCAATCGTCCGCTCAGATCTGTAGATCCATTCGGTTTGTTTCCACAGCATGGGCAGTTCTTGCCATGGCTAGAGAAGTTGCTAGGGCAAGAAAGGGATCCGGCTAACAAAAAGGTTTTGAAAGACGTGATCCGAAAGTATAAGACAGATAAGGGATATCGGGATAAAATGCACGACAGAAAACACGCGTACTTAGGCGGAGGCGATGAAGATGATGACGAACCTAGACCACCAGGTGGTGGTCGTCATAATCCGAACCTCAAGCCAAGTGAACTTCGGCAGTTGATCGCTGACATGGAGCCAAACCTTGACGCAGAGATTCCTGCAACTGATCCAGGAGATCCCATAACCGATCCGCAGGGCGACCAGGGCCTCGTTGATCCCCAAAAATTGTTGATTGGAATAGGTGTTGGAGCACTGGTGATCGCCGGCGCCTTAGCCCTTGCCCCAATCGCCGGTGGTGCAGTCGTGGTTGGTGGCGCATCGCGCCTGCTTGCGCCCGCTGTGCTTGCGGTTCTATAATTGTGAAGTCAAGGGTGATATCTTCTGAGATTTTCAACGAGGTAGTGCGTGAATTTGCTGGGCTGCACTGGAGCGGTCTTAAGGGTATTGGGCCATCTTGGTGCTTGGGTTTCAGTAGTGACGGTACCGACCAGCATTCCGGGAAGATCAGTACCGATGGGCATGCTTTTCTTCTAGATGCTCGTAATCAGGCAATCTTGCTCAATTCGGCAGGCTCCTTGCGCTCAGAAACTTGGGAGGCGCTCAGAGCTGTTTGGCATGATCGAAGAACTGCGTTGCGTTCGATTAGCTTGGACGCACACTTTAATGTGCTCATCGTCCTGGATGGTGGTTACCGTGTGTTCCTTCCAAATCTTGGGCCGGTATCAGATGTAGCGGCGATGATCAGCTCACCCAAAACTTGCATGGTACTAGAGCCACATGGTCGACTCGCCTCACTCAGAGCCGCACCGGTAGATTGGGATCAGGCGCAAAGAACAGAGTTTCCTTTACAGCCCACCGCGCGCGAAGCCTGGTTGGACCTGCAACGCCTGGTGGGTAACACACTCACGGACTTGTTCGTGGGAGGTGAGCAACTGAAACTCCATTTCCGCGGTGGTTCGGGGCAGCGGTCTGTCGTTTCCCTACCACCATTTTGGTTCCTTTGTCGGCGAAAAACCGTCATCGTACATAGCGCTACGAATTGGCTGGGCCGCGACGACTCTCCAAAGTTTTGGGACGCAATGAGAGACGGACTCAAGGTGAAAAGCGTTTGTGTGCTTCATGATCAGTCGATCTCACTGCAACTTTCCAAGGGCTACCACCTTTATGCTCTCAAAAACGCATGTGAATCCGAACCCATTTGGTCGGTGGCAAGCAGAAGCTCATGAAAGGTTGGTTGTAAGCGTAAGGGTTACACAAGAACATGTCGTGGTTTAACTCATTATTGCCGAACTTCGAATTGTTGTTTCTCAGTGAGGTGCTCTTATGCTTGATCCGTAGGCCCCGGATGGTAGTCCCGGTGATGATTCTGCGCAGTGCATCTGTACTGCCGCTGATCCTGGTGGTGCCCAGGCTCTGTTGCTCTCGTCACTCGCCGGCCCGTTTGGTCGAGGCGACCCCACCCTTTGCGCGCGCTGCTATTCTTGTCGCAGCCTCAGCCCCCGTCTGGGCAAAGCGACTAGCGCAAGCGTAGTCGCGCGGGCGTGGCAAGTGGGCAGACGGGGGCGCATGTAAGAGAGTTGTAAAAACCTCGTCTGGAACTTGCTGCGCCACAACTCTGTTGCTATACTGGCTATAGGTGGAGCGCGTTGCCGAACGATTCCATATACGTATGGCGCTGCCGATCGGCCCGAAACTGCACAAAGAATGTCAGCCCAAGGAAGCGGAAATACCTTTTGAACAACCACACTGGTAACCCAATTGCATCTGCTTGCGCTGCCCATACGGACAGCAATAGTCCGGGTGGCACAAGCAGAGTGCGATGTAAGCCGCTTATGGCTTTTGCTCTGTTTGTACCGATCTTGATAGCTGGATGCGCGAACCAAAGTGAGCATGAACCGGGGACAGTGCGGGAAAATCAGAGATACGCGTTACGTTCACGTGTAGACTTTGAAGAGCAATACTTCTTGATGAAGCTAGCCATGATTGCAAGAAGGGAGCGAGAGGGTCCAACGTTTTACGACGCCGTCGAATTGCTTGGTCAACTCCCTTCCAACGATAGAGATTCTATTGTGTTGGAATCGGCGCTAAAGCCTATAATTCTCAAAGAATCACCAAGCCTCCTCGCATATGCACTTAGGGGTACTACGAGTCAACCTGGACTAGATGCGCTAGAAGAACTATTAGCTCAAGACAAAAAGCCTTATGATCCCGGTCTCATATTTGCTGTTGGAATGGCCATCAGAAAGTACGAAGGGGAACGATATAATGCTATTCGCGAGAAACTTCAACAAAGATGGCAAGCTTCCTCTCGTCGGAACGAGCCGCTTCCAGGAGCGCTTCGACCACCAAGTTACAAGCGTTCATCGAACTGATTCTGTGGAAGTGACATGTCATGCTTAGTTTTCTTCCGAACGGAGAGCTCTTGTTCTATGGAGCAATGCCTTTGGCATTCTGCTATGTGGAGGTCGCAATTGTTGGCATCTACTTGCTGTGTGCGCCCGTCCTGCAGCTCACCTATGAACTGTTAATGCTTGGGCCTAAGCGGGGCAAGAACCTTGGAGGTCTCACTGTTGCTGTTTTATGGTTCTTTCTATGGTTGCAACCGGTCCGCATGGATTATTCATTCTTGCTCCCCAACTTGCTCTTGCTCTATCTTGCCAACTTCTTTTCTTGGCGATGGCTGCTGCGGCGCCTGAAGGAAGATCGAAAACCACACCGTGTAGAATGATAGTATGACACTTATGACATCGGTCCAAGACCGCGCTGATTGGCCCACTCGCCTTAAGCAGCTTGCGAAGAACCTCCCTTTTGTGGTTCTTGCCACGGTCTATCAATGTGCGGATTGGGGTGCTTATGAATCCATAACAAGATATATTCCTTTAGGCTTCTATGATGGAGAAGGGCCCCATCCATTTCTGCCATTTAATTGGGAACACCTCGTGCCGATGCTCTTCCTGCTCTCTTTTGCTTCAATTGCGATCCGAGTCAGCCGGACATTGTGGGTGGTTTCCCTTCTGTCACCGATTATTGCAATCTTGGTGATACAAAGGGAAATCCCTCTCGTACCGCTTTGGTATCTCACACCGGCATCCCTGGTGCCGATAGCAATTTTAGCGATTAGAGCGCGGCAACAAAAGGTGAGCTCTCGGCCGGACAATGACCTGGCCAGGACAAAGCTGTGAAAATACCTAGCGTAGCGCTTGTGACCCTCTTGTGCTTGTCGCAGCGAATCTCTCTTGCTCAAAGCAACAGTCAGGACATTATTGCTTCATTGAGAAAGAAGGGATACATTGTCAAACCGAAGAAAACACAAGGAGCGACCAGCTTTTTTGTCTACGAGAAATCGAACAAAAAGCACTTGATTACGATCACACTGTTCCACGGCAAGGTCAAGGAGACTGAGGTTAAGCAAGTTATCCTCGCATATCGCAAAGATATGGTCAACGGCTCCAGATTGGTGAGCGAGATAAAACCATACAAAGTGGGACGCACAACAGTTTCAAGTTGGATGATCAATTTCAGCGCGAAGAGGTACGATAGCCCTCTGTTCGTTACTTCCTACCTGTTTGTAAACGAGACTGCGATCGAGGCGACATTCCTTCACGGAAAGAATAAGATGATGAGCCAACCTCAGCGGGAGATTCTGAATCGACTACTGACCTCGTTCAAAAGTTCTGGAAAATGAAAAGTAGATATCTTACGAAGGATAAAGCTATTGCCCACTACCAGACATTCAGTAGGGATGGGTTGAGGGCGAAAAGCTAGGTCAGGAATATGGGGTGGTTTAGTTCATTTTTGCCGAATTTCGAGTTGCTGTTCCTCAGTGCTGGGCTCATCTGCGTTGTCTTAGGGCCAGGGATGTTGTACCTAGTGATGATTTTGCTCTCTACATCAATACTGCCGTTGATGCTGGTAATTTGGAAAGCTCTGCGCGGGAGAGGCTTTCGCTGGGCTGAATGGTTGCTCGCGGTGTTTATCTTCTTCAGTTGGCTTCAGCCTTATGTGCCTCAAGACCCGTCGTTCCTCCTGCCAAACACGTTGCTCCTCTACTTAGGAACCATACTGGCTTTCACCTACATTTCGAAAACCACAAACTGGTTTAAGAAGTCGTCCAAGCAAAGCGAGGTATAGCAACTTGCTGCAAAACTCCAAGCTTACTCCTACGCTGAGAAAGGTATTCTCACTGAGCTAATGTGGTCAAAGGTCGAAGCCATATTGTTGTGGGAGGTCCTCGCCCTTGGACTTCCTTACCTCTGGTTTGCTCGGTCCCTCCCCAATTGGAAGTTTGGACTACTCTTGGTTGCGGTAGCCGAGGGTCTGGCGGTGCATGTCAACGAGTGGAGCCCGATCCACGTCTCAACAATGGACGACGGCAATGCTATTGTGATCTTTGTGATGCGGTGGTTGGCACTCCTTCTCGCAACGGAGGTTGTTCGACTGCTCGATCAGCAAAGTAGGAAACTGGTTCTGTCCTTTAACGTCGTGTGTCTAGTGGTAAGCATCTTACTTTTTGTCTACAGCCGAATGAACATGCCAGTCTCGCTCGCGGTTCTGGGAGCATTTCCGCCCTTGCAACTTTTCGCTCCGATTATTGTTGTGGTTGCGTGGATGACACTACTGGTGCGCCGGGTGCAGAAAGCGGCGTGACGAGTCACGCATTCAGGGTAGTGGTTTGAAGCAGATTATAAAATGTTGACTTCGCTCACCGATGTGCGGCAACAGGTGTTGCCGCGGCTACTTAATAAGCCTCTCCTCGAGATTAGGCGACCACTCTTTTGGACCTTTGACTTTTCACCGTTGACTGATGAGAGTGGTGCGGATGTCGAGATTTGGGATGCCGTGACTGCGCACGCGCCATGTCTCTTCACCCACCGCCTAGAGCCCATCATCGCGTGTTATCAGCCAGTTTGCTCGCGCCAGCGCTGGAGCGCGATGCAGAAGCGAATTGATCGGCGGCGCATATGGATTCAGGAAATTGTCATCACGGAAGACTACAGTTTGACAGTGCGAATGACCGAGGACTATCAGCTGTCCGTGCCCGCGATTTCGTCGCCCGAGCACGGGGATATCTTTTGGGTTATCTACGTTGGAGTTGGTGAATCGCTGATGTGCACGTCGGAGAATAGAAAGCCCGAGTTGTTGCACTTTGACGGAACCGGCGAGTACACGGTTGTGAACATGGGGGACTGATGCTAACCGGATCATTCGAATTCTGGGATGTTGTTACTTACGCCAGCCTCAGCCCCCGTCTGGGCAAAGCGACTAGCGCAAGCGTAGTCGCGCGGGCGTGGCAAGTGGGCAGACGGGGGCGCAAAGGAGTACCTTCTGGGAACTTGGGACTTGCCGCAGTTGTTGCTATACTGCGTTATGAGGAAGTGGAGTTGCCTTATTGCGGTCCTTGTCACCGGCGCAATCTGCGTTGGCCTCATGCTCGCCGACCGCAATGCTCGCGAGCGAGTTCTCATTGAAGGCGTTGCCAATGTCAACAAAGTCTATGGACCTCAAGGATTTCGCGTCGAAAGCTGGAATGTCCTCTCTCGCTCCGCTATCTCGTTTCTCATCACGCGTCCATCGAGATATCAATATGGCTCGGACGGAGGTTTGTTCGTGCTGTTTCGCGCTGGTCGGGGATTCGCTGGAGTCCCGGTGGTTGCCGCTGGCAGGTTGGACGAACTCAGCGAAAAGGACTTCTTCTTCGAGAACACGCCGAAGTGAGGACCGAGGCTGGAGACTAGATGACTGGAGAAGACCCTTGACCCTCGAAACTTGGCACGGCGAAGAAGCTTACAACCGGGTCACCGACATTCTAACGAGAATGATTGGCCAGCCCTTGGTTGACGTCTACAAAGGTATTTACCATCGGTATTTTGACATGGGCGAATATGTGCAGTGCATTGGCCGTAAAGGGCGACAACAAGGCATCAGCGATTACGGAATATCATCAGGTTATGAATTTGATTTTCATGGACCGAACGGACTGTTGATCGAGGCATGGGAAACCGTAGGTACCGATGAGGATTGGGATCACCTGTTCGCCCTTACTGATGCCAAAAGAATTCGCATGCAGAGCTTTCGATTGGAGAAAAACTTTTCGCTCACAGTAGAGTTTGATCACGGCTATAGGATAGAAGCGACATTTCCCAATAAGTTTGAGAAAACTATCCATGTGTACCATTTATTCTTCTTAAAGGATAATCGTCAAAGATTTGTTGTGAGCCACAATAATGGCGTCACAGCGCTGGAAAAACTTAAGACCTCCTGGGTTCCGATATCCCCCGCCTCGGAATGAGCAGACCGGGGGCGCAAAGGAGGCTCGCACCCAGGAACCGGTATGTTCTCCTCCCTGTTACACTACAAACAAGCGGTCGTAAAAGTGACCACGACAAAGCTCGGAGCTACGCATGGAATTTGATTGGGGACTGACATTGTTCGAGGTCGCGACGGCGATCCCGCTGGTGTTCTTCTTCCTCCGCAAAAAGGTTCGCCCGTGGGCGTTCATTCCGCTCTGGCTCTTGCTAGAAGAAATTCTCACCATCGCGTTTGTGGTCACGAAAGACTCGCTGCCCCCGCCCGACGACATGACCTACCCGTTGGTCGCCATGGCGCGTGTCATCCTCTCCTACCTGCTCATGATTCCGCTTACGCTTAAACTCCATTCGCTGGCTCGTTTTCGCAAACCGCTCATCGCCATAACAGTCGTCTTCTCGGCAATCTCGTTAGTTCTTGTGACCTTCGGTCAAGAACCGCTGCTGATCCGGCTTCCATTAATCTATGCCGTCGGCGTGTTGCTGGCCGTCACCGCGGGCTGGTTATTCTTGCGCTTGGCCACCGAGGAATGAACGGCCCCGCCGCAGCCTCAGCCCCCGTCTGGGCAAAGCGACTAGCGCAAGCGTAGTCGCGCGGGCGTGGCAAGTGGGCAGACGGGGGCGCGTTTCGCACCAAACCAACGCGCGCCACCAGCCATTTCAGTCGTTGCTCGCGTCTCAAACTGTATGGAATCGTCAAAGGGTATCAACCGAGCACTCGCGACGGTTGGACTTGGGGTCATCAGCGGCATCGTGCTAGGCATCATTACGAACTGGTTCAATGGGTCGCTGTCGCCGTCCTACTTTGCGTTCTTGTTCGATCTCGATACGGGCAACATGCCAGAGTTGGCAATCGCTCAGGGAATGATGGAGGGCGCGATGATCGGCGGCGTGCTGGGCGTAGTGGTCGCCACCATTGTGCTGCTACTGACCAAAGGCGAGGCCAACCTCCGGGTGAATGTTCGGCTTCTCCTATCCATCGTCTTCCTGGCCCTTTCCGCGTGGGTTATCGGCGGGGCGATTGGCGTGGCCATCGCCGCGGTCAGCCCGGATTTCTATTCCTACTACGGTTCTCAACATGAATCTCGAACCGGAGTCATGGCCTTTGCCTGGGTGGGCGGCTCCATCCGCGGTATCGAAGTCGGCGCAATTTTGGCCACGCTGTTGGCCTGCGCAAACTTCTGGGTTCGGCACGATCGCGCGGTCGAGCCAGGTTCGGCGTAGAATCGGCGCAACGATCGAAGCGGCTGACGACTGGGAGTTTGCCGGGTCGTACATTCTCACGGTTCTGGCCTGCAATTGGGATATCAAGATCGTGGACGCGCGCGGCGACTTTGTGTGGCACTTCAGCCATGACGAATTCGGCAGTGTTGCGAGCCGCACGCCAGAACTCCACGCTAGATCGCTCGAAGTGCTTCGGCACAATTCGAATCTGTTTCAGCTACGCTAGCTGCCGGCCGCACTCGGCCCAAGATCAAACGGAGCGTCTTCGTCGCCTTCCGATGGCGCGAACGGACGCGTTTCGTCGGGCGCTTTGAACTGGTTCTCCTGCACCTCCAGCAGCGCGCCGGGAATGCAGTTGCCCACGCGCTTGCCCAGGTCGCGTAAAGCGCCATCAATCCGCGACTGCAACACAATCGGGGCGTAAGCACCAATGTCGCCCACCTGCAACACCACCGCGTAGTCGCCCGGAATCGCGCGAATCACCTCGCGCAGCTCGCGAAGCTGGTCGGGGCGGGCGCGGCGAATGCGAATGCGGACCTGGCCGACCTCCTGGTCGCCGTGCTCCATCTGCACGTCCGGCGCGTGCTCCAGCGGCGAAATGTCTTCCACCCGAATCTCAAGCTGCTTTTCCGCGCTGTTCCCAAACCGCTCGCGAACCGTCAACGCGCCGCGAACCACAACCAGCGCGTCCTTGACAATCTGGTCGCGCAACTTGGCATAGGTTTTGGCGAACACCAAGCACGGCGCCTGACCATGAAAATCCTCGATCAAGAAGCTGGCCATCTTTTCGCCGCTCTTCGTCGTGCGCACGCTCAGCCCGGTAATAATGCCGGCAAACTTCACCGGCGCGGTGTCGTCCAGATCGCCGAGCTGCCCGGTATTGTGCGAGCTGAGCGTGGGCAACACATTCTCAAGCCCACGCAGCGGGTGGTCGCTCACATAAACGCCCATCACCTCGCGCTCCAGGGCCAGAATCTCGGCTCGCCCATAGGGGTCTTGGTCGGGCAAGGGCGGGTGCGAGGAGCCGCCGGTGGTGGTTGGCTCCGGCTCGCCGAACAGGGAATCTTGCCCAGCTTCCTTGTCCCGCAAGGCGTTCTCCGCGTAGGAAAGCGCTACCTCCACCGAGGCCATCAGCTTACGGCGGTTGGTGTCGATGCTCGTGAGGGCGCCCGCCTTGATCAGCGATTCCAGCGCCCCGCGATTAAGGCCAAACGCCTTGGTGCGCTCGCAGAAATCATAGAGGTGGTTGAACGGGCCGTTCTCGTCGCGCTCGCCCAAAATGGCTTGCACCAATCCGACGCCAACGCCCTTGATGGCGGCCAAACCAAAGCGGATTACGGCCTTCGGCGCTTCTTTCTTTTTCTTGGTGTTGACCACCTGTTCAATGGAAAACGCCGACCGCGAAAGGTTGATGTCGGGTGGGAGGACACTGATTCCCTGGCGGCGACTTTCCTCGACGAAGGCCGTCACTCGGTCTTCCTTATCGCTGTACACGCTCAGCAGCGCGGCCATGTATTCCACTGGATAGTGCGCCTTGAGCCATGCGGTTTGGTAGGCCAGCAACGCGTAACACACGGCGTGCGCCTTGTTGAAGGCGTAACCAGCAAAGGGAAGCAGCAGCTCCCAAACCTGGGCCGCGGCCTCGGCGGGGATGTCGCGGGCGGCCGCGCCATCCATAAACTCAACGCGCATCTGCTTCATCGCGTCAATGTCCTTCTTTCCCATCGCGCGGCGCAGCACGTCGGCCTTGCCCAGGCTAAACCCGGCCATGGCCTGCACGAGCTTGAGCACTTGGTCTTGGTAAACGATGACGCCGTACGTTTCGCTAAGAACCGGCTCCATCGAAGGGTGCAGATAGTCCGCCTGCCGGCGACCAAACTTGGTGTCCACGTAGCGCGGAATGTGCTCCATCGGGCCGGGCCGATAAAGCGCGACCATGGCCGCGAGTTCCTGCACCGAACGCGGTTTGAGCTCGATGATGTTGCGGCGCATACCGCCCGATTCAAGCTGGAACACACCAATTGTCTCGCCGCGACTGAGCATCTCAAAGGTCGGCGCGTCGTCGAGCGGCATCTTCGTGGCGTCAATCGCCTTGCCGGTGGTCAGCTCGATATACTCCGAGGCGCGGGCCAGCACTGTGAGGTTGCTCAGGCCCAAAAAGTCCATCTTGAGCATCCCGATTTTCTCGAGAATGCCCATTTCAAACCCGGTGACGGGCATGCCATCGGCCGAGCGGTAAAGCGGAATGTATTCGGCCAGCGGATCGCCGCTAATGACCACGCCCGCCGCGTGAACTCCGGCGTGGCGCGCCGTGCCTTCGATTTCCTTGGCAACATCCACCAGGCGCGACACGCTTGGGTCGTTTTGCACCATGTCACGGAACTCGTTGGACTCCTTTTGCGCCTTAGTGAGCGTCATTCCGGGGATGTTCGGAATGGTTTTGCAGATGCGGTCGGTGTCCTGCGGGGCGTAACCCATCACGCGGCCGGCGTCTTTGATCGCGGCGCGGGCGCCCAGCGTCCCGAACGTGATGATCTGGGCGACGTGGTCCTGGCCGAATCGCTGAACGACGTAATCAATGACTTCCTGCCGCCGCGCGTCCTCAAAGTCCATGTCGATATCCGGCATGGAAATGCGCTCGGGGTTGAGGAAGCGCTCAAACGTGAGGTCGTATTTCAGCGGATCGACGTCCGTGATGCCTATGCAGAAGGAGATGAGGGAGCCCGCCGCCGAACCGCGCACGCCATAAGCAATGCCCGACTCGCGAGTGAAGTTCGCAAACTCCCGCACCAGCAGGAAGTAGTCCTCAAACTTCGTGCTCTCGATGACTTGCAGCTCGTAGTTAAGCCGCTCCCAAGCTTCGTCGTTGAGGGTTTCCACGCGGGTCTTGAGACCCTCTTCGGCCAGGTGCCGCAGGTAGCCGCTGGAATCCATGCCGCCTTCGAGTTTGGGTTGCGGCATCGGCGCGCGCATTTTGCCGAGGTCCACGTCGCACATCTCCGCAAACATTGCGGTGTTCTCAATGGCCTCGGGATGGTCGGGGAATAGCGCGGCCATCTCTTCGCCCGACTTGATATAGAATTCGTCGGTTGAGAACTTAAGGCGCTTCGTGTCGTTGAGCATCGCGCCCGTACCGATGCACAACAGCACGTCGTGCGCGGCGTTGCTTTCGCGGCACAGGTAGTGGGCGTCGTTGGTGGCCACGAGCGGCAACTTCAGTTCGTGAGCAATCTTGATCAGGCCCTCGTTGCACTTGTGCTGCTCGGGCAGGCGGTGATCTTGCAACTCAACAAAGTAGCTGCCTTCGTCGAAAATGTCGCGGTACATCGCCGCGCGCTCCTTGGCCTCGTCGTAGCGATCTTCCAGCAGAAGCTGGTTGACTTCGCTGCCTAAACAGGTGGTCGAGCCGATGAGGCCGCGGGCGTGCTCGCGCAGAAGCTCGTGGTCAATGCGCGGCTTGTAATAAAACCCTTGGAGGGCGGCGATGGTGTGGAGACGGCAGAGGTTGCGATAACCCTCAAGATTCTTGGCCAGCAGCAACAGGTGGTACGTCTGGTTTTCCTGACGGCCCTCCCGCAAAAGGTGGCCGTTTGGCGCGACATACGCCTCCATGCCCAGGATCGGCTTGATGCCCTGCTTGCGGCATTCGAAGTTGAATTCCATCGCCCCGAACATGACGCCGTGGTCGGTGATCGCTAGCGATTCTTGACCCAACGACTTCGCTCGGGCCACCAATTCCGGAATCTTGTTGGCGCCATCCAGCAGGCTGTATTCCGTGTGATTGTGAAGGTGGACGAAGCTTTTGCACATAAGGCGAGGGGCAGAGTTGAGACGCGCCGAGGCCGCGAAACGACCCTTTGATTTTGGCGCAAAACGAGGGGGATTGGCGCTAGCGGGTACCCTTCCACCGTGCCCGAAAAGGAGAATCTTAGTTACGGTGGCCAGGCCATTATCGAAGGAGTGATGATGCGGTCGCCCAAGCACTACGCGGTGGCCTGCCGCGCCCCCAATGGCCAGATAGTGGTGGACACCGAACCGGTGGAAAAAACCTGGATTGGCCGTCAAAAATGGCTGATGATTCCGTTTCTGCGAGGCACCTTCGCGCTACTCGATTCGATGTTCCTTGGGCACAAGGCGATGAACTTCGCCGGGGCCGTGCAGATTGACGAGCGCTACCAGCCGGAAGGCAAAGAGATAGAGGAGCCGAAACCACCGAGTTGGACCTTGCCGCTCATCTTCCTGGTTGCTTCAATCATCGCGATCATCTTTATTCCGGGCGACAAAACCTTCGCGCGAGTGGTGGCGATTGGCGCCGCCGTGACTAGCCTCATGGCGATTCCGCCGATCCGCGCTCGCATGGGCCGCGCCTTTGAGAGCGTCGCCGTGCCGATGGCGATGGTCATCGGTCTCTCGGTTGGGTTCCTTATCTTCGACTACCTGCCTCAGCTTGTCGCCGAGGCGGCGGGACGTCGAGTCAAGTTGTCGCCGACCGGGATGAACTACTTGGCCGAGATCGTGAAGGTGGTGATCTTCATTGGCTACCTGGCCGCGATCGCCAAGTTGGAAGCCGTCAAAGAGTTGTTCAAGTACCACGGAGCGGAGCACAAGGCGATCAACGCGCTGGAACTTGATCGCCGCGTGAACGTGGAAACGAGCGGCGCGCAAACCCGTCTGCACCCGCGATGCGGAACCAGTTTCATGATCATCGTGCTGTTCGTCGGGTTCATCTTCATGCCGCTCATCCCTAGGTATCCCTTTGGGCATCCGCTTGGCCACACCGCGCTGGACGCGCTTGTTCGTTTTGGCATCGTGCTGTGCTGCCTGCCGCTCGTCGCGGGGATCAGCTATGAATTGCTCAAACTCGCCGGAAAGTACCGCCACAAAAAGTGGGTGAGCGTCGCCTTTGCGCCCGGGCTGTTTAGTCAGCGCGTTCTTACTACCGTGGAACCCGAAACCAAGCATCTGGAAGTCGCGGTGGCCTCGCTCCAGGCAGTCATGATCGCCGAGAAGACGGGCGCTCTCACCAAGACGGCTCACTGGGATAACTTTGTCAAGCCGGATGACGTTGAGGTGTTGGACTCCGCCCACGCGAACGAGCAATCGCCCGATGAGCTGGTCTAGCGACCTGCCCGAAATTCCCCTGGAGGCCAAGCTCGCGCGCTTGGCCGAGCCCGCGGTGCAAGAAGCGCCCGCGCAAACCACCGTGTTGGAAGGCGGCTTGCGGGTGACCTGGCGGCGGCAGCGCATCAACATGGACACGGGCAACATCGTGTTCAGCGGCGGCGTGCGCGCTGAATACGGCCCGACCGTGATCGAGGCGGCCGAGCTTGAGATTTGGAACGAAGAAACGCGCGGCGAAGCGCGTGGCCAAGTGGTCGTCACCGACCCCGAAGGCGAGCTGCGCGGCCAATCGTTCAAGTTCAACTGGAAAGAAAAGTCGGGGAGCGCCAACAACGTCTCAATCATCATCAACCGCGTGCGGGTCCGCGCAAGCAGCATCTTGATTACCGAAGGGAAGTGGCTGCTGCGAGATTTCTCGCTCACCACGAGCAAGTCGCGTCGCCCCGACCTGGCCGTGTCGGGACGAGAATTCGAGCTCACGCCCGGCAAGTCGGGCCGTATCCGCCGCCCGAAAATCACCTTGTTCGGCCAGAACATTAGCGTGCCATTCACGCTCCCGATCGCGCTGGATCGCCGGGTGGAAGGACTGCGCCTACCGACCGTCGGTTTCCGCAAAGGCGATGGCGTGGGCCTGACTTGGTTCAGTGGTGTGATTCTCAGCGAACGCGCTTTCACCCCCGAGCGGCGCGGTCCGCTCGGCGCCCTGCAACTCACCAGCACCCTCAGCGCCGATTTCGGCATCTTCCCAACTTCGTACCCGACCTACTCGGCGACGCTGGTCACCAGCACGCTGCGCCCCTCGGCTGATACCGGGCTAATCAAGCCGCTCTCGGATATCGACGAACGTTTCCGCCAAAGCCCGATGGAGAGCGTGCTGTCGCGCGGATTTTCCAGCGAGGAGCGGCCCTTCCGCAATTCGCGGTACACCGCCGCGCTAGGCTTTGCCTACAACCAGCAGACCAATCAGCGCGTGGTGGAATCGGAGCAGGTGAGTCGCCGCGCGGAGCTCACCCTGGAGCACGCGCAACGTCTGGGCACAGGTGGCTGGCTTAACCAGTTGCGCATTCACGACATCCGCGACGACTCAGCAAAAAGCTTCCGTCCGCGGGCGGTGATGACATCCGGAATCGTTTCTGGAGCATTGCCTTTGGGACGACTTACTCTGCGCGGTCGCGCGGACGTGTTGGGAACGCTTGGCGGCGGCACCAACGGCTTTGGCTGGGCTCGTGGCGCGGTCACCCTCACGCTTCCGGTGGTGCCGGGAGTTTCGCTGAGCGGCCAGTATGTCACGGCCTCGGAATTCGGCACTCCGGCCCTGCTGCTCGATCGGCTTTATGATCGCAACGGATTTCGAGCGCGTCTGGATTACAAGCTGGGCCCGACCACGGCCAGCTTGCTCTACAAATACAATTTCGACCGCCGCCAGTGGACGGACACGGAGTTCTCGCTGGCGTGGGTGGCGGGCTCTTATGAGCCGTTCATCGCGAGCCGACTCGACCCCAAGACATTTGTGTTCGGCGTGCGTGTAAGGTTCGAAGACATCGCCCAGCGGCTCTCGTCGCGCTCGGTCAAACGAAAATAAGGCGAGGCCACTACGACCTCGCCCTTGCTTTGGAGCTCCTCTCAAACCGCGGCTAGGCGGCTCGCTGTTGCTGGTCCTTCTGCTCAGTGATGCCTTTCACGCGGTCCAGCCGAATATCACCAATGTTGGTGATGAGGCAGGGCCCGTAAAGCGGAATGAAGTTCACATCGAACACTTCCGCCGTGTCATGAATCGTCTCCCCTTTGCGATTCGTGTACGCGACGTCGACGATGAGGCCGACAAATTCCTTTGCATCCGAGATAAGCATGTTGTTTTCCTGGAGTCTCGACCCAGCCGATCGGGACTTCGCTTCCGTGAATTCTATTCCCGCAATTCGCTCCGCTGAGCCTGGTAATCGTGACGGAATCTTTGCGGCCTTGCGTTCCTGGAGCATTCCGGTTTACAATGCAGTGTGCAAAGGCGACACATTCTCATCGGTTTGGCGGCAGTTTTAACTCTGCCCAGATGCGAACCAGATCGGACCGAGGTCCTCAACGTCGCCCGACCCATGGTGTGGCGGGGTCCGCAACGAGCGGAGATTGACTTTGCGCCTAACGATTGGGCGATTGTCCTGCAGTACGGCGCGTCCTATTCGCTGATTCAAACCCATGCCGACGGCACCCTCGCCGAGGGTAACTGGTACGCCGAGAAAGGTCGGATCGTTAATGGTCACTACATCGCTCCGCATGGCCAGGTGTTTATGGATGAGGACTTGCTCACCTACACGCCTTCCGGTCCAGACAGTTTGGATGGCTATGAGGTCACCAACACGTACCGGATCGTCCTGAGCAATCGCACGGAGTTGCCGATCGATAAGCGCTCGCTCGGTTGCCGCTTGGAGCCGCTGCCCGCCAGCGGAACCATTGCGATTCCGGTGGCCGGGAGCGAGCTTGGCGACGGTCAGCAGTTGGAGGACCGCTTGCTTGCTCCGATGCCGTTTTTCTCCGGTGTCCATTGAGCCCTTCTCGCGAAGCCTCGTGATTACCGCCCAGCCTTTTGAACCCGGCGAGCGCGCACGGCAAGGCTCACCTAGAGGAACCCTAGCTCCGATTAAGGCGAAGATTGCCGTTGTCGCAGTAACCACGAATCAGTTGCCGCTTGACCTGAGCGACGACCACCCGGCTCCGCAGAATCCTCTGGTCGTGGGCATTGGGCAGGGAAGTATCGCCACCCGATCCATCTCGGCCAAGATGACCGCCCCGACAAACACCGGCGGATGGTCCGTGATCTACGCTCAACCGACGGTGAAAGAAGTCATGTTCGAAGGCGTGTCCAACTTGGGTTCGGTCCCCTTCCAAAAAGCTTGGCAAGAAACTGACGCCCGCGCCAAAGCCGCAAAGTGGTTGGCCGATCGCGGAATCACGAACCTAGCTGAAACCCACTTCGAGCCGGGCCAACGGTACTCACTGAGTGCAGATAGCCTACGAGTGCGCGAGATCAAGCGCGCAACATACTTTCTGAATGGCGAGTCCGCCCAGCTCCCGATCAATCAGCAGCGGATGTACCTGCGCTACGTGCGGCCACGCCCGCTGGCCCTGCTGCCCTACTTCGGCGGCAACTGGTCTTGGGGCCCGGATGGGCTCATGTATGAGGAGAAGGAACACAATTCTCTCTGGGAGTCGAGAATCCTCACTCGCTAGCAAAAATTGCCCCCGGTCAAACCGACCGGGGGCAACTTACTTTCCGACTTACTTGTCGAGCGTGACCTTCACGCGCTCATTGATGCTCGCTTGCGCGGCGGCAAGTCGAGCGATGGGCACGCGGAACGGCGAGCAACTCACATAGTCGAGGCCCAGCGCGTGGCACAGGTAGATCGACTCGGGGTCGCCACCGTGCTCGCCGCAGATGCCGCACTTGAGGTCGTGGCGGACTTCGCGACCGTCGGCCACCGCCATCTTCATCAGCTTGCCGACGCCGTTCGGGTCAATGGTCTCGAACGGATTGTGCGAGAGGATCTTGTCATCCACGTACTTCGTGAGGAACTTGCCCTCCGCATCGTCGCGCGAATAGCCAAACGTCATCTGCGTCAGGTCGTTGGTGCCGAACGAGAAGAACTGCGCGTATTCGGCGATCTCGCCGGCGGTAAGGGCCGCTCGCGGAATCTCAATCATCGTTCCGAACAGGTACGGAATGTCCACTCCTTGTTCCGCGATGACTTGCTTGGCCGTCGCTTCCAACAGACCTTGCACCACGCGCAACTCGTTGACCGTGCTGACCAGCGGAATCATGATCTCGGGGAAGACTTGCTTGCCTTGCTTCGCGAGCTTGGCCGCGGCTTGCAAAATCGCGCGCGTTTGCATCACGACGATGCCCGGCATGATGATCGAGAGGCGCACGCCGCGCATGCCCATCATCGGGTTCATTTCGTGCATCGCGTCCACCTCGGTGAGCAGACTTTGCTTGGCCTTCAATTGACCCTTGGCGTGGTCGTTCGTCGGCTGCAGACCGATCTGGGTCTTCAGCGAGGCGACTTCCTTGGCGAGTTCTAATTGGCTCGGCAGGAATTCGTGCAGCGGCGGGTCAATTAGGCGGATCGTCACCGGGCGGCCTTCCATGGATTCGAAGATGCCTTCGAAGTCGGCTTGTTGGAAGGTCAGGAGCTTGTCGAGGCACGACTGGCGCTCGGCTTCGTCCTTGGTGAGGATCATTTCCTGCACGATCGGCAGTCGCTCAGCCTCAAAGAACATGTGCTCGGTGCGGCAAAGGCCAATGCCTTGCGCGCCGAACTCAATGGCTTGCTTCGCGTCGCGCGGGTTGTCGGCGTTGGCGCGCACCTTCAGGCGGCGCACGTCGTCGGCCCAGCTCATCAACTCGCCAAAGGAGCCGCTGACTTCGGCTTCAATCAGCTTGAGGCTGCCCAAGTACACCGCACCGGTCGAGCCGTCGAGCGTAATCAGGTCGCCTTCCTTAATCGTGTGGTCGCCAACCTTAAAGTAGCGGGCGCTCACGTCCACGTGGAGCGATTCCGCACCAGCAACGCAGGGGATGCCGAAGCCGCGCGCGACAACCGCCGCGTGCGACGTCTTTCCGCCGCGAGCCGTCAACACGCCTTGCGAGGCGAGCATGCCCTTCACGTCGTCGGGATTGGTTTCTTCGCGAACCAGCACGACCGGCTTACCGGCACCACCGCGACCGAGTTCTGCCGCGCGATCGGCGTCGAACACCGCGATTCCGACGGCCGCGCCTGGCGAGGCCGGCAGGCCCTTGGCCAGCTGCGTAGCGGCGTCCATGACGCTCGGATCAATGCGCGGGTGGAGAAGTTGGTCGAGGTGCGAACCGGTGACGCGAAGCAGAGCCGCGTCGCGGTCAATCAGGTTCTCGTGAACCATGTCCACGGCGATCTTCACCGCGGCCGGGCCGGTGCGCTTGCCCGATCGGCATTGAAGCATAAACAGCTTGCCGTGCTCAATCGTGAACTCAAGGTCTTGCATGTCCTTGTAGTGCGCTTCCAGCAGGTCGCACACGCGGACGAACTCGTTGTAAACCTCGGGATTTTGCTTTTCCAGTTCGCTAATGGGCACCGGAGTGCGCACACCGGCGACCACGTCTTCGCCTTGCGCGTTCATCAGATACTCGCCGAAGAGCACCTTTTCGCCAGTCGAAGGGTCGCGGGTAAACGCCACGCCCGTGCCGCAATCTTCACCGGCGTTGCCGTAGACCATCGACTGGATGTTGACCGCCGTGCCGATTTCGTCGGGAATCTTTTCCGTGCGGCGATAGATGATCGCGCGCTCGTTGTTCCAGCTGCGGAAAACGGCTTCGACGCTGAGGCAAAGCTGCTCCCACGGATCGGTGGGGAAGTCGCGGCCCGCATTCGCCTTAACGTGCGCCAGAAAGAGGTCGCAGATTTCCTTGAGGTGGGCGGCGGTGAGCTCGAGGTCGTTCTTCGCGCCGACTTTCTCCTTGTACGCCTGGAAAATGTGGTTATCAAAACCGTGCTTGCTGATGCCGAACGACACGTCCGAGAACATCATGATAAAGCGGCGGTAGCTATCATAAACAAACCGCTCGTCGCCGGTTTCGGCAATCAGAGCGGCGACGGTTTCGGGGTTCAAACCGAGGTTGAGGACCGTGTCCATCATGCCCGGCATCGAGAACTTGGAACCCGAGCGGACCGAGACCAGCAACGGGCGGTTGGTGCCGCCAAAGGTGCGACCCATGTTCGTTTCCATCGCCTTCATCGCGGCTTCCATTTCGGAGCGCAGACCGGCGGGGAGCGTCTTGCCCGATTGGTAGTATTCGGTGCAGACTTCAGTGGTGATCGTAAATCCCGGGGGGACGGGAAGGCCGATGTTGGACATTTCGGCGAGGTTTGCACCCTTGCCGCCGAGAAGGTCGCGCATGGTGGCATTGCCTTCGTTAAACAGGTAAACGCGTTTCGTGCTCATAGGAGATTCCGTAAGCATCCCGACAACGCTGGCGAGATGAAGCGAACACCGCATTTTACCCGGCGAGTGGGTTCAACTTCACCCTGCAAACTTGCCCAAACCGGCTAGACTCTCCCCATGAATATCGAAATTCGCGGCGAGAATATTCAGCTGCAACAACTGCTGAAAGTGGCCGGAGTGGTTTCCATGGGCGGCGAGGTCAAGGGCCTGCTCGCCGAGGGCGCGATCTTAGTCAATGACGTGGTCGCCACCGAGCGCCGCAAAAAGATCGTCCCCGGCGACACCGTGCGCGTCGGCGAGGTCGTCATCACCGTCGCTTAGCACTCGGGCACGGCCACGCTGATCTGCAAGGCAAGCCCGCCTTCGGCCGTCTCCTTGTACTTCGTGTTCATGTCCAGCGCGGTGTTCCACATCGTCAAAATCACGTGATCCAGGTGAACCTTGGCGCTGGCGGGATCGCTGGTGAGAGCCATCTGCGCGGCGGTGATCGCCTTGACTGCGCCCATGCTATTGCGCTCAATGCAGGGAATCTGCACAAGCCCGGCGATGGGGTCGCAAGTGAGCCCAAGATGGTGCTCCATCGCGATTTCGGCGGCCATGAGCACCTGGCCCACCGAGCCACCCATCACCTGACACAAGCCCGCCGCCGCCATCGCGCTGCTCACGCCGATCTCGGCCTGGCAACCGCCCATCGCGGCGCTGATCGTCGCGCCTTTCTTAAAGAGCGAACCGATTTCGCTTGCCGTCAGCAGGAAATCTTGAATTGACTCGTCGTCGCCGCGGTGGTGGCAAACCCAGTGCAACAGCACCGCCGGAATGACGCCCGCCGCGCCATTGGTCGGCGCGGTGACCACACGGCCAAAGTTGGCGTTCTCCTCGTTGACGGCCAGCGCGAAGCACGAGACCCACTGCAGCGTGTCGGAGAAGTTAGTGTTTTGTTGCTGAATCGCCTTGATCCAAGTCGCCGGGCTATCGGCCTCCTTGCTCATGAGTTGCTGATGCAGTTCGGCCGCGCGCCGCTTGACGTTGAGGCCGCCCGGGAGGGTTCCGCCCGTATGGCAGCCGCGCCAACAGCAATCGCGCATCGCCTCGTAGATGTTCCTCACGCCGAGCTCGGTCTCGTCGCGAGGCCGCCACGTGTCTTCGTTCCGGCGAACCAATCCGGGGATGCTCACGCCAAGCTCGGCGCAATAGGCTTCGATCTGACGAGCGTGGTCAATGGGGTAGGGAAGCCGCACCGCGCGCGAGCCCGTTGGCTGCTCGCCCTGCGCCACCACGAAACCGCCGCCCACCGAGTAGTACGCCGCCTGATGCGACTCGCCGCTGGCGCGCTGGGCCGTAAACAGCAGCCCATTGGGATGGCCGAGCAAACACTGATCGTGATGAAACACCACGTCGCGCTCCGGGTCAAAGTTGATCTCGGATTGCCCTCCAAGGTTGAGCTGGCTTGACTTGCGAATCCGGTCGAGTTCGGGGAAAATGTCGTCCACCGGCACCGTCACCGGGTCGAACCCGCGCAGACCCATGATCACCGCGACATCCGTGCCGTGACCTTTACCCGTCAGCGCCAGGCTGCCATACAGCCCCACCTGCACTTGCGCCACGGAGCGCAGGTCGCCCAACTCGTGCAGAAAGCGTTCCGCGGCGCGCCACGGACCCAGCGTGTGCGAGCTGCTCGGCCCCACCCCAATCTTGAGGATGTCGAAAACGCTAATGCTCTCCACAATCTATTCGTGGACGGGATACGGCTCGACAAAGGATGCCGGACGTTTGGCCAAGAACGCGGCCACGCCCTCTTTGCCTTCGTCCCCGGCGCGCGCATCGGCCAGCAGTGCGGCGGTTTCTTCCAAGGTGTAGGGGGCGTCCATGGCGAGAATCTTCGCCTTATGCACCGCGCGCGGCCCCGCCGCAAGGACAGCCTTGATCTTGGCCGCCAGAATCTGTTCGGCGTCGTGGGGGTCGGTGGCCAAGTCGTGCACCAAGCCGATGCGCTGCGCCTTCTCGCTCTCGAAGACTTCGCCGGTAGCGAACAGCGAACGCGCGTGGCCCTGCCCAATTTTCTGTATCACGATGTTGCTGATGGTGGCCGGGATGAGGCCCAGCTTTACCTCGCTAAAGGCGAACTTTGTGCCGGGCAACGCGACCGCGACATCGCACGCGGCGACCAGGCCGCATCCGCCGCCAAACGCCGCGCCGTGCACCTTAGCCATCACCACCGCTGGACATCGGGCCGCATTGTCCAGCATCCGCGCCAGATTCAAAGCGTCGGCAATGTTCTGCTCGCGGGTGTAGCCGGAGGCCTTGGTCATCCACTGCAGGTCTCCCCCCGCGCAAAACGCCGGCCCTTCGCCGCGAATGATGATGACGCGCGCTCCTTCGGGGTTGGCAAATGTCTCGCTCAGCGCGGAGATCAGTTCATCGTTGAATGCGTTGCGAACTTCGGGACGGTTGATGGTCACGTGAAGAACGCTTCCATCGCGCTTCTTATCCAGCATCTTCCCAGTGTACCGGGGAGGTTTCGTTGACCTCATGCCTTATTCCCAGCCAAACCAATTCTCCGACTAGCTTCTCGCAGGTGCCAGCGAAGAGTAACGAGTCGCCCATGATTCATCCTCGTAGGGTAGAACCCGTACGGGAGTCGTTCTGACTAAGAGGGCTTGAAGAGGCCCTTCTCGATGCGCTCCAACCGAAGCTTTCGTTGTGCTAACAATTTTTCGGAGATTGCTTTGGTGCCTGGCGGGGTGGTCCCATTACTGATCAGTCTCCGAAAGGCCTCTATCTCCATCTGCAGCATTTCTTTGTGCCGGTATCCCATGCCAATACACAAGGTATCCGCGAGGTACCTCTCGACGGCTATGGAGTGCCAAGTGCCGGGCGAGTGCTGCTCCATGCGCTTGACGAGCGATTTTCCAATCTTGAGCAAGGCCGCGCCGGAAGCCTCTCGGTCGTAGTGTTCCCCGCGCATGCGGCGAAAGTTAGTGTCTTTTTGAGAATGCTTGAGGAGTGCCTGAAAAAGATATTGGTTCGGGTGCCACGATTCGATGAGTTGCAGAGCTACATCGAACCGAATGGGCACCTCAGCCGGGCTAAACACATAAGAGAGGTAGCATGCGGTAGCAATGGACTTGGAGGTAAGTCCCTTCTCGAATTCACCGAGATATGATGCGACTTTTGGATGGAGAACATTTTTTGGATGAATGGCCCCATTCCAGTTTGTCCTGGACAATGTAGCCAGCAACAAGAATCGAGCCTTTTCTACCGGGCTCGAATGCTTCGCTTTGGCGGCGGCTGTGAACGCGGTTTCATAACGCTTATATTCCAAGGCCGAGACTGAGTTCAGTGCTTGAATATCTGCAAACAGAGCGTCCGGCTTTTCGGACCACTTTCCTTGGTGCCAACTGAGAGTTCCAGAAGTTCCCGTACTAAGCAATAAAAATGAAATCGAGATTAGCACCTTAATAACTTCTCCTGAACAGATGAATATGCGGCCCGTGCGGTGAACCAGTAATTGCCCCCTCCATTCTATCTGCGGCTCTCACAGTTATCCAGCCGTGCGGCCCCCAATTCTCCGCCGTTGTAACCTTGTGATATCGCTTCGGAAGTCCAACGACTTTCCAGCCAGGCTAGTCTGGCTGAGGGCAACCAATATGAGAGCAGAAATCGATTTTCTAAAAGTCAATTCAAGAAACGTCTAGAGCGCATTCTATCGCATAATTTTCTGGCTGGCAACACTTTTGACAATGTTTATTCAAAGTTTTCAACACTGCGATGCGCAGCTAGCCCCGAGGATAGCCATGTGGGGTCCGGGCGAAAACCACCTTTTACCGAGGCGTCCATACCTAATCTGAGCGTGCCGGAAAAAGTCCGTCACAGGAATGACTGACATGGACCATGTGCCCAATTGGCGTTCAGGATGCTCAGTTTACGCCAAAGTTTTTTGGTAATGTGCGAGCTGCGCGGTAGGCTACTGGTCGCCAAATTACGGTTGCGTGACCGCCGACGTGATCACATCGCCTCGGCGCAAGTTGTCCACGGCCGCAGTTCCTGCCGAAACCGAGCCGAAGACCACGTAGTTGCCATCCAGGAAGTGCACCGCATTCTGGCAAAGGTAGAACTGGCTGCCGGCCGTGTCCATGCCCGAGCTGCGCGCCATCGCTAGCGCGTATTGGTCGTGCACCAAGTCGTTGGTCTCGAACGGAATCGTGTAGCCCGGACCGCCGGTGCCGATGCTGGGGTCGGTGAGCGGCAGAGTCTTGGTCAGGGGGTCGCCGCCTTGCACAATGAAATCGGGAATGGAGTTCGACGGCGAGAGGTCTTCGCGGCGGTGGAACACGATGCCATCGTAAAAGCCCTCGTTCACGAGCGACACAAAGTTGGCCACGTGGCCCGGCGCCTTGTCCGGACGAAGGGCCAGCGTGAAGGTCGCCCCGCCCGTCATGTTAAATCGCACACTCGCGTTGGCCGCCACCGTGATGCTAAAGTCGTCGGTTTTCGTGGGGTCGGCCTGCGATCGAGCCGTGACCAGATAGGTGCCCGCCGCGTTCGGCGCGGTGTAGGTTCCGTCGGAGGCGATTGTCCCGCTCGCGCTGCCGCCCGGCACACTCCAGGTGACATTGAGGTTGCTCGTCCCGGCGACGGTCGCCGTGAGACGGATGCGGCTACGAGGCACCACGACCTTCGAACCCAAGCTATTGACATCCACGGTTACGCCCGGTCCGACGCTGATGATGCTCGTCGCGAAGATGCTGGGGTTGCGGACCACGGCCACGCGCACGGTTGCGGTGCCCGTGGCGCTTCCCGCGGTGAAAAGGCCGCTCGTCGAGACCGTGCCGGGGCCGGTGACGCTCCACTGAACGGGCTCAAGCCCGCCGGTCGGAACCGCCAACAGTTGCACCGTGCGCCCAAACTCCACCGAGGTCGCCGCTGGGGTCACCGAGAGCGCGGTGGTGGTGCCGAGACCACTCCCGCCATTGCCTCCGCAACCACAAAGCACGATGAGCATGGACAGGGGCAAGAATGTTCGGCGGATCACGAGTCATTTATACCTGCGCCGTGGTCTAAACTACGCACTATGGAAATGAGCCGCCGCGACTTCATGATTGCCGCCAGCAGTATGGCTGGCACCCAACTCGAAACTGACAGCCTGAAATCGGCGCGGATGAAAGCTCCCAAGCCCAAAGCCGGCCAAAAATCGGTAGCGGGATACGCCGCGGCTCCGCTCGATCGGGTTCGCTGCGCGTTCATCGGCGTTGGCGCGCGCGGCAGCGGCCATGTGGAGCAAGTCATGCAAATGGACGGCGTCGAGATTATCGCGATTTGCGATACGCACGAGCCCTCGCGCATGGCCGCCATCAAAGGAGTTGAGGCGAAAGGACGCCCCGCTCCGGCGAGTTATGGGGCAGGCGGCGACTGGGACTACCGCAAGATGCTGGAGCGCGACGACATTGACGCAGTGTTCATCGCGACGCCGTGGGAGTTCCACGTGCCGATGTCGGTGGATACGCTGAACAGCGGTAAGCACGCCTTTGTCGAGGTTCCCATGGCCATCAGCGTCGAAGGGTGCTGGCAGATTGTGGACGCCGCTGAGCGCAACCAGCGCCACGCCATGATGATGGAGAACGTTTGCTATGGCCGCGAAGAGCTGCTCGTGCTCAACATGTGCCGCATGGGCGTGTTCGGCGAGTTGCTGCACGCCGAAGGCGCGTACATTCACGATCTGCGCTGGCAGATGAACGAAGTCGGACACGGCACCGGCTCCTGGCGCACGCTGCACTATGCCAAGCGCAACGGCAACCTGTATCCCACGCACGGGCTGGGTCCGGTGGCTCAGTACCTGAATATCAATCGCGGCGACCGCTTTGACTACCTAAGTTCGGTGAGTTCGCCGAGCATGGCTCGCGAACTTTTTAAGCCGCAGCTGAAGGCGGGCAATCCCCACGCCAAGCTGAACTTTGTGTGCGGCGACCTCAACACCTCGATCATCAAGACCGTTCGCGGCCGATCGCTGGTGGTGCAATGGGACGAGCAATTGCCACGCCCCTACAACCGCCTGAACCTGGTGCAGGGAACCAAGGGCATTTGGGGCGGATTTCCCAACCGCTGCGTGATCGAAGGCGAAACGCCCTCGACCGAAAGCTGGGTTCAAGGCGCTGAGCTCGATAAGCTGATGAAGAAGTACGAGCACCCACTATGGGGGCGCATGGGCGAGGTCGCGAAGAAAGCCGGCGGCCACGGCGGCATGGACTTTATCATGCTGTGGCGCATCATCTACTGCCTACGCAATGGGCTACCGATGGATCAAGACGTGTACGATGGCGCGGCGTGGTCGGTGGTTGGCCCGCTCAGCGAATGGTCGGTCAAGAACCGCTCGCAGAGCATTGATGTGCCCGACTTTACGCGCGGCGAATGGCGCTCGATGAAGCCCCTCGACGTGATCCGTTAAGGTTAGGGCTATACTGAGAATTCGTATTTTGGAGACGACGGATTGGCTGGCGTAACTTATCGAAACATCACTAAGGTCTTTGGCAAAGATGTCAAGGCCGTTGACAACCTGAACCTCGACATTCGCGACGGCGAGTTTATGGTGTTGGTCGGCCCTTCGGGTTGCGGAAAGACCACCGCGCTGCGCATGATCGCAGGGCTCGAAGAGTCCACAAGCGGTGATCTGCTGATCGGCTCCGACCGCGTGAATGACACGCCGCCCAAGGATCGCGACATCGCGATGGTGTTCCAAAACTACGCGCTCTACCCGCACATGACGGTGTACGACAACATCGCGTTTGGCCTGCGTCTGCGCGAGCTCAAGGGCTTCTTCTGGCAGCTTTCGCACCGCGCCGAAGCCAAGCGCATTAGCGCAGACATTGACGCCCGGGTGCAGGAAGCAGCCAAAATGCTCGACATTGGGCACTTGCTCCAACGCCGCCCGAAGGAACTCTCCGGCGGTCAACGCCAGCGTGTCGCCCTGGCGCGCGCGATCGTCCGCAAACCCAAGGTCTTCTTGATGGACGAGCCACTCTCCAATCTCGACGCCAAGCTCCGGATCCAAACCCGCGCCGAACTGATTCGCCTTCACCGCCAGCTCGGCATCACCACCATCTACGTGACTCACGACCAAGTCGAAGCGATGACCATGGGTCAGCGCATCTCGGTCATGAAGGACGGGCTGCTACAGCAGTGCGATACCAGCGAGATGGTCTACAACCAGCCGGCCAACAAGTTTGTGGCTGGGTTTATCGGCGCGCCGCCCATGAATTTCCTCGATGCCACGGTCACCGATGACGCGCACGTGGACACCGGGCAGTTTCGTTTGGCCTTGCCGAAGAACCACCCCGCCATCAGCATGGTGGGCAAGAAGGTCACGCTTGGCATTCGCCCGGAAAGCATCTACGACGCGACGATGACGAATCCGATTCCGACCACGCCGGACAACACGATTGAGGCCACGGTTGATGTCATCGAGCCGCACGGCCACCAGTACGTTGCGTTCCTTAAGATGGGCGACAAGGTGTTCCAGGCGTCGGTGGATTCTTCCTCGAAGATTCAGGAGCAAACCGCGGCGAAGTTCTCGATTAACCTCGACGCGTTGCACATCTTTGATGCCGAAACCGAGCAAGCGATTCGCTAAAGGCGGAGTTTTCCCCGCCCGCAAATCGTCTGTTCCTTAGTTGAAGCCGCAGATTCCCGAAGCTAGCGTGACCTCGTTGGGGGTCGTCGCTCCGCCGCCCATTCAGGTGGAGTGCGATGCGTTTTCGGGTTCGCTGGCCACGCTTTTTGAGATGGTGCGCCGGCACAAGGTGGACCTGCTCGGCGTGCCGCTCGCGCCCATCTGCATGGCGTACATCCACTACCTGGTGGAGTTGCACCCCGAGGAACTCGACCAAGCCGCCGCCGCCACCGTTGCCTTGGCTTACCTGGTGGAGCAAAAGTCTTGGGCGATCATCCCCAACTTTGAAGACAAAGCTGAGGAATCGCCGGAACTTGAGTTCGTGGATCCGACGATCGGCGAATACGGCGAAGTGATCGAGGCATTTATGCGGCTGGAAGAAAGTCGCGACCAGATTTACTTCCGTGGCAGCGCGGCGGGTGACGCGTACGAGATTCCGTTTTCGCTGGGGCAGGTCACCAGCGGCGACCTTTCGCGGGCGTTTGAACGGCTGCTGCGAAAGGCAATTCCCGATCCGCCCGAGATTCTCAACAAGCCGCGCCGATCACTCTCGCAGATGATGGAGACGGTGTGGGATTCGCTCACCGACGAGTTCACGAGCCTGGTGGACCTCGTGCCGGCGCCGTTTACGCGTTCGGAGGCGGTGTGGTGGTTCCTGTCGCTGCTGGAGCTCATCCGCCACGGTCGGGCTGAGTTGATGCTCGGCGACGACGATGTGCTGTTCGCCCGGGGGTATCCGGCATGAGCCGCATTTTCGAGGTCGAGGCGCTGCTTTTTGTCGCGGACCAACCAGCCAGCGCCCAGTCCATTGCCGACGCGCTGCAGTGCGAACGGATCGAGGTCGAGGAAGCACTGCGCGAACTGGCCGAGATTCTCAGCCGCGGCTCGGCGGTGCAACTCGTGAATATCGCCGGTGGCTATCAGTTGGCCACCAAGCCGCAGTACGCCGAGCAGATCACGCGGTTCTTGCGCCCGCAGAAGCAACGGCTCAGTAAAGGGCTTATGGAGACCCTCGCCGTGATTGCCTATCAGCAACCCATGACGCTTGCCGAACTTGAGGCGGTGCGCGGGGTGCAGTGCGACTACTCAGTCCGCGTGCTGTTGGAGCGTCGCCTCATCCGCGATGTCGGGCGGCGTCACACGCCGGGGCGTCCGGTGCTGTACGGCACCACCCAGCAGTTCTTGCACTACTTCAACTTGCGCGACCTGCAAGAGTTGCCGGCCTTGGCGGTGCCGGTAGCACAGCCGGCCCTAGATTTTGAAGGGCCCGCCGAACTACCCGCACCCGTCGCCGAGGCCCTAGGCCCGCTTGCGACGAACTAGCTTGTCTTTGGCGCGCCGCATCTGATTCATGAGCTTTTCGCTGGCGTTGTCAATCGCCGCGCGCATGTTCAGATTGTGTTCAACCGAACGAATGGTTTTGCCATCGGCAAACACCGTGACTTCCACGATGTGTTCGTGATTTTCTTCGCGATGGACAACCTCAGCGCGTGAGGCGGAGTTCAGGAAGCGGTCCAGGAATCCAAACTTCTTCACCGCGTAAGCGCGGTCGCGGGAGCTTAGTTCTCCATGGGCATTTCTAAAAGTAACTTCCATAAGGTTCCTCTGAGCCCGTGGGCTAGATATCCATCGGATACCACGAGCCCTCACTTATTCATACAGCAATTTCTTGGGAATGGCCGCAAATTCGACATAAAAATTTGGCCCCCAGCGTAGATGCTGGGGGCCAAACTCCTAGTTGTCCGGGAGGTACGCCTCAACGACGTGGCTCATCGAGTTGTAGATGACCAGGCGAGGTGCGATGTTGGCATCCAGACTCGCTCTCGCCGCCGCTTGTGTCGAGTGTCCGCCGACGAGTCCATCCCAACCGGATTTCAGCATGACCTTGATGTAACCGGCCGCCGGTGCCGTGAGGTACTCGGAATAGGATGCGGCGCCAAGCACATCGTTCGGAATTGGCGTGTAGCGCCCATATTGATAGTTGTAGCCGCTGGCTGTTGCTCCGGTGCCTGTGAACCGGTAGTAGAACGCTAAGTCGGTCTTCGGCACCAGGGCATAGATGGCATAGTCTCCGCTGTAACGACCGACCCAGGCACTACTCAGTTCATAGGTCCGAGATTCCACTTGCACCACGTAGTTCGCCGTGCTCACGTTGGTTGCTTCGGGATCGAAGACCACGTTCACGCTGTCGGCGTCGGCGACCTTGCGGCGACTGCCGTCCACGCGCCAGACTTCGCAATCCACGGTGGCCGTGCCTTTCGTGGTGATGAAGCTGTTCGCCTCGACCACGTCGTCGCCGGTGATGAGGATGCCGCCGACCGCGTCATCCGTGCCATCAAGGTCGCGGTCGTCGAGCCAATAGTTGTTGTTCGGCGAGACGCGCCAGCGGTACTCGTACGTGCCGGCCGGGTCCTTATCTTGGATAATCGCACGCACCGTGGTCTTTTGCGTCGGGCGCAGTGGGGTGCGACCCACTTGCAACGTCACCTTACCAGGCGTCGAAATCACCTCGAATCGGTCGATTTTGTTGGAGCGCGCGACGTCGGCGAACAGAATCACCAAATCGGCGATGGTGAACCCGATGTCAATCTTGCCCATCTTGTCCAGCAGACCCTTGAATCCGTTAAAGATTTGGTCGTAGGTCGCATCGGAGAGGTTGGCGTTTTGATCAATGAAATCGAGCGTCAGCTGCG
Source organism: Chthonomonas sp. (assembly GCA_016788425.1). NCBI lineage: Bacteria > Bacillati > Armatimonadota > Chthonomonadia > Chthonomonadales > Chthonomonadaceae > Chthonomonas > Chthonomonas sp. The sequence continues at coordinate 810,377 of JAEURQ010000002.1, forward strand.
CCAAGAACGGGAGAATCGTGTTGCTGGTGTAAGCCGAGTTCACCAGCGCCTTCAGCGCATCCATGTACTGGCCCTGGCCAAGAAGTTCGCCTAGCTGCGGCACGTTCGTTTTGAGGTTGCCGATCAGGTCGGTGACCGCCGCGTTGGCGCCCACGAACTTGAGGTAGCCGTCAATCTCATCGCCGCCCACCGGGATCGCCACGTTGGCGATAAACACCAGGAACGCGTCGAGGAATAGCGCCTTCAACTCGACAATGCCTTGCGCATTTTTAATGTCGGCGGGAGCGGCCGAGAAGTCCCCTAAGTGGCCGCCCGGGCCGAGCGCATACACCTCATATTGGGTTTGCTTGGCCGTCGCCGGATAGCGCGGAATCAGGAAAGCCGGCGTGTTCGATTGCGGCGAGTAAGCAACGTCACCCTTGAGGAATCCATCCAACGTACCCGTGACACCGCCGTAACGGGCCACGAGCGGAATGTCCTGCACCATGTACTCGTTGTTTTCGTCCACCTGGTTGCCCGCGGCGTCCTTGTAGCCGGTGCGACGGAAGTACAGTTGGACGCGACGCAAGTAGGTGTTTTGCACGGTGAGCGCGCTATCCACGCTCGTATCAACGGCCAGACCACTGCGGTTCGTCGGCTCGACAATGACGCCGCGTCCGCGGTTGTAGGCCGAGGTGGTCATGGTCTCCAGCGCAGCCTTAATCGCCGCATCGTCCACGTCAAGATAGCCAAGCGCGTTGTGTTGCGCGAGGATCGCCGCTTCTAAGTCGCTGTACCCCGAGATCGTGTTGACCTCCTCCAGCAACTTGATGCGGCCCTCGCGCTTGAGGCCCGGGCCAGCAAGCACAAGATAAGCAAGCGAACGGGCGGTTGTCGCAACGGTAAAGTCGGGTGCCGTGGCGCTTACGTAGTTCGAGAACACGGTGCGCCCTTCGGCATCCACGACTTCGGCAAACTGGGGCCCGCCGTTGTAGATCATCGTCGAACCCTCTCCGGTCGCGCTAACCTCCGACGTGGCCACCGATGTCCGAATCTTCAGCGTGGCGTAGGCCAACTCTCGCGAGCGGCTCGAAACAATGTGCGACGACACGCCACCCGCCTTGAGGAGCGCGGTTCCTGCGACGGCGGAGGAGCCTCCGCCAAAGATTCCGGCGCACCCAGCCAAGAACTGCAGCACGAGAATGCTGAGGAGCAGGGCAGGAGCGATGCGACGAGCTTGCTTGAGTGTGAGCATGGCCTTATCGCCCTAGTATAAGAGAAGACACCGCCGAAATTAGCGGTGTTTTCTCTAACTAATGCCTAACTAATGGCTAACTAATGCAGATTATTTGGTTTGGTGGATGTTGCCGGAGACATCTTCCACCCGAACCGTCGTTGCTTGCTCCACGTCGCCAACCTTCAGCACCACCCGAAGTTCTCGGGTTCCGGCCCCCAAGTTGCGGACAGGGAAGCGCACACTTTGCAGACCGGCTTTCGCTTCACCTTCCAGAGAACTGATGCTCTGACCACCGGCGGTTTGCAGACTCACGGTCGGCTTGGTGTTCGGTGCCTTCTTCATGTGGAAGAAAACCGTGACGTTCGGTTGACTGTTCGGCAAGCGCCAGTGAGTGGTTTCGTGACCATCGCCGCGCGCTCGACCGAGCGTGTAGGCCGGCGCCGGCGGGCAAAGGAAGATCGAGCGATCCAAGTTGGCCGGCGTCAGGCTTTCCAGCGCCGAGACGTTGATCGTCCAGATACTGCGCCCGTGGGTGCCGACGACCAGATCAAGATCGCGCGGATGCACCGCCACGTCGTGAACGGAGACGGCGGGGAAGTTGCTCTTGAACTTGCTCCATGTCGCGCCGCGGTCGAGACTGAAGTACAGCCCCATTTCGGTGCCGAGATACAGCAGGCTCTCGTTCTGAACGCCTTCCTTAATGACGTAGGTGGATTCAATATCCGGAATTCCGGCGTCAATGCGCTTCCAATTCTTGCCGAAGTCTTCGGTCACGAAAACATACGGCTTGAAATCGCCAAAGCGGTGATTGTCAAATGTGGCGTAAGCGCGGCCAAGGACGTACTTGCTAGCCGTGACCCGCGAAACCCAGGTGCCCTTCGGAAGGCCAGTGTCCACACCGGGCGTCACGTTGGTCCACGTCGCGCCATCGTCTTGGGTGACTTGCACGTTGCCGTCGTCGGTGCCTACCCAGATGATGCCTTGCTTGTTGGCACTCTCGGAGATGGTGATAATCGTGCAGTGCAGTTCGGCCGAGGTGCTTTCCGGGCTTACGCTGCCCGCACCGACCTTCATCTTCGACGCGTCATTGGTAGTGAGGTCGGGACTAATCGCGGTGTAGGTGACACCGTTGTTCGTGCTGCGGTGGAGTCGGTGCGACCCCACATAGACGACTTCGGGATTCCAAGAAGAAAGAATGATGGGCGTGGACCAGTTGAAGCGCAGACCTGCGCCGGCCGGGCGCGCCGAGCCTCCTTGGCCGGTTTCCTGGTTGGTGCGTTGCACCGCGCCGCCCTGCGATTCGCTGAATACCCAGCGGTAGTCGTCGGGGTTCACTTGCACGTGGAATCCGTCGCCGCCGCTGAGGCTCACGGCGTCCCACGGGCCGAGGAATCCGCGCTCGGTTTGGGTCGGAATCGCCCAACTTCCGTTATCTTGCAGGCCGCCATACACCCAGTAGGGCTTGCGCATGTCGAACGCGATGCCATAGAACTGACCGATGTTCATGCGGTCGTGCATCTCCCAAGTGGTGCCTTTGTCGCGACTGACATAAACGCCGCCGTCAACACCGGCGATCAGGTGATTCGGGTCGGCGGGATTTACCCACAGCGCATGCCAGTCGGCGTGAACGTCAACGTTCGTGGTGCGGATGGTGCGTCCGCCGTCTTTGCTGATGTGGAGTTCGACACCCGGGATATAGATGCGGTCCTTGTCCCTGGTGTCGAATCGCGGAATGCTGAAATAGAACGCGCGCGGGTTGATGAGGCTCGTGCGAGTCCACGATTCGCCGCCGTCGCTACTGCGGAAAATGCCGCCAGAAGTCTCGCCTTGCGAATTCGCCTTGAGGTCACCGGTGACCGGTCGCTCTAGCGTAAGCACCATCTCCTTGGGGTTAGCCATGAAGTAGTCCATCCCAATGCGACCCCACGGTCCGGGCGGAAGGCCCTTCGTAATCTTGCGCCACGTGTTGCCGTGGTCGGTGCTCTTCCAAAGGGCAGATCCGGGGCCTCCGCTCAGAAAGTTGTACGGCATGCGGCGTCGCTGAAGCGTGGCGGCAAACAGTTCCCGGTTGTTCTTCGGGTTCTGAATGATCTCGATGATGCCGGTGTCGGCATCGGTCTTCAATGTGTTTACCCACGTCTTGCCGCCATCGGTGGTCTTAAAGAGGCCCCTTTCGCCACCGGTCGCCCAAAGGTTGCCGAGCGCACCCACGAAAACCGTGTCCGGATACTTCGGATCAACCACGACCGAACCGATGTGGCGGCTGGTCTTGAGGCCCATGTTAGTCCACGATTCGCCGCCGTCGGTCGACTTGTAAATGCCGTCACCCCAGGCGGTCGAGTTGCGGCTGTTGGCCTCGCCGGTGCCCACCCACACGATGTCGGAGTTGGTGGCACTCACGCCAATCGCGCCGATGCTCATCGAGCTTTCTTGCTGAAACAGCGGCTCATAGCTCATGCCCGCGTTGGTGGTTTTGAACACGCCGCCGCTCGCCGTCGCCACATAGAAGATGCGCGGGTCCTGTTCGAACACGGCGAGGTCGGCGATGCGCCCCCCCATGTTCATGGGGCCTACTTCGCGACCGGTGAGGGCGTCAAAGAACGCGCTGTTAACTTGAGCCGAGCTGGAGGTGCCTAAGGCGAGTACCGCCAAAACGAAAAGCGAAGGAAAACGAGCCCTCATGCTTCATTCTTACCCGAGTGCGGGGTGCGCACGTGGCCCCGATTCGTGGGACAATAAGCCTGACCAAGGTTCATGGCTAAGCAACTCGGATTTCAAAGAGTGTTGGTGCTCGCTCCTCACACCGACGACGCCGAATTGGGCGCAGGCGCGACCCTCGCAAGGCTCCAGCAGGAAGGCGCGGCGATCACCTCGGTCGCATTTTCCGATTGCCGCGAATCGGTGCCGGCGGGCTTCGATCCTCTGGTCCTCCGACAAGAGATTGTCGCCGCGCACACCCAACTAGGCATCAAAGATGTACGGGTGCTGGATTTCAATGTTCGCTACTTCCCACGCGACCGACAGGAAATCCTCGAGGCAATGGTCGCCCTGGTCAAGGAGTTGCAGCCCGATCTCGTCCTTTGTCCGATGCGCAGCGACATCCACCAGGATCATCAAGTCATCGCGCAGGAGGCAATTCGGGCGGGCAAAAAGAGCACCATCTGGGGCTTCGAACTGCCTTGGAACAATCTGACCCTTGACAACCCGCTGTTTGTGGAGGTGAGCGAGGATCAGCTGATGGCGAAGGTGCGGGCACTCGCCGCCTACGAGTCGCAAGGATTCCGCAGTTATTCCAACGAGGCCACGCTGCGCAGCCTCGCGCATGTGCGCGGTATTCAGTCGGGCTATGCCCTCGCCGAAAGCTTCGAAGTCATCCGCTGGAAGGTGAGTTTGTGATCTCCGTTGCCGAACTGGCGGCGGCGATCGGGGCGCAAGTCATCGGCCCAACCGACGGCCAGATCGCCAACGCAGTCGTGTTGGGCGCCAACGAGGATCCGACCGTGCTCGCCTGGTGCAACGCCAAGTCGATCGGCAAACTCGCCGACTTCCGCGCCGGGGCCGTCATCGTGCCCAGCATAGAGGGCGTCGAGCTAATCCCGGGTGTCACCTATCTCGTCGTGGACGAACCACGCCGAGCATTTCAAACCGCGCTGGAGCGCTTCTTCGCGCCGACCCGCCCCGTGGGCACCCACCCATCGGCGGTGCTCGAAAGTCCGGTGGGGCACAACTGTTTTATCGGGGCGAACGTCGTGATCGAGCCCAACTGCCAGATCGGCGATGAAGTAGTGATTGACGCCAACACTGTCGTAAAAGCCGGAACCCGCATCGGCCACCGGGTCACCATCGGCGCTAACTCCACCATCGGCGGAGCAGGATTTGGCTACGAGCGCGACATTGACGGCCAATACGTGATGATTCCGCACCTCGGCGTGGTGGTCCTGGAGGATGGGGTCGAAATCGGCAACAACACCGCCATTGATCGCGCCGTGCTCGGCGAAACCCGCTTGCGGCGGAACGTGAAGGTTGACAACCTTGTGCACATTGCGCACGGCTGCGACATTGGCGAGAATTCGCTTGTGATTGCGCACGCCATGATCGCCGGCAGCACCAAGATCGGGGCGAATGTGTGGGTCGCGCCATGCGCGGCGGTGATTAACAAAACCACCGTCGGCGACAACGCCGTGGTCGGCATGGGCGCGGTGGTCACCAAGCCAGTTGAGGCGGGCGACGTCGTCGTCGGCAGCCCGGCCCGCTCGATCAAAAAGCGAGATTAACCGAAGCGACCGGTGATGTAGTCTTCCGTGAGTTTTTCGGTCGGGCTCGTAAAGAGTTCCGCCGTTTCCTGGCACTCGATGAGTTTGCCGAGGTGGAAAAATGCCGTGCGGTCACTCGCGCGCTGAGCCTGCTGCATGTTGTGCGTCACGATCACGATCGTGTACTCCTTGCGGAGTTCTTGCATCAAGTCTTCGATGCGGCGCGTGGCGATCGGGTCGAGCGCCGAACACGGCTCGTCCATGAGGATGACCTCGGGGTCCACGGCGATGGTGCGCGCGATGCAGAGCCGCTGCTGTTGACCGCCGGAGAGCGCGTTGCCGTTCTCCTTCAGCTTGTCCTTGACCTCGTTCCAAAGGAACGCGCTGGTCAGGCTGCGCTCGACAATCTCGTCAAGCTTTGAGCGGTCGCTCACGCCGTGAATGCGGGGGCCGTAGGCGACGTTGTCGTAGATGGACATCGGGAACGGGTTTGGCTTTTGAAACACCATGCCGACGACCTTGCGCAGGGCGACGGGGTCAACTTCTTGGCTGTAGATATCCACGCCATCCAGCAGCACGCGCCCATCAATGCGGGTGTTGTCAATCAGGTCGTTCATGCGGTTAAGGCAGCGCAAGAAGGTGGACTTTCCGCAGCCGCTCGGGCCGATCAACGCCGTGATTTGGCGCGGCGGAATGAGGATGCTAACGTCGTGAAGGGCCTGGAACTGACCGTAAAAAAAGTTGACGTTCGTGGCTTGGACTTTGGGCTCAACCGGAGTCATAGATGGCGATGGCTCGGCAACAGGGTCCAACGGAAACATTTGCCCGGTTTGTACGGGGGCTTCTTGGGTCGTCGCGTCCACGTCTGTCATTCTAGCCGACATAAGATTAAGAAATTGTTAAGCCGTCCCAGTTGAAGAACGCGCTTTTTGTTGAAGAGCAGCATCCACCAAAACGAGCGCCATCATCGCCTCGACCATCGGCACCGCGCGCGGCAATACGCACGGGTCGTGACGGCCGCGACCGGTGAGTTCGGTGTTCTCACCAGCGGTCGTCACCGTGGGTTGCGGACGCAAAACGGTCGCCGTTGGCTTAAACGCAGCTTGGATGAGAATCGGCATTCCGTTGCTGATGCCGCCTTGAATTCCGCCCGAGTTGTTGCTGCTGGTCGTCACGTGTCCGTTGTCCGCCACAAAGTGGTCGTTATGCTCCAAGCCGGTTTGCCAGGTGCCCGCGAACCCGGAGCCCGATTCGAACCCCTTGCAGGCGGGAAGACTCATCACGGCCCGGGCGAGCTCGGCCTCGAGCTTGCCAAACACGGGTTCACCCCAGCCCGCGGGAACCCCATGAGCGACCCCCTGAATCACGCCGCCGACGCTGTTGCCGGCCTTGCGGATTTCTTCGATGTGCGCGATCATGCTCGCCGCCATTTGCGGGTCGGGGCAGCGAACCGGCGTGGCCTCAATCTGCTCAAGCGTGACGCTTAGCGGGTCAATCGCGGTCTCTAGGGAGTGGATGCGCTGCACATACGCCAGCACTTCCACCCCAAACCATTGGCGCAAGACGAGCTTGGCCACCGCCGCCGCGGCAACGCGACCGATGGTCTCGCGCGCCGATGATCGCCCACCACCAGCCACCGCGCGAATGCCGTACTTTTGATCGTAGGCAAAGTCGGCGTGGCTCGGGCGGTACTTCGTCGCCATCTCGTCGTAATCGCCGCTTCGGTGGTCCGTGTTCCGCACGAGCATGGCGATCGGTGTGCCGAGGGTTTTGCCGTCGAGCACGCCGCTGAGCACCTCGACTTGATCCGACTCCTTGCGCTGCGTGACGATATGCGACTGGCCGGGTCGGCGACGATCCAGGTCGCGCTGCACGGCCTCAACATCTAAGGCGATCTGGGCCGGGCATCCATCGATGACCACGCCGACGCCACCACCATGGGATTCGCCGAACGTCGTGGCGCGGAACAAATGACCGAAGGTGTTCATTCGGGGAAAAACTCGCAGCCAGCGGTCTCGATCTTCGGCGCGGAATCAAAGGTCATCGGCGCGACCCGCTCGGTCGCGTACTTGGCGCACCACTCGCCGATCTGGTTGGCCACGGTCTTCGAGTAGCCCGGGAAGATTTTGGCGATCTTGCCATCCGGCGTAATCAGGGCGTTGTAAACCGACCGCTTAACGCCGTAAGCCTTGGCCCAGGCGCCGGTTTCGTCGGCCACCACGGGGAACGCGCAAGACGTTTCGTTGAAGAAGCGCCGAGCTTCCTTCTGCGTGCCCTTGACAACGCCCACAAACGTTACGTACCGCTGGTTTGTGATGTAGAGCGTGTTGAACGTCTCTTGCGCCTCGATGCTACACGGGCAGTCGTGGAGGATAAAAAGGACCACGGCGGGTTTGCCGTTGCGAAACTCGGTGAGTTGAATCTTGTCGCCAAAGGCATCAGTGCCACTTATCTCGGGCGCAACCTGCATGAGCTTGGCCGACTCTTTCTTTCGCAGGTCTTCGCTCACGGGATGGCGGGAAGGAAACTCGCCCGGACGGCGCTCGGAGTTGACCTTGAGGAAAAGGATGCCGCCCAACCCCGCAATGAGGGCGCTAAGCGGAAGCGTGATCCAAAATCCTTTGGGCAGTCTCACGCTTCCATTATGAATGAATCGCCCTTACAGCGAGTAGGAGTAGTCGCCGTTGTGGGCGTCTTCGATGTACGCGGCGAGGATGTCGATGCTCGCCTGCACATCGTCGCGGTGAACAGTCTCATTCACGGTGTGCACGTAGCGGGTCGGGATGCTGAGAGTGAACGCCGGGATCCCGCCGTTTTGTCGCTGCACGCCACCTGCGTCGGTGCCGCCTCCACTCAAGATTTCGAACTGGTGCTTGATCTTGTTCTTCTCGGCGAGCTTGGTGAAGTGATCCACCATTTTCGGGTGGCAAATCAGCGAGCTGTCCATGATTTTGATCGCGGTGCCTTCGCCCAGGCGGGTCACGGCGTCCGAATCCGGAACGCCCGGAATATCGTTGGCCAGCGTAATGTCAATCGCTACGCAGAGATCAGGCTGCAGGCCCGAGCCCGCGGCGGTCGCCCCGCGAAGGCCAATTTCTTCCTGGACAGTCGCCACTGCGTAAAGGTCCACACCGTGCTTCGCGGCCTTCTTCACCGCCTCAATCATCACAAAAACGGCCACGCGGTCGTCCATGGTTTTGCAGGTGATGAGGCTGCCCATTTCCTGCAGCTGACGATTCATCGTAACCATCGTGCCGAGCTTGATCTTGGCCTTGGCTTCTTCGGCGGAAAGGCCGCAATCCACAAAAAACGTCTCAATGTTCGGCGACTTGCTCGCTTCTTCCGGCGAAAGTTGGTGCTTGGGCTTGCCGCTCGCCATGAGGGTGCCGTTGAGCGGGCCGGCCTCGGCGTGCACAAACACGCGCTGACTGGCCATTTGCCGGGCGTCCCAACCGCCCAGCGTTTGCAGTTTCAAAAATCCCTTTTCGTCGATGTACTTCACCACGAAACCGATTTCGTCCATGTGCGCCGCGAGCATCAGCTTCTTCGGGTTCTTGGTAGCCACCGTCGCTTTGCGCTCGCAAATAAGGTTGCCCATCCAGTCCACGCGGACATCGCAAATCGGGCTGAGTTCCCGGTGGACGATCTTGCGGATGGCGTCTTCTTGGCCGGGAACGCCATGGGCTTCGCAAAGTTCTTTGAGCAGGTCAATGTTCATTGGGCTAGGTTACCGGTTGACCGCTCGGTTCGTTCCCCAGGGCTAGGTTCGTACAAGCCTGTATACTGGCGCATCATGAGCGACACAACGTTGAAGCTTGCCCTCGACGACACCGGCCACCAGATTCGCCAGGCAGTGGCGGGGCTCGACCTCGATGCCAAACCGATTGAAGCGATGATGTCGGGCCGGATGACTCTAGCTCACCTTTACGAGTGTTACATCGCTTGCCGCGCCGAGCTGAACGGCGAGAAGCACAAATGGGGCGAGTACGTCGTGCCGCAAGAGGTGGTGGACGATCCGATGGCGCACGTTTTTGCCCTGCGCGACGAGGTGATCGGCGAGATCCACTCCGCCGGAACTCCAGAAGCGACCTCCAACGCGCTCAGCTACATTGCCCTGCACGATGCCTATCACGTGGGGCAGCTTTGCTCGCTGCGGCTGACGCTCGATCCCGAGTGGAACGCCTACTCGATCTATAACCACTAGGGTGTCGCCAGCCGAACTCCTCAACGTCTATCGGGCGGGCTACTTTCCGATGGGCGAAGAGGGGTCCGACGAAGTGGGTCTCTACGGAACCCGCACCCGCGCGCTCATGCCGATCGAGGGATTGCGGGTCTCGCGAAGCTTCGCCAAGTTTCTGAGAAGCCACCCCTACCGAGTGAGCTTCGACGAGAACTTCGCGGGCGTGATTCGGGGCTGTCGTCGGCCCGAGGATAACTGGATCACGCCGCCGATCATTGAGATGTTCACCGAGGCGCACCGAGCCGGGATCGCGCACAGCTGCGAAGTCTGGGATGGCAACGAACTCGTCGGCGGAACCTATGGCTTGGCGGTCGGCGGAATCTTCTCCGCGGAATCCATGTTTCACCGCCGCACCAACTGCTCCAAACTCGCGCTGCACAGCCTCATCGAACACTGTCGGTGCCTGGGTTTTGCAGTGATGGACGCGCAGATTATGAACCCGCACCTGGCCTCGTTGGGTGCCATCGAGGTGTCGCACGTCACGTTCCGGCGCTTACTCGACCAGCACCGAGCCGATGTGATTTGGCGCAATTTTTGTTAAGCGGGCCGCAAGATGGAACAGAATTTGCGCGCTGATCGAATACAATAGGGAGTCCGCATTTTTGCGGGAGGATTGTGATTATGGACATTATTGGAAAGGCTAAAGAAGCCATGGAAAACGTAGCGGAAAAGGCGGGCGACATTAAGGACGCCGTGGTCGAAAAGGTTGGCGATGCCAAGGAAGCCATTGACGAAAAGGTCGAAGGCAACGAAACCCTGAGCAACATCAAGGACAAGATCGCCGACGGTCTCGACAGCGTCAAGGACAAGGCCGAAGAAGTGCTGAAGCGCGACCTCGATGGCGACGGTATGATCGGCGACACCCCCAAGGCATAAGCCTCTTCGCACGACACACAAGCAGCGGGCGACCCCACAGGTCGCCCGCTTTGTTTTATGATGAAGCCATGAATTCGGAATTCGGCGATCGGCAGGGGTGGGAGCTACTGGTCTACGTGGTGGACCGGCTGCTCGGGCCGGGTGGCTGCCCTTGGGATCAGGAACAGACCCACGAGAGCCTCAAAAAGTACCTGCTGGAGGAGAGCTACGAGCTCATGGACGCCATCGACTCGGGTGACAACGCCAAGCTAAAAGAAGAGCTTGGTGATGTCCTCTTGCAGCCGATCATGCACGCGCAGATGCAGAAGCGCGACGGCGGCTGGGATATTGAGGACGTGGCGCAGGGCATTGCCGACAAGCTAATCCACCGCCACCCGCATGTCTTTGGCGATGCCTCCGCCGCCGACTCGGCGGAAGTCCTGCGCAATTGGGACAGGATTAAGCAAGCCGAAAAGGGTGCCCCGGAAAGCATTCTCGACGGCATTCCGCGGGCCATGCCGGCTCTCGCCCGGGCCATGACCATGAGCAAGCGCGCCGCTCGCGCGGGGTTTGAATGGACCGATGTTGACGGGGTATGGGCCAAGCTGGACGAGGAACTCGCCGAGTTTCGGGCGGCGACGACGGCCGAGGAGCAGGCCGACGAAATGGGCGACGTGCTGTTCACGATGGTCAACATCGCGCGCTGGCACAAGCTCGACGCGGAGGCCTCGCTGGCGCGGATGCTAGATCGGTTCGCGGCGCGATTTAAGGCGATGGAGGCGGCGTCGGATCGCCCGCTCGCCGACCTCGACCCAGAAGCGTGGGAAGAGTTGTGGCAACGCGCGAAAGAGCAGGCGCACACGTAGGTTCCGGTTAGGCTAAACTGCAAAAATGCTGACTCTCTTGGTCGCCTCCGCAACTCTCATTTCACCCATCAACACCCTCACTCTCGCCGAACAGAAGGCCGGATGGCAGTCCATGTTCGACGGCAAGTCGTTCGCGGGCTGGCATAATTACCGGGCCAAGGGCGTTCGCGATGGCTGGACGATTAAGGACGGCGTCCTGCGATGCAACAACCCCGCCGAAGCCGGCGACCTTATCTCCGAAGGCAGCTACAAGTGGTTCGAGCTTGATCTGGAGTTCAACATGGACAAGGACCAAAACAGCGGCGTCATGTTCCACGTCGACGAGAGCGAGCAGTACCCGTGGATGACCGGGCCAGAGGTTCAGATTTACGATCACAAACTGCAAGAGGGCGTCGAATCCACCGGCTGCCTCTACCAGTTCTATCGGCCGAGCAAGGACACTGCCAAGCCTGCGGGCCAGTGGAACCGCATGCAGGTGCGCATCGCCGAAAAGGGTTGTTGGGTCAAGCTCAACGGCACGAAGGCCTATGACTTTAAGCTGGGTAGCGAGGACTGGAACACGCGCCTGGCCAAAACCAAGTTCGCCGCATTTAAGAACTTCGGCAAACTCGGGCAGGGAAGCATCGCGATTCAAGGCGACCACGGGGTCGTCTCGTTCCGCAACATCAAAATCAAGGAGCTGAAGTAGATCATGAGCCACGAAATTTCGAGAAGAACAGCATTGAAGGGCGCGGCTCTCGCCGCGGCAATGGGTGGAGCGCTCACCGCGAACGCCGCCCAAGACCCACCCCGCAAGCGCCTGCGCGTGGGCGTGATCGGTGCGGGCGGTAAGGGATGGAGCGGAATGCAAGACGCGGCCCAATTCGGCGATATCGTCGCGATTGCCGACGTGGACAGCGCGGCCCGGGCGAAGGCCATGGCGGAGCACCCACGCGCCAACACCTTTGAAGACTTTCGCCTGATGTTCGAGGCGATGCGCCGCCAAATGGATGCCGTGATCATCAGCACGCCCGACCACACGCACGCGGTCGCCGCGGCCATGGCCCTGCGCCACCGCTTGCACACCTATTGCGAGAAGCCTTTGTGCCGCACCATCAGCGAAGTCCGTCAGCTTATGCGGCTCGCCAAGGAGGCGGGCGTCGCCACGCAAATGGGCAATCAGAGCACGGCCAGCACGACCATGCGTCAGGTGGCGGCCCTCATTAAGAGTGGCCACTTCGGCGCCGTTAAGCAGGTTCACCTGTGGACCGACCGCGCCGGCGGCTGGTGGAAGCAAGGCATCGATCGCCCGGCTCCGGCGAAAGCCCCCAAAAACCTCAACTTCGACCTTTGGCTCGGCCCGCGACCCGAGCGCGAGTTTGGCGAGGGCTACCACCCGTTCCACTGGCGCGGATTCTGGGATTTCGGCACCGGCTCACTCGGCGACATGGGCTGCCACATCTTCAACACGCCGTTCATGGCGCTCGATCTGCGCGATCCCATTTCGGTGCAAGCGACGACTAGCGGCCATAACCGCGAGTCGTTCCCGGCGTGGGCTGAGGTGCACTATGAGTTCGGCAAGCGTGGCGATCGTGGCCCGCTCGACCTCTTTTGGTACGACGGGGGACGACGTCCGCCGGCCGGTTTAGTGCCGGACAAAACCTACGAAGGCAACGGCGTGATCATCATCTGCGAAAAGGGCACGATCTACAGCCCCAACGAGATGAATCGCGAGTTCAGCATCAGCGGCGGCGGCAGCATCCCGGATGTTGAGGTCGATGTTTCGCCGGGTCACATGGCCGAGTTCTTCCGCGCCGCCACCGGTGGACCGCGGGCCAAGTCGGATATCGTCGCCTACTCCGGGCCGCTCACCGAAACCGTGCTGCTGGGCAACCTCGCGATCTGGGCCGATGGACCCCGTCTGGAGTGGGATGCCAAGGCGATGGCGGTGAAGGGCAAGCCCGAATACGACGCTCTGCTCCGCCCGACCTTCCGAAAAGGTTACAAACTCTAAGGGCAAAATGGCGGTGATGCATCTGCTTCACCGCCTTCGCGTATCTTTCGATCCCTGTATCCCTGGGAAGTCGAGACGCAGATTAAAAAGAACTTATGTCTAAATGTTGAATGGCCCAGCGAGCCTAGTTATGATCTCCATTCATATGCCATTCGACCATCCACAAGCACATTCAACCAACCCCGCTTCTTACATTTCTCAAAAATGTCGTGATGAATCAAATGTTGCACGTTATTCGGAACGATGTTAGTACGAATGCATTGATAAACGGTTCCCATGTTCCACTCCTGATAGGAATTCGATATAGATAGCAGCTCCCAGTTCTCAGGGATCCTATAAGCCGGAATGCTCCCGTCCTCCCTCTGAGCCCCATTTGCTCCAATCCAATCATCAAGGTACAAAGCGTAGATGGCGAGCGCTTCAATAGGCGTTGTAATCTCATCATCATTCAGTTGCAGGTGCGGAACATTTCCTCCCACAACCCATCCGCTCACCTGGTTCATTCCGGGGGTAAACACTCCAGAGAATCGGAACACATGGTAGAAGGCAATCAGCAACTCAGATTTCAGTACAACCCGCTCCAAACCGTGCGACTCTAAGAAGCTCTGTGCCCTGATCCGATCGAGTTCCTCACCGAGGGGCAATACGCTTTTTATTGCCGGTGAATCCACATGATAATAGAGCACTTTCCTTGGTACCTCCTCCAACCCAGCCACTCAATCTTTGAGCCCGCCGTCATCCTTCGGCCCTCATCGTGAGGCGACGGCACGATGCTGTCTACCTTGTCCTCAATTCGCATCCGTCCTTAGGGCGTCAAGCAGAAAAATGTGGGCCGCAGATGCACTTGTCTCTAGTGTAATGCAAAACACTGCCAGGGCAGAGTCTTGGGGAGCGGAATGTGTCCGAGCGCTGACCAAGGCCACTTGGCAAAGCCTGTCCCAGAAGAATGGCCGAGCGATTCCACACGCCTCACACCAACACGGGGATCTGCCAAGAAACCCCTGTAGCTTGGGGCGGCCAGCACTGCCTTGATCCCGCGGAATCTGGGGCCGACGTTGCTCGGCCGTGCGATTCTCAAACCAACGTTCGAGAATCACTAGGAGGAGGCCGGCCCACCGGCCCCGGGGTCCCTGCTTCAAGATTTCGCGCCCGAAAGAAAAAATCTATGTCGAATTACCGGTTTTCCCGCACAACACCCGTGAACTCGGTGTAGCATAGAAGCATGGAGAAGAGAATGATCTACTCTCTGAGCTTCGCGCCGAAAATTGTGGAGCGACTACTCCGAGTTTTCCCGACTGACCGCCTTGACGAGCGCATTATGGCCGACCGGTTTACTGCGCGCGAAGTCATTGCGCACCTCGCGGAATACGAACAAGTAGTCCTCGACCGTATTCGCGCGGCGAATGCCTCACCGGGCCGAGAAGTGCCTGCTTACGACCCGGACCAAGCCGCCGAGGCCCATCATTACGCGGACAAGGACGTGTTCCACGAAGCCGAGGTTTTCGAATCGCGGCGGGACATGACCACCGAGTATCTGGAAGGACTCGCCGACGCCGATTGGGACAAGACCTTTAAGGTCAATGGGTCGGAAACGAGCATCAAGGATTACATGGCCAAAATCATGGCCCATGACCTTGAGCACATGCACCAACTGTCCCTCTACCTCGCGACTGAAGTCGCGACGATCCACTAAGGATCACCGCCTAGCGAACTTGCGTTCCCCGGACATCGTCCTAAGGGAGCGCAAGCCGCTAGACCTACAGCATGCCAGACGAGCGTAACGAGCCAAGGATTGGGGCGTCAGTGTATTCGGACTTCGAACAACCGGAGGATGAACAAGGAATGGAACTTGGACTGACGATGCCTGGCACAACTTTTGGAGCAAGCGTTGATCGCGATGCTGACCAAGAGCTGGTTCGTCGGGCCAAAGCGGGCGACTACTCCGCCTTCGAACAACTGTTTGTTCGCCACCGCCAACTGGTTTACCGATTTGCCTACCAAATGGCACCCCGTCAAGACGATGCCGAAGACATCGTGCAAGAAGTCTTTGTGCGGGCCTACCAAAACCTGAGTCGCTACCGCGACGAGGCCAAGTTCACCACGTGGCTCCTCCGCATCGCCACCAACCTCGCCACCGACAAGGCTCGCATGACGCAGCGCCGCTCGAACCTGGAACAAAAAGAAGCAAAAGGCGCGCTGGAATGGATGACCGTCGGGAACACCGAAGACGCCAACGATAACCTCGAAGGCGAATATCAGGTGCAAGCCTTGCGCAAGGCGCTCGCCGCCCTGCCCGTTCACCACCGCTCCGTGATCGTTTTGCGCGACCTCGAAGGACGCGAATACAGCGAAATCGCCGAGATGCTGGGTTGCAGCATCGGTGGCGCCAAGCTTCGTGTGCTGCGCGCTCGCCGCGCTCTAAAGGAGCGCATGATTCCCCTGATGGAGGGTTTTGTCAATTGAAAGAAAAGGATGTGGATCAGCTGATTGCCGCCGCGTTCGGTGAGCTTTCCGCGCAAGAAACCGCGCGACTTGAATCCGGTCTGGATGCCGAAGGTCAAGCGACGATGGTCGCGTTCGCCAAGATGCGCGCCGCCATGGGTCAACTGCCCGATCCCGGCCCTTGCCAAGTTTCGCCCGAAATGCTGCGCGACCGGATCCTCAACGCGGGCGTGCAAACGCGATCGCCGTGGGCCTTATGGCTTCCACGAGTCGGTCTCGGCGGACTGGCGGCCGTGCTCGGATTCGTCGTCATGAATTCCTTGACCAAGCCCAACGAATCGCCGGTGAACACAACCACGCCAGTGCAAGTCGCGACGAGCAAGCCCGCACCGAAGCCCATCGTGGTGGACACCACACCCGAGCTTGAACCGGCCCCGCTGAGCACGGGCGCAATTCTTGGTCCGGATCGCCCCATCGGCGAAGCCGATGTGCGAGACGAGCCGCGCCGTGTGGTACGCAAGGTGCGCCGGGCCGAAACTCCGGTCGTCAAAGAACAATCCAAAGCCGTCGCTGAAGCCAAGTTAGACGGCGTGGGTTCCGATACTGCCCGCGGTGCCGCGTTTGGTGGCTCCGCCCCGACCGCGCCCATGATCGCCGCCGAAGCCGCTCCGCTAATGAGCGAGCCGACGGTCGTGATTGTGGATGCCGAGGAAGGCGAAGTAGGCGCACCCGTGGCCATTGAAGTGAGTGCAGCAACCGAAGATGTGGGCATTAAAGGTTAGTCTCATCGCCCTCGCGGCGATGGGTGGCGAGCAAGACAAAACCCTGGACGGGGTTTGGCAGAAGGCTCAAGCGCTCGCGGTGATGCTCCAGGAAAACGGCCAGGCCAAAGGTTTCGCCATGCTCGTGGATCAGCGTGGCTACTTTGTCGCGCACCAATCGGCGCTGCCCAAGGGCATCATCACCGGCACCTCGCAAGGGAAGTTCTTTGACTTTCGAGTGATCTCCAGCGACCCTCGAAGTCAGCTGGTACTGCTCGGCGCGAGCAATTGGTCGAGCGATGCGAAGCCGTTGCGGATTGCCGCGTCCAACCCCAAGAAGGGAAGTCGTCTCATCGCCGTGACGCTAGAGGGCCCGTTCTCCGCCGAACTCGCCGCCGACGACCTCACCGGCTTACAAAACCAAACCGGCCGCTACGTACCCTTCAACGAGATTCGAATTGAAACCCCGAGCCGCCGCCTGGGCGGAGCCTGGATCCTCAATAACGACGGCGAAATCGTCGGCATTATTGGGGCGGCCCTGCAAAGCACGACCAACAATTCGCAGCGGGCGCCTTCCAACTCGGGCATGATGCAGGCGAAGGCCGACTACGGTCCCGGCGACCTGCTGGTGACGTACAGCCTGCCGGTGGACGTGCTAACGCGGGTGGTGGATGGCTTCCTCAGCGCGAAGCATCAACCGACCCACCCGGAACTGGGTATCGAGTTTGTGGACGCCAAGGGCACCTCTGGAGCAATGGTGCGATCCATTGTGGTGGGCGGCGCGGCGCATCAGGGCGGCGTTCAAATGGGCGACATCATTACGGCCGTGAACGGCAAACCGACCGCTCGCGCCACGCAATTGGCCGCACAGCTGTTCCGGTTAGAACCCGGCTCAAAGGTGAAGCTGAGCGTGAATCGCAACGGCGAAGCGAAAGAACTCACCGTCAAAGTCGGCGAAGTCGTCGGCCTTAAGCTGGCAAGACTGCCTCAGTCTTAATCTCAATCGAGCGGCGACCCTGCCATTCGTTGATGCCGGGCTTACCCACAAACTGAACATTGCCCTCGGGCAAAGGCGTCTCCGCGCCGTAGTTCCACACCTTCACGGCCATTGGCTTGCTGTTGCCCTGCCGCACCTTCATGATCAGGTGCTGGCCCTCTTTGCCCATGTACCGAGCGTCCATTACCGAGGCATGCCGAACTAAGAACGATGGCTCGGGGTTGGCCTGTCCAAACGGCGCGAGCATGTCGAGTTCCTCGACCAGGGCCATGTTGAACTCGGCGAGTTCGGCTTCGGCATCGGCGACGTAAGTGCGCGTGAGTTGCTCAGCCGACATGGTGTTGCTGACGTACTCGTGGATGGCAAGCGAGAACTTGTCGAGATTCTCTTCGGCGATGTTAATCCCGGCCGCGGCCGCGTGGCCGCCTCCGCCGAGTCCGCACTCGTCGCGTAGAGCCTGAATCGCCTGAAAAAGGTTAAAGCCCTCGATGCTACGGGCCGACCCTTTGAGGCCGTGCTCGGCCTTCGTGAGCACAAACGTCGGGCGATAAAACACGTCCACGAGTTTGCCGGCGATGAGCCCGATGAGTCCCGGATGCCATTCGGGATTGTAGACCACAATCGCGTTGCGGTCGCTCTCGCCCCGTGCCTCCACCATTTCGACCGCGACCTCCACGGCGATATCTTGTTCTTGGCGGCGACGAAGGTTGACTTCTTCCACGTAAGTGGCGAGCTTTTGGGCTTCCTCGTCATCGCGGGTCAGCAGCAATCGCAGGCTGGTCGCCGCGTCTTCCATACGGCCCGAGGCGTTGAGCCGAGGCCCGAATCCGAATCCAATATCTCGCGCCACCAGCGGGCGCGTCGCGCCGCGCAGCACATACTCGCGCAGAGCCGCCAAGCCATGCTTCTTGCTGCGCCCAAGCTCCTGCAACCCAAAGTGCGTGATCACGCGATTCTCATCCAGCAGCGGCATCATGTCGCTGACCGTGCCGAGGGCAGCCAAGTCGAGGAAGTTGCGATAAAACGCGCCGACCGGATGCCCGAGTTCGCGGGCCAAACCCGCGCAAAATTTGAGCACAACGCCGGCACCGCAAAGCTGATCGAAGGGATAGCGCGAAGTCGCAAGGTGCGGGTTGAGGATCGCGTGAGCGGGCGGCAATTCAGTATCCGGCTCATGGTGGTCCGTAATTACGACCTTCATGCCGAGCTCGCGCGCCTGGCGCACAGGTTCGTTGGCGGTAATGCCGCAGTCGCAGGTCAGAAAGATCTCGGCCTTCTCGTCCACGGCGCGTTGCACCGCCGAATCGTGAAGCCCATAGCCCTCGTTGATCCGGTGCGGCACGTGGACGTGGTAGTTCGCGCCCACCGCGTCGAAGAAGCGGCTGAAAATCGCTGCGCTCGTCACGCCGTCAACGTCGTAGTCGCCGTGCAGATAAATGCGGCGCTTGTTCTTGATGGCATCCAGCAGAATATCCGCTCCCTCGCGATAGCCGGGCAAAAGCTCCGGATCGTGCAGCTGATCCAGCGAGGGACGAAGAAAGGCGTGTACTTTTTCCGCCGTATCGTAGCCGCGCGCGACCAGAATTCCCGCGGTCAGACGCTGCAGACCAAGCTCATTGGCAAGCGCATCCTCGCGCTCAATGTCGCGAGGATGCGCCTTCAGAATCGGTGACGTGGCGACGGGCAATTACATCTTCTCGACTTGCTCGAAGTCGAGTTCTACCGGGGTTTCACGGCCAAAGATGTTGATCATGACCTTGAGCTTTTCGCGTTCGAACAGCACTTCGTCGATCTTGCCAGTGTATTCGCTGAACGGCCCTTCGACCACGCGAATGACGTCGTTCTTGGCGTAGGCCACCTTCGGAGCTTCCTTGCTCGATTCGATGTTCGTCATGATGCGACGAACTTCGTAGTCTTCGAGCGGCACCGGCTTGTTGCCGGATTGGATGAAGCCAGTCACACCGCTCGTTGATTTGACGATGCGGTAGGTGTCGTCGGTCATCGCCATGCGGACCAAAATGTAGCCCGGGAAGACCTTCTTGTCCATCACCACGCGCTTGCCGTTGCGAGTGGCCATTTCCTGTTCCACCGGAATCAGGACTTCAAAAATGTCAAGACCCCAGAGCCCTTCGACCGACGCGCGGCGCGTGAGCAGTTCGCGGACCTTGTTCTCGTGGCCCGAAATCGTGTGGACGGCGTACCAGGCGCGAGCCATTAGCGGGACCCCGTGATGATTTTAAAGACTTGTTCGAACACGACGGAGAGCACGAACAGGAAGATGATGATGCTGAAGCAGACGGCGAAGACGACGCCAGTGAGACGCGTGGTCTCCTTCTTGGTCGGCCAGTTGACCTTCTTCATTTCGGCCATTGCTTCCCGCATGAACGTGCCGACGCCCTTTTTCATCTTGGGCACCGGAACAGAGCCGGCCTTCACTTGTTGCCCAGATCCTTCGGTAATGTTGCTCATCAGAGTGTCCTTCCTTCGGATACGCTTTACTAAGGCCTATCCTTCGTGGGGAATTTCAAGTGTACCACGGATTCAAATGCAAAGGAGCCAGTTGCGCGTGGCAACTGGCTCCTTCATTTGAGTGATCTTGCTCCGTCAGCCAATCTTGTGAACGCAGGCGATGACATCGTCTTCGTTCGGGATGCACTGAAGCTCGAGGACGCGAGCGTAGGGCATGGGCACGTTCAGACCGCCGACCCGACCCACCGGAGCGTCGAGATCGTCGAAGCAGTCTTCGTTGATGCGCGAGGCAATCTCAGCGCCGAAACCACCGCTCTTCCAGTCTTCGTAAACCACTACCGCGCGGTGCGTCTTGCGGACCGAGTTGTAGATCGTTTCCGTGTCAAGCGGCTTAAGCGAGCGCACGTCCACCACTTCCACGTCGAAGCCATCTTTCTCCAGCTTTTCGGCGGCGGCGAGGCACACATGCACCATGCGGCTGTAGGCAATCAGCGTCAAATCCTTGCCTTCCTTCACCACCTTGGCCTTGCCGAAGGGGATCGTGAAGTCAATGTCATCAATGTCGATGTCGGCCTTGATCCCGTAAACGCCCGGGTTTTCGGTGAAGATAACCGGGTTGTCATCGCGGATTGAAGTGCGGAGCAGACCTACAGCATCCTCGGGGAACGCTGGGGCAACGACCTTGAGGCCAGGAGTGTGGGCGTACCAGCCTTCCATGCTGTGGCTGTGTTGAGCCGACAGCTGATTGGCCGCGCCACCGGGACCGCGCACCACGATGGGTACCGTGGCTTGACCACCGGTCATGTAGTGAATCTTTGCAGCGTGGTTGATGATCTGGTCGAGCGCGAGAATCGAGAACGACATGGTCATCATTTCGACCACCGGTCGCAGACCGACCATGGCCGCGCCGGTCGCCATCCCGACAATCCCGGGTTCGCTAATCGGCGTGTCGAGCACGCGCTTTTCCTTGAAGCGCTCAAAGAGACCTTGGGTCACGCGGAACGTGCCCTGGTAACGGCCAATGTCTTCGCCCATGAGGAAGACCATCGGATCGCGCTCAATTTCGGCGATCAGAGTTTCGCGGATTGCCTCGCGGTAAGTAAGTGTCTTGGCCATTAGTGTCCCTTCTCCGGCATCATGTCGCTGTACACGTGCGTGTACACGTCTTCGATCGGCGGGAACGGGCTGGCGTCCGCGGCCTCATAGATTCGTTCGACTTCGTTTTCGTACTCCTCGTTGATCGCTTCCATCTTTTCTTGCGTCATGATGTTGCGTTCGAGCAGTACGGCTTCCAGCAGCTTAATCGGGTCGCGTTCCTTCGCCTTTGCCACCTCTTCCGGGGTGCGGTACAGGCTCTGATCGTTGTCCGCCGCGCCGTGACCGGAGAAGCGGTAGTTCATGATTTCGATGAGGGCCGGGCGCTGCTCCTTGCGGACTTGATCCACGATGCGTCGCGCATCGCTGAGCACTTGCAGCAGGTCCATGCCGTCCACTCGCTCGCTGATCATGCCGAACGGCACGCCGCGCTTCCAAAGCTCGGTGTCGGCGGCGTGGTACTCAAGACGAGTGCCCATCGCAAACTCGTTGTTTTCGATGATGAAGATCACGGGCAAGTCCCAAAGGGCGGCCATGTTCATGGTTTCGAAGAACACGCCCGCGTTGGCCGCGCCGTCCCCAAGGAAGCACAGGGTCACACGATCTTCGCCTTTGTACTTGCTCCCCAGGGCAAGTCCGCCGCCGAGCGCGGTGTGCCCGCCGACGATGCCCCAGCCGCCAAAGAAGCCGCGTTCGATATCGTACAGGTGCATCGAGCCGCCCTTGCCAAAGCTGTAGCCGTCCTTGCGGCCCATGATCTCGGCCATCAGCTTAATTGGGTCCGAACCCAGAATCAGCGGTTGGGCGTGATCGCGGTAAGCGGTAATGATGTAGTCCCAACCCTGCTTAATCGCATGGAGCCAACCAACTGCGGTGGCCTCCATTCCGATGTAGACGTGCAGGTAACCGCCGGCTTTACCCGTGCGGTAGATCTGGTTACATTTTTCTTCAAAATGGCGGATAAAGACCATCTCGCGATAGTAGGTCTCCAGCATCGCCGGGGTTTCGGTGGGTTCAATATCGGCTGGTTTTGCCACGTAGAGGTACTCCTGGTTTCTGATGAGCCTACCTAGGCAGGACAGAGCAGTTCTACGGTGACTTAACGCGGCTGCGCCATTGAAGCGCGATTAGTCGCCGGAGAGAGTTTACCAAGTACAATCACTCTTTGGAATGAGTACTCCCCGATTCAAACGCGTTCTCCTCAAAATTAGCGGCGAGGCCCTCGCCGGAAACCAAGGCTTTGGCCTCGACGGCGACACGATTAGCTTTATTGCTCAGGAAGTCGTCAAGGTCGCCGAGAAAGGCGTTCAAGTCGGCATCGTCGTAGGGGGCGGCAACTTCATTCGGGGCGAACAGTTCTCCAAGGGCGGCTACGACCGCAGCGTGGCCGACCAAATGGGCATGCTCGGCACGGTCATGAACTCGCTCGCGCTGCAAAACGCCATTGAGCAGAGCGGCCTTCAGACCCGCGTGCAAAGCGCGATCACCGTAAGCCAAGTGGCCGAACCCTTTATCGTGCGCCGCGCCATTCGCCACTTGGAAAAAGGCCGTGCGGTGATCTTTGCGGCCGGCACCGGCAACCCCTACTTTACGACCGACACCGCGGGCGTGCTCCGCGCGCTGGAGATTCATGCCGACGTGATCATGAAAGCGACCAAGGTAGATGGCGTCTACGACAAAGACCCCAAGAAGCACACCGACGCCGTGAAGTACGACAGCCTGAGCTTTGACACCGCCATTGAGAACCGCCTCGGCGTGATGGATCAGACCGCATTTACGATGTGCCGGGAGCATGATCTGCCCATCATCGTGTTAGACTTAAGTGAACGAGACGCAATGGTGCGGGCCGCAATGGGCGAATCCGTCGGCACCCTTGTCGGAGGAAAGTAACAATGGACGAATTACTGAAAGATGCCGAACACCGCATGGAGCAAGCCATCGACGCGATGGTGCACGACTTTTCCACCATCCGAACGGGCCGCGCGAATCCCAGCGTGCTCGAGCGGGTGCACGTGGACTACTACGGCACGGAAACCCCGATTAGCCAAATCGCCAACGTCTCGGTTCCCGAGCCGCGACAACTGCTGATTGCGCCCTACGAAAAGAGCATGATCCCGGTGATCGAGCGCGCGATTCTTAAGAGCGACCTCGGCATCACGCCGAGCAGTGACAGCGCTGGCATTCGCCTGAACTTCCCGCAAATGACCGAAGAGCGCCGCAAGGAGATGGTTAAGCAGGTTCATGCTCGCGCCGAGCAAGCGTGCATCGCCATCCGCAACGTGCGCCGCGACGCCAACGATCACGGCAAGGCCAAACAAAAAGCCAAGGAAATTAGCGAAGACGATTTGAAGGGCTTTGAAGTGAAGGTTCAAAAGATCACCGACCGCCACGTCGATCGGGCCCACGAGCTCCAAGCGAAGAAAGACGCCGAGCTCATGGAAATCTAAGCGCCGGCATGCCCACGCTCTTGCAGGCGGCCCAGCGCGCCGGCCTCGACCTTGATCAGTTGCCCCAGCACGTCGCCATCATCATGGATGGCAACGGTCGCTGGGCAACGGGCAAAGGTTTGGGACGCCTGCTTGGCCACCGCGAGGGCTACAAAACTCTCAAGAGCGTGGTGGAAGCCGCCGGCGAACTCGGTGTCAAGTTCCTTACCGTGTATGCATTCAGCGCCGAAAACTGGCGACGCCCCCAAAGCGAAGTTGCGGGCCTGATGAAGCTCATCGAAGGCGCGATGCGAGAGCAAACTCAGCACCTCGTGAACAAAAATGTGCGCGTCGCGATCACGGGCCGCATGCACGAGCTTCCGGTTTCGCTTCGCGAAGCTCTTGAAGAGGGCATCGCCGCGACCCGGCACTGCACCGGCATGACCTTTTGCCTCGCGATCAACTACGGCGGTCGGGCGGAGATTGTGGACGCGGTGCGGTCCGTTACGGCCAGTGGCGCGGAGGTCACCGAGGAGGCAATTTCAGCCCATCTTTATCACCCCGAGCATCCCGAACCCGATCTGATGATCCGCACGGCGGGCGAAATGCGGTGGAGCAATTTTCTGATTTGGCAAGCCGCCTACGCCGAGCTTGTCGTCACCAAAGTGAGCTGGCCGGAGTTCACCGGCAAGTCGCTAATTGACGCGCTAGTGGAGTACCAAAAGCGCACGCGCAAGTTCGGCGGCCTCGTTTCGTAGGCGTTCCTCGCAACGTTGCCGGGTTGCCGTCCGTCCCCAGTCTGGTAAAAGTCGCAGGGCATGAAGATTCTTTACGTTTCAGTTGAAGTGGCGCCATACGCCAAGGTGGGCGGTTTGGCCGATGTGGCCGAAGGCCTCCCCAAGGCATTGGTGGAAGCCGGTCACGACGTGCGCGTGGCGTGTCCCGCGTACGGAATGGCGATTGCCGATCCGGCGCTGCACATGCGGCACCGACACTCGCTGGAGGTCCAGATGAACCCGATTTGGGAAGAAACGGTGGACCACTACGAGGGCGTGAACAGCGGTGTGCGCACTTGGCTGCTGGGCAACGAGAAGAACTTCGCCTGGGTGCATCGCAGCGAAGACCTCTATTCTCACGGTCGGGACAGCTACCTGCTCTTCGCCCGCGCCATCATGGCCGCATGCGAAGCCGAAGGCTGGATCCCCGACGTGATTAGCTGCAACGACTGGCAAACCGCGTTTCTGCCTGTGTTTGTGCGTGAGTTAGGCGGCGACAAGTGGGCCAATGTCGCGTGCACCTACACGATCCACAACCTGGCTTATCAGGGCGAATTCGGGGCCGACACCTTGCCCAGCGCCGGCCTTTCTCCCGAGCTCTTCACCGGCGAAAAGCTGGAGTTTTTCGGGCGGGTCAACTTCCTGAAGTCGGCTTGCATGTTCGCGGACATTGTCAACACGGTGAGCCCTAAGTACGCGGAGGAGATTCAAACCGAGCGCTACGGGTGCGGGCTCTGGGGCGTCATGCAGTCGCTCTCCAGCACCGGTCGGTTGCGCGGAATCCTCAACGGCATTGATCTCGATCGCTTCGATCCGGAACACGATGAGGAACTCGAAGCCAAGTACACCGCCGCCAATTGGCGCGATAAGGTGCAGAACAAGCGCGAACTCCAAGGCGAACTGGATTGGGCCGTGGACGACGACATGCCGCTCCTGGCAATCGTCAGCCGCTTGAGCGACCAAAAAGGGTTTGACTTGCTCGTCAAGGCGATGCCCGGCATTCTCAACCTGCCCTCTCAACTGGTGATTCTCGCGGTGGGTGATCCGCACGCGGCCAGTCAATTGCGCCAACTTCAAGCCGAGTGGCCTGATCGTCTGCGATTGGTGGAGCGGTTCGACGCGCCTCTCGCGCAGCGCATTTATGGCGCCGCAGACATCTTCTTGATGCCGAGCCACTTTGAGCCGTGTGGCCTGGGGCAGCTGATCGCGATGCGCTACGGCTCGGTGCCGGTCGCCCGAATGACGGGTGGTCTCGCGAACACCGTGTTCGAAGGCAAGAACGGATTTGCTTACGACGAGGCCGCCGTTCGCCCGATGCTCGAAGCGATCTCACGCGCTGTAGAGACCTACAAATCGGACGCAAAAACCTGGGCCAAGTTGGTCGAAGCGGGCATGGCAGGCGATTACGGCTGGCGCGCTCCGGCGGAGGAATACGTCAAGATGTATGCCGATGCCATCGCAGCCCGAGCCAAGTCCGCAGCTCAAGCTCCTCGCTGATCAGGCGAGCCGTTGTGTGGCGTGTGGGCTCGCCGCGCGCCGCACCAATGTGGTGTTTGGCGAGGGAGACTCCCGCTCGCCGCTGGTGCTCGTGGGCGAGGGGCCGGGCGACCATGAAGATCGTTCCGGTCGGCCATTCGTCGGGCGCGCGGGCCAACTTTTGGATCGCGCGTTGGTCGCGGCTGAGCTTTCCCGCGAGCAGGTTTACATCTGCAACACCGTCAAGTGCCGCGCGTGCGATTGGCGAGAAGGGAAGGCCCACAACCGCCCGCCCACGCCCGAGGAAGTGGCGGCCTGTCGCCAATGGCTATTGCCGCAACTCGCCATCATTCAGCCGCGGGTGATTCTTTGCATCGGCGCGCCCAGCGCCAAAAACCTGATTCGGAGCAACTTCAAAATCACCAAGGAACGTGGGGTGGCGTTCAGTTCGGAGCTCGCGCCGGTGGTCATGGCGACGCTACATCCGGCGTACATCATCCGGCAATCGTCGGCCACCAGCGACGGCGGGTTTGGGCTGTTGGTTGACGACATCCGAAGCGCCTGGGCCGCCGCGCATGACGCACAATAGGGAAGTGATTCCGCCCCTTTCGCCGCTCGTGGTGAGCGTGCAATCGAGTTCCGACACCCTGCACGACCCCGCCATCTTGTTGCCGCTGGCGCAGGCGAGTCTGGAATCGGGTGCAGAGTGGCTCCGGCTGGAGGGCGTGGCGACGGTCTCGCTGATCCGAGGGGCAACCGGCGCGCCGACCATCGGCCTGATCAAGCGCGCTTACGAAGGCTCGACCATCTACATTACGGCCACCGCCAAGGAAGTCCAGGAACTCATTGACACCGGCTGCGAGGTCATTGCGCTGGACGGCACCGCCCGCCTTCGCCCAGCCGAAGACCTGAAAAGCCTGATCGCACTCATTCACAAAGCAGGGCGGTTGGCAATGGCCGACTGTGACAGCCTGGATTCCATTCAATACTCGCTGGCGGCGGGCGCAGATTGGGTGAGCACAACGCTGAGCGGCTACACCGAGGAAACCCAGCCGTCTCGCCCGGGGCCGAATCTCGACGTCGTACGCGCCGCCCGCAGGCTCACAACCAAGCCCTTGCTAGCCGAGGGTCGCTATGCGGAGGCTTGGCAAGTGCAAGCCGCGCGGCTTGCGGGCGCGAATTCGGTGGTCATTGGCGGCGCGATCAACGACCCGGTCAAGATGACCCGCGTCTTTGCCCAGGCCACGCAAACCAGCACAAATGAACCGGTGCTGGCGGTGGACATCGGCGGAACCTGGATGCGGTTCGCTACTTGGGACGGCGAGACCTTGCGCCATCTGGAGCGCGTGCCGACCCCGCGCCGCCCCGACGAGCGGGTCAACCTGATCGCCAGCTATGCCGTGCGCGGCGAGGCGACTCGGGTGGGCATCAGCACGGGCGGAACCGTGGACCCCGCTTCCGGCGAGATTTGGGAAGCCAAAGAGGAAATTATCCCTGGCCATCAAGGGCTCAACTTTCGGCTTGCGCACCCGCACCTGCACATTACCACGCTCAACGATGGCCTAGCGACAGCTTGGGCGCATGCCTGCCTGCCGGAGTTCGCCGGGAAGCGCGTCGTGACGCTCGCGTTGGGTACGGGCGTAGGGTGTGGCATTGTCGATCGCGGGCGCATTCTAATGGGCGCTCGCGGAGAATATCCGCGGCTCAACGACCTCCATCCGGCGGGCGGCGAAACCTTCGAAGACCTGCTCGGCGGCGTCAATCTCTCTCGCGAACCGACCGCCGAGGCAAAAGCCAAGGCGCAACGCGCCGCCAACGAAGCCATCGCCATGGTTCGCGGCCTCCTGCACCCCGACGCGATCGTCATTTGCGGTGGAGTCGGGCTTGCCGATTGGCTGCAGGTGGACGCCGTGCGGTCGCCGTTTGGGCCCGATGCCGGCCTGATGGGCGCGGCCCAACTTGTGAGTTGTCCACCGAGCACTTTGTAGGGCCGGTCTCGTACAATACAGTACCGATATGATTTTTCAACTGTGCCCCGAAGAAGCGGCATTTCTCGATCGTGTTCGTAAGTTCGTCGCCGAAGAAGTGCTTCCGAACACCCGCAAATGGGAAGCCGACAAGGTATTCCCGGATGCGATTTGGCCCCGCCTCGGCGAACTCGGCCTGTTGCGAATGACGCTGGCCAAGGACCAAGGCGGCGTTAGCTGCTCGGCCTACGTGGAAGCCTGCCGCGAAATCGCCAAGGGCGACCCGGCCCTCAGCATGAACGTGGCCGCTGTCAACGCTCTTTGCGTGGGTCACGTGGACTTGTTCGGCACGCCCGAGCAAAAGGAAAAGTACATGGCGGGCATGACCGCGGGCACCGTAAAGCTGGCCTGGGGGCTCACCGAGCCGGATGCTGGTTCGGACGCGCGCCGCGTGCAAACCAAAGCCGAAGCAATCGCCGATCGCCCGGGTTACTTCTCGCTGAACGGTCGCAAGATGTTCATCACCAACGCGGGCAAGGCTGACCTCATTATCATGGTTTCGAACGTGGACACCAGCGTTTCCGCCGATGGCAAGAGCGCCTTCTTGGTCGAAACCGCGCAGGATGGCTTCCGCGATCCGTATCGCATCGACACGGTCGGCGTTTCGGCCTCGTACACCACCGGTTTTGACCTCGTCAACGCGGTTGGTTGGCACACGCCTTGCACCTTCACCGAGGCCATTGGCCTGCTTTATCGGGGCCGATTGGCGATCGCCGCCATGGCACTTGGCATCGCCGAAAAGGCGCACGAACTGAGCGCCGAGTACAGCACCCAGCGCGAGCAATTCAACCGCCGCCTTTGCGATATGCAGTCGGTGCAAAACTTTATCGCCGACAACGAGATGGAAATCGAAGCCGCTCGCCTGCTTTTGCACAAGGGCGCCTCGATGTACGATCGCGGCGAGGACGTGGTGAAAATCAGCTCGATGGCTAAGCTCTACGCCAGCGAAGTCTCGAACCGCGCGACGAATCGCGCGATTCAGATTCACGGTGGCCGCGGCATGACGCAGGAATTCTTGGTCGAAAAGCTGTGGCGCGACGCCAAGCTCACCGAGATCGGCGAAGGTTGCAGCGAAATCCAGCGCATGGTCATCGCCAAGCAGGTTCTGAAAGCGTTATAATGTTGGTTCGCAAGGGCGGTTAGCTCAGTTGGTAGAGCGCCTCGCTTACACCGAGGATGTCGGGGGTTCGAGCCCCTCACCGCCCACCAGAATTCTTTTTGCAAGGAATTTTGCGACCCTTGTTTTCGCCTCTGACGTAGCTCATATTGACGCACAAGAAACGCAGAAGAAACCAAAGTGGACAATGCTTTCAAGTGTTGATGAACGGCGAAAGCCGATCGGCGCACGTGCGTTTGCTTTCCGTGAGGAAAGCTCGTTGCCGCAACGGCAACCTTAAGACAGCGCGAAATCGTCGAGGAACTTTGCTTCGAAGCATGCCCTCGGCGACCGCGCTAGGTATTTCTTAGGCCCTTACTTCTTTACACGCCGGATCATGAGGGCTCCAATGGCCAGGGCCATGAGCGAGCCTGGTTCGGGAACCGCGGTAACGCGAGCGTTGTCCACAAACGAAAACACTTCGTTCGCATTGAAGAAGGATTCAAACCGCAAAGTGCAAGTCGTGTCTTGGGCTGTGAACGGCATGCTAAACGTGGTCCACACCAGGGGCACCTGATTGTTTGTCACCGAGAACGCCATGCTGGTGGTTGTGGAATTCGACGTATCCACCGATGCGCTGATCGGCCCGAAGCCATTGCGCCCGGCGTAAGTGCTCGTCGAGAGATCGAACTTCAATTCGTATTGCTGGCCGATGACCGTGGCAAAGGATTGCTTAATGTCGCCGTAGCTATTGGTCAGGTTTGCAAGGTCCACACACGCTAACTGATCCGACGCGGTTGAGTTCAACACGCCGCCGTAAACGGTGGCTGGCTTGAACCACTCATAACCCGTGCCCATGCCGACCCAGCCTGCGACAGTCGAGTCTCCGTTGCCGCCGGCATAGTAGTCGCCGGAGGGGCCAACCTCAAAGCTACCGTTGACCAAAAGATTAGCTTGCGCCGCACTGACTACCGCCAGAGCGACCACGCTGAGCGTAAGTCGTCTTTTCATTTTTCGTTCCTTTCAAAAATGGGTCACAGTTGACCCGACCGCTTCATTATAGGATGCGCATAGTTTCCAAGCACGCAGCGGGTGAGCAAAACCAGTAAACCTACTGGGCTGTAAACTTATGGCATGCCCGAACTCCCCGAAGTCGAAACCGTGCGCTGCATCATGGAGCGCGTGTTGGTCGGGCGCAGGATCGCCGAGGCTGAGGTGGTCGAAGACGACATCGTGCTCAAAAAGGTGCCCGCCGAGGTGGTGCGCCAAGCGATCGAAGGAAGGGAAGTGCACAGCATCGGCCGCAAGGGGAAGTACTGGTGGATTCAGGCCGGCGAAACTTACCTTTATGGGCACCTGGGCATGGCCGGCTGGATCCGCGAATTGGGCGCGCACACCATTCGCATCCGCGAGCACGGCAACGCTCCGCTGGACGACGAAAACGGACGGCCCAGATTCCTAAAACTGCTTCTCACCACGGAGGAAGGAGGGAAGATTGCCTTCACCGACGGGCGTCGGCTCGGGCGATTGTGGCTAGGGGAAGAGCCCAGCGTTGACGCCAAACTCGCCGAAATCGGGCGCGATATGTGGCTTGATCCCTGGCCGCCGAAGGAACTCCACGCGATTCTCAGCCGCCGCGCGGCGCCCATCAAGGCGCTCCTGCTCGATCAAAAACTGTTTTGTGGAGTGGGGAATTGGATCGCCGATGAAGTTCTCTACCAGGCTCACATCCGGCCCGATCGTCTGGCCAAGACCCTGACCAAACCTCAAGTGGGTCGGCTGGTGGATGCGCTCCATCTCGTGCTCGAGAAGGCCATCGAGGTCGCCGCCGACAAGGACCAGCTGCCGGCGGATTGGCTGTTCCATCGCCGTTGGGGAGATTCGAAGTTCGACCACACGCTCGACGGCCTCCCTATTCAACGGATCGAAGTAGGAGGCCGGACAACGGCGTTTGTGCCGAAGATTCAGAAGTAGAGCGCTTAGCCGCCCATGGCCTGCATGGCCGCCGCCATCTCCTCGGGCGACACGTCCTTGATCTTTTGACCCATGGACCACTTGTACCCAAATGGGCACATGAAGCTACCGTAGCGGTCGCCCCAGAACATGTCCTCTAGGGGTTGGCAAACTGTCGCACCGGCATCAATGGCACGCTGAAACTCGGCATCGATGTTGTGGCTGGTGATATGGATCGTGCACGGCATGTTTTCGCCGGCCTTCGGCGCGAACACGCCCCAGTCCGGAAACTCGTCGTTGAGCATGAGCATGGAATCGCCGACGCGCATCTGAGCGTTCATCACTTGCTCGGTATTCGGCACGTACGCAACGTTGACAACCTCGGCGCCCAGCGCCTTGGTGTAGAAGGCAAGAGCTTCTTTTGCGTTACCGACGACGATGTACGGAGTGAGAGTAGGAAAGGCCTGTTCCATGCGGCCAGTATAGCCAAGACTGCTCATTGATAGATTTCCGATAATCAATATTATGACTATTTACGATTCCACAAATAGGCCATCAACCGCATTCTGCTTCTCCACCCATAAAGAGGAGTTTCGGAAGGCGGTTCGCCCGGTTCTTACAGAGATTGAAGCGTTTCGACGACGGCGGCGAAATTCGGCAGGTCGCCCAGGGCCGCAGTTTCTTCGCTGTATCGAATCACGCCTTGGGCGTCAATGACAAACGCCGCGCGCTTGCTGGCCTTGCCAAGGCCGACCAAATCTTGCAACACGACATCGTAAAGCTCGCAGACTTTCTTGTCGTAGTCGCTGAGCAACGTGATGCTGATGCTATTTTGCTTGGCCCAGGCCTCATGCGCAAACGCCGAGTCGCAGCTGATGGCCCACACTTCCGCGTTGAGCTTCTGGTAATCGCCGATTCCGGCGGTCATATCGCACAATTCGTCAGTGCAAACGCCAGTAAAGGCGGCCGGGAAAAAGAGCAGGACGAGGTTCTTACCCGCGAGGTCTTTGGTGGAACGCGGCGAGAGGCCCTCCGCCGTTTTCGTCAAGAGTGTAAATTCGGGGGCAGGGGTTCCAACAGGCAGCGCCATGCTGTCAGTTTACCGCTCGACCGCGTCCAGCACCCGTTGCACGGCCAGACCATCATGAAAGTTTGGTGAAGTTGGCCGCCCCTCGTGGAACGCCATAACAGCGTCGGCGACCCAATTGACAAAGCTGTGCTCGTAGCCGAGGCCATGTCCCACCGGCCAAAACTGACCCGCGTAGGGATGACTTCCCTCCGTTGCCTGAATCACGCGGAACCCCTGACTTCCCTCTTCGTCGCTGCCGTCATAAAATTCCAGCTCGTTCAGTCGCTCAAGATTGAACGCAAGCGACCCGCGGGTGCCGTTGATCTCAAATCGGTTGTGGTTTTTTCGGCCCAGGGCGCAGCGCGAAACTTCAAACGAGCCGATTGCGCCATTCGCGAAGTCCACCATCCACATCGCCGCGTCGGGCACGTCCACTTCCCCTCTCTCGCCGCCCGGGCCCACCGTTCGCTCGGTGACAAACGTCTTCGTGCGGCCCGTCACATTTGAAATTTCTCCCACGAGATACCGGGCCAAATCAATGCTGTGACTCCCCAAATCGGCCAGCGCGCCCGAGCCCGCTGTGCTGCGTTGCATACGCCAGTTGAAGCTAGCCGCCGGGTCGCTCAGCCAATCTTGCAGATACACCGACCGCCAATGCCGAATCTCACCGAGGCGTCCCTGTTCGATCAAGCGTTTCGCCAGGGCAACCGCCGGCAGCTTGCGGTAGTTATGAAACAGCCCGTGGTGGACGCCCGCCTGATCCACGGCTTGGACCATTTGCTCGGCCTCGGCCAAGGTGTTGGCCAGGGCCTTTTCGCACCAAACGCCTTTACCCGCGCGTGCCGCGGCAATCGAAATTTCGGCGTGTAGGTCGCCGGGGGCGGCGACGTCAATGACGTCAATTTCGGGGTCTTCCAGCAAGTCTTGCCAGCGAGTCACACCGGTTTCCCAGCCAAGCTGAACGCGGGCGGCTTCCACATGGACGGCATCAATGCCGCAAATCGTCTTCATGCGAACCTGACGCGGAAGATCAAAAAACCGGTTGACCTGGCGGTAGGCGTTGCTGTGCGCTCGGCCCATAAATCCGGCACCGACGAGTCCGAGGGTCAGAGTTTGCATTACTTGTTCTTGGGCGCGGGGTTCACCGCGGTAACTATTTGCTGCTGCGGAATGACCTTGGTGAATATATTCATGCGCTCAAGGACTTTAGCCCCTTTCACGGTCGCCTTGCCGGTGGGAATCCAAGTTGCCTTGCCCTGGCGACTGGCCAAATTGAACTGCCAGCCTGAGGTCTCATTGATCGCCTGCTTCAAGCCTTCCAGGTAACCCATCGCCGTGCGTTTGGGCGCGAAAAGAAAGCTATTGACGAACGTGCTGCGCGGCAGCAGACCCTCGGCGGTGAGCATGAGGCCAAGAAACTCGTTCATGCTTTCGGCGCTCGTCCCGGCCAGCACCTTCATATCGAGCCCGCGGTCCATGATGCGTTGGACAAACTTGCCCACATTGTTGCGCAAGTAGCTGCCCAACTCCGGCAAGGGCACGCCCAGCAAGTCGTTGTCGCCGATGTTATTGGCCAACCGGTTGCCAAGCATCCAGTGCATGTAGAGGCGTTCGCCCATGTGACCGTTCGCCCACTGCTCCGGAGCCTTAAAGCCGCCGAACGGAGGCAGTGCCGCGTGGCCATATTCGTGACTAAGTACGCGCATGAGCTCAAGATTCGAACCCAAATCCTTGTAGTCGTAAACGTACATAACGTTCACGTTGCGAGTGCCGCCCGGAAAATCCTCGGTCCCGAAAAACTGTTCACCACCCGCCTTGCCTTTGTTGGTCAGGTAGACGTCCACAATCCCGCTGTACCGCTCGGCGTGGTCGAGCTGAAGCTCAAGCACGTTCAGGTTCCACAGCAGAATCAGGTAGCGCGCGATCTGCTCGCCCTTGGAGCCGGCCACAAACGGGTCTTCCGAGTAGATGCGGAACTTCAAGTTGTACTGCGGCTGCCCTTTGTAGGAGCCGTAGCAGGCGGCGAGGTAGGGATATTTGTAGCCGGTCTTCGGACCGACCTTGATCTCAGGCATCGGCTGCTCGCCGAAGTTGATCATCAGCGAATCGCGGTTCAGAAACTGAACCCGCACCTTTTGGTTTTGATCCGTCGGAAACGGCTGGGCCGCCGCGACGAGCGGCGTTAGGGCGAACAGCAGGGCGAGTCGTTTCATTCGTGCTCAGTGAGATAGCGTTCGGCATCGATGGCGGCCATACAACCGCTACCGGCGGCGGAAACAGCTTGTCGGTAGACGGCATCAGCCACGTCTCCCGCAACAAAGACGCCAGGGATCCGCGTTTTGGTCGATCTCGGTTCCGGAATCAAGTAGCCCGCGTCATCCATGTCCAACATTCCGACGAACAAATCCGAGTTCGGTTTGTGCCCAATCGCGATAAAAACGCCGTCCATCGGCATCTCACGCTTCTCGCCGGTTTCGGTGTTCACCAGGCGAACGGCGGTGACTTTCTTGGGGAGGTCTTGGCCAAGAATCTCCTCGATGGCACTGTTCCAAATCACTTCGATCTTGGGGTTGCTCAGCACGCGGTCTTGCATAATCTTGCTTGCGCGGAACGAGTCGCGGCGGTGCACCACGTACACCTTGCTGGCGTGGCGGGTGAGGTAATGCGCTTCCTCCATGGCGGTATCTCCGCCGCCGACCACCATCACCTCTTTGCCCCGGAAAAAGAAACCGTCGCACGTGGCGCAGGCGCTCACGCCGTGGCCACCGTATGTCACTTCCGATTCCAGGCCTAGCCATTTGGCGCTCGCGCCGGTGCTGACAATCACCGTTTTGGCTTGGTACTCGGTGCTGTCCACCCACACCGATTTCACCGGACCGTCCAGTTGCACCTTGGTGACGTGCTCGTCCCGCACATCCGAGCCAAACCGAATGGCCTGCTTGCGGAAGAGGTCCATCATTTCGGGGCCCATCACACCGTCCGGAAATCCGGGGTAGTTCTCCACGTCGGTGGTGATCATCAGCTGACCTCCGGGTTGGAATCCGGCCAGCACCAGTGGCTTAAGATCCGCGCGAGCGGCGTAGAGAGCGGCGGTGTAGCCGGCGGGGCCAGACCCAATAATCAGGACGTCGTGTACCATAGGCGGGACTTGTAATTTACCCCGGCGCGGCTTCCCCGTAAATCCCCGGGAATACCAGCTAGTAACTCCACGGAGTTTTTTGCAAGTTCACGTATTCCTACGGTGAGACCCCGGTATTTCTTACTCCCAAGCACCTCAATGGTGGGGAAAAGGAAGGGTGTACCCAGTGGGGATAGGATGAATTTGAATACCAATTACTCTTGGCTCGGGATGATGAGCGGTTCCACTTCCCAGCGAAAAACCTTTGATGTAGAGTCGCTTGTCAAGGCGTCCTTGCAACGAGATCAGAAGCCGATCTCGAAGCTGCAGGCTCGCTCGACCGAACTTCAAGGCAAGCTCGACATGATGTCGCAGCTCAAGGGCGTGGCGCAAGGCCTGCTGAGCTCGACTCAGAAGTTGAACTTCTCGTACACCGGCACCGGGTTGACGAAGGTCAACAACCTGGACCCGTCGATCAACGTGCGCGGCACTCTGAATGAGGGTCGGTATGAGTTCAGTGTCAAGAAGCTCGCGACGCACCATACAGTGGCGTCCACCGAAACAAATGAGAAGATCGAACTCTCGAAAAAGGGCAACATCGAGATCAATGGCCGAACCGTTTCCTTGAATCAGGGCGACACCATCGCCGATGTGGCCACGGCGATTAACAAAGCCGAGGCTGGCGTCACCGCGAGAGTCGTAGAAAATGGCGGTCGGTACTCGCTTCAACTGCGCATGAACCAGAGCGGAGAGGCCAATAAGATCAAGCTCACCGATAACGATGGTCTTGCGGCCGAACTCGGACTCGTTGCGCCGACGGTTTCGGGTGGCCAAGCCCAGGCTGTGGCAACGCCTCAACTCACCGCCGATACTCGGCTTAGCACCATTTTCCGCGGCAGCACAACCGTCCTCAGTTTGCTGAATGTCGATGCGCCAGAAACTCTCGGCGAACTGTCTAAGAAACTTGATGACGCGTTCAAGAGAACACCGCTTGTTACGGCCAAGGTGGGGCTTGCCGAAGTTTACACGGGTTTCAGCGATGCAAGGTCTATGCTGAAGGCGGTCATCAAAGACCAAACCGGCATTGACTACGACATTTCTGGCAACACAACCCATCCGACTTTTACCGCATCGGCTCCGACCGGTAACACGGGTGCAACGACGGAAGCTCCTGAAGTCGAAACCGGTGACTTCCTCAATGTGATCTCCGAAGCTCAGGACGCCGAGATCGCGTACGACTCGCGGGTACTCACGAGTTCGAATAACAACTTTAGCTTCGCAGGTGGTCAAATTCAGGTTACTCGCCACGGAAGCTACACCATGGATGTGGTCAAAGACCCCTTCGAAGTAAGCGGCTCGGTCAGTGGGGTCAGCGACTTCGCCAGCAGCTATAACGCCCTGGTGGACATGGTCAACAAGAACTCGAAGTTCGACTCGAAAAGCTTCGATAGCGGCTCCCTTTTCGGCGAGCAGCAAGTCAGCCAGTTGGTCGGCTCGATTCGCAAGGCCATTGAAGACGGCACCGGCTCGTCCCTCGCCAAACTCGGCGTTTCGTTTGATGGCGAAGGCAAGATGTCCGTGGACCAGGTGAAGCTTAAGGCCGCCCTCGATGGCGACGACATTAGCCTCGCCGCCGCGTTCGGCAACGCCGCCAATAGCGGCGCCACCAAGCTCGAAAAGGTTCTGGAAGGAGCGACCACCTACGGCACCGGCACCCTCAGCGCGATGCAAGAGGCGACGAAGCGCGAGCTGGATTCGGTGAACAGCGATCTGGCCGACACCAAGGCCCGCGTCGCCAAAAAGGAGACCATGCTCCGCAATCGCTACAAGGCGATGGAAGAGATCATGAAGACCGCCGACACGCAGACCGAGCAGCTGAGCAGCTTCATGGGGAACCTGGCCGCGCTACGACCGAATATCGCGGCGAAAGTGGATGCCTTCGACAACAAGAAGGACGATAAGAATTCGAACTCGAACTTCTCGCTCTGGGGCTAATCCGTCCACTCAAGCTCAACCGTCGTTTGCACGCCAGCGGCGAGCATGATGGTTTGGGCGAGCACACACTCCGATTCACTCGCAAAGTGGATCGGAGCTTTTCCGTAATGGTGGGCTTCCCACGCCTCAATCGAGGCCTCGGTGTGATCGCAGCGCGTGGCGGCCTGAATAGCCCTAATCACCACGTCGAACGACGTGTGATCGTTGTTATAGATCACGGCCATGTAACGCCCCGTTCCGACCGCACTCCCGGTCGCTGACCGTTCGGTATAAACGCTCATGATTTGACCTTACCCGGCCCGCGTGCGAGAAAACTAGCCAGTAGGATCGCCAGCATTCCGCCGCACGCCAATTGGAATCCTTTGTCCATGCCTGGCGCACGATAAGTGAACACAACTTGGTCGCGGCTCGCGGCGTTCGGGGCCGTGAGCCAGGTTCCGGGCGGCAGTTCAGTGGGCGTCCCATTGACTGTGAGGCTCCAGCCGGGCAGGTTGCGCTCCCGCACCGTCATCGGCCCGGTCGCGCGAAGTTCCCACCTTCCCGCGGTTGTTCGAAGCACCTCGCCGCCGGTTACGATGCCGGGTCCGGGAATGCGAATATGCTCGCCCTTGCCGTCGGGATTCGCACGGAAAACGTGCGTCACACCCAAGTCGGCGAGAGATTCAGGCAGGGCGGTAGACCGCGTCAGCAGCAAGTTGCCATTCTCCGGCGGCGGCTCGGCTACACCCTTGAGCAAAGCAACCGTGTCGGCCGACATCAGGCTATCGTATCCGGCGATGTCGCGGATGCCGTAGAGCGAGCTGAGGTTGCCGGGCATGGTCGCCTTGGGCGTCACGTACAGGTTCCACTTATCGTTGATCCAAGCGACCCGTTCCAACGGCGCAACGTCGGGTGCGGTTGATAAACTTCGAGGCAGGGTGACCGAGGTCATCCGATCGAACATGAAAAGGACCACCGCGGCGTTAAGCAACCGAAGCGGAAGCCAGCCACCATTCAACATGAAGTGCCACATCCCGAAGCCCCATGCGAGCGGTGCGATGATGAACAACGGATGCCAGCCGAGTTCGCGCATGAAGACAAAGTGGCAAAGCGTCGCCAGTCCGCAGAGCCCCCAGAAGATCGAACTCCGCTTGTGCAGACCCCGCCCCGTCGCGGTGGTCGCCACAATCACCCCGCCGATGAGAAACAGCACTCCCGCCCGCCCTGGCGAACCTGTGGAGGACCAGCCGGGCACGGCAAAGTACATCAGCCGCTGCAAGAACGTGGGCGCCATCAAGAGCAGCGACAACAGCATGAGGCCAAAGCCAAATCGCACCGCGAGCCGGGATCGTTGTCGCAACGCGACGACGCCGGCCAACACCACAAATGTGAGTCCAAAGGCGCTTTCGGCGAAGTTCCCGCCTCGCTTAAGAAACGGCAACCAGGTCGCCCCAACCTTCTCGGGCAAGCCCTCAAAGGCGATTTTCACGCCGGGCCGGCCCAATACGCGCGGCTCCAGCAGCGCGGGTAACTCGCGCGCGGTGATGGAGGAAGCCTTGTACGCCTCGTAGCCCTGCTCAGAAGCCGCTCCCGCGCGGTGGCTGATCTTACTAAACTCGAGCGCTGGCAGCACTTGCGGCATGGCGAGCAATCCGCCGCCGACCGCCGCCAAAACGACCCACGCGGCCCGAATCCGCGCAACCCTCAGGTGCGTCAACCCGAAGCAAAGGACGGCGAGCAAGCCGTAGCTCGCAAACTGCAGGTGCCCTGAAAGCAGCATCATGCCGATGCCAAGTCCGACCCAAGCGGGCGAGCCGCGACCCCGGCACGCCTGCCTCACCCAAAACAGCGTCATCGGAATCCACGCGACGGTGTAGACCACGCTGGGCAGAGGGCTCCAAGCGGTGAGGAAAGGCGACGCCGCGAACGCGAGACTGAAGATTTCGGCGTAAACCAAACGCGCTCGCATGCTCAAGGCCAGCGCGCGCATCCCTAAGTAACACAAAAACAGATGGAGCGCCAGCAAAATGCGCATCGCCAAATCCCATGGCACATGCAGGACGCCAAGCAACACGTGCGGCGGATAGAG
Source organism: Chthonomonas sp. (assembly GCA_016788425.1). Lineage (NCBI taxonomy): Bacteria > Bacillati > Armatimonadota > Chthonomonadia > Chthonomonadales > Chthonomonadaceae > Chthonomonas > Chthonomonas sp. The sequence goes on from JAEURQ010000002.1 coordinate 849,568, forward strand.
TCCCGCCGATTGAGAATTCGCGAGCAGCGGCGTGCCGGCGAGCTGATAGGGGTTCCACTGCGGAATCTCGCCGTGGGCCCACGATTCTAGGACGAGCTTGCGCCAAGGTTGAAACTGCAACACGCCATCGGCTTCCAGCACGTTCCAGGGTCGCTTTTGGTCGGGTTCCACACCGCTGTTCACGACCATCGGCATGATCTTGTCGGTCGGCCCGTAGTGAAACGACGGCGTGATGAGGACGATGATGTACAGGATCGCCAAGGCGATCGCGAGAGTTGGGACAAGCTGGTTCTGTCTAGTCACAGTAAATGGCTTGCTGTTGCGCCTTTTCGTGCCCTGGGTTTTGCCGCAGAATCTCGCGCATTTCAGCGCACGCCTCATCCATCATGCCGAGCATCATGTAGGTCATCCCGAGGTCGTAGCGGGCGTCTAGGTGGTTGGGGTTGATGACCACCACCTTCTTCAGCGTCTCGGCGGAACCATCAAAGTCGCCGTCGCCAAACTGCTGCACGAGGCCAAGCTGCCACAGCGCATCTGCGTGATTGGGGTTGCCAGCCAGCACCTGGCCAAGCAACTGCCGCGCCGTTTCGTAGTCACCGTTATACCGAGCATCAAATGCTCGCTGATAGATTTCGTCCGCACTCATGGAGGAAGCCCAACATCCTTTGCGCTGGCATGGGATTATACACACAGACAAAGAAATTCCGTGGGGATTCCACGGAATTTCTTAGGGTCAGCCAATCGTTCCCGGGTTCAATTTCGGGGGTGGCGAAGGCTGTGCGGAAGATTCAGTTCCATCCGGGCTTGCGGCTTCGCCTTCGGCGGGAGCGGTTGAAACCAGTGGTTCCGGCGGCGGCAGGGTTTCGCCTGCCATGACCTTGAGGAACTGCTCGCGGTCGAGCGTTTCGTGCTCGAGCAATGCTTCGGTGAGCGCGTCAACTTTCGCCCGATTCGCCGTAAGAATCCGCGTCGCGACGTCGTGGCAGTTGTCCACAATCGCCTTGATTTCTTCGTCAATCTGGCGGGCAACTTCTTCCGAATAATCGCGCTCTTGGTAGACGTCGCGGCCAAGGAACGGATTGCTTGAGTTGCGGCCAATCGCCAGCGTGCCCAGCTTTTGGCTCATCCCGAACTGGGTGACCATTGCCCGAGCGATTGCGGTGACGCGCTTGAGGTCCGAAGTCGCGCCTGTCCAGCGCTCGCCAAAGACCACTTCTTCGGCCACGAGTCCGCCAAGCGACATCGAAATGTCGTCCAGCAGTTCGCTCTTGCTTTCCGAATATTTTTCAAGTTCGGGCAAGCTCCACGTAATCCCGAGCGCGTGACCGCGCGGCAAGATTGTGACCTTGTGAATCGGGTCGCAGTGCTCCAGGAGTTCCCCGACCACCGCGTGGCCGGCTTCGTGCACGGCCGTAAGCTTGCGATCCTTCTCGACCATCTTACGGGAAAGGCGAGCCGGGCCCACCATCACGCGGTCGAGAGCCTCCTCAATCTCGCTGGGCGAAATCTTGGTCTTGTTGCGTCGGGCGGCCAGCAACGCACTCTCGTTGAGCGCGTTGGCGAGGTCGGCGCCAGTGAAGCCCGGCGTTCGCTTGGCGACCGTCGCGAAGTTAACTTCGGCGGTAAACGGCTTGCCCTTGGCGTGGACTTGCAAAATCGCTTCGCGGCCCTGCGCGTCGGGTGCATCCACCACCAGTTGGCGGTCGAAGCGGCCCGGACGAAGGAGCGCCGGATCGAGCACGTCGGGTCGGTTAGTGGCGGCCACCATGATGACGCCGCTGTTGGCGTCGAAGCCATCCATTTCGACCAGAAGCTGGTTCAGCGTCTGTTCGCGTTCGTCGTGACCGCCGCCGAGACCTGCGCCTCGCTGGCGACCCACGGCATCAATTTCGTCGATAAAGATCAGACAAGGACGGTGCGCCTTCGCCGTTTCGAAGAGGTCGCGAACCCGTGCGGCACCCACCCCGACGAACATTTCGACGAAGTCGGAACCGGAGATGTGGAAGAACGGGACCCCTGCTTCGCCGGCAATGGCGCGAGCAAGGTGGGTCTTCCCGACGCCGGGAGGGCCCGTCAGCAGAATGCCCTTGGGAATGCGCGCGCCGAGCGCAACATACTTCTTCGTATTCTTGAGGAAGTCAACCACTTCAGCCAGTTCTTGTTTGGCTTCTTCGATCCCAGCAACGTCATCAAAGGTGATCTTGGGACCGTTCTCGCCGACGCGTCGGGCGCGGCTGCGACCAAAGTTCATTGCCTGGTTGCCGCCATTTTGGGCGGGCCGGATGAAGAAGAAATAGATAAGCGCCAGGATGACCAGCGGCACGAGCACCGTGCTGAGGATCACGCCGATGACTTGCGGGCCTTGCGAGGGAGTCTTGTAGTCCGGTTCGACGCCGGCCGCTTCCAGCTTGGCGGCAATCGCTTGGCCACGAGCCGAATCCGAAGCAACCGCGGTCGTTTCGTAGGACTCGCCGCTCATCAGCTCGCCGGTGATTTTGCTCCCTTCCCAGGTCGCCGTCTTGATTTCCTTCTTTTCGACGGCGGTCGTGAATTCGCTGGTTTTGAGTTCGCGAGTCTTGCTACTGCTAAAGCCCAGACCGTTGCCGCTGCCAAGCGCGTTCATCAAAATGATCGCGGTCAGCACAACCAGCAGGGACACAATAAATGTTCGTGGTGCCTTGTTCAATCTAACTCCAGGGGAAACCCACTTCGTAATACGCGTGTGGGGTACGGCGTGTTCTTGCAATTATGACCGCTCGCACCATTACCAGGTTCACCTAGCCTAGTTTTCGGCGGAAATTGGCCGCTTCCTCACGCTAATCTAGCGGGGAAAACCGGACCAAAAGACCCTTTTGCGAGGTGGGCGTCACCTTCACTCGGTCGGCCATCACCACTCCCGGCACCCAAATCGGCCCGACTAAGTCACAGAGAATCGGGAGCCGGGCCCGCGCGTGGGTGCTCAGCTTCGCCTCGCCGAGAGCATCGCTCAGCAGCCGTTGGCCGCTCATGCCCAGCGGGACAATCTTATCGCCGGACTCTTGCGAGCGGAAGTAAAGGTTGCCTTTGATCGCCGCGGCATTAAGCACGATTTCCATCGAGCCCCGCTCGCGTTGGTGGTCCGTAGGGTCGCTCGGCAACGCCGTAAACTTCCAACCGAACTCGTCGCTTTCGGTTTCGCCCGGCACGGTCAACGGGAACCGGAACGGCGATTCGCGTTGGCAAAGTTCAACCAGCAACCGCTCATCGTCCACGATAAAGCTGAGCAAGCCGTCCTCCGTTGTCACGCTGCCACGTTGACCCTGGGCGAGCAACTGTTCGACCGCCATTACTTGTTCGTAGCTGGCGTTCGCGCCGAAGAACTCGGCGAGCAACCGCACGGCGCGGCGCATCAACACAGCGGGGTTTGCCCGCAGCACCTCGACTTTCATCGCGACTTCACAATCCTGGGTCAGAAACCCGAGCCGCCCATTAAGAGGGATCTCCGCCGCGACCAGCAGACGCGCCGCGAGCCCATTGAGGAACTCGTCCTCCTCGGCGACCAACTCGCTCAGCCGCACTAAAGCCAGGTCCGCGCCGGGGTGCACGAGCCGAAGCTCCGGCACCACCCTTTCGCGCACCCGAACCCTCGCCATGTCAATGTCGGCGTTGGCCGGATCATCGTGAAACCACAGCCCGCGCGATTCGCAGAACTCGCGCGTCTCGGCTCGAGAAAACCCGCGCAACGGCCTCACCAAGTGATCGCGAGTCCACGGAATCCCGGTCAAACCCTTCATGCCGCTACCCCGCGCCATGCGAAACAGCATGGTTTCAATATGGTCGTCTTGCGTGTGTCCGGTGGCAACGGTACTGACGCCAAGTCGAGCGCAGGTTTGTCTTAAGAACTCCTGGCGGGCGAGTCGCCCGGCTTCTTCCAAGCCGATCTTGCGGGCCGCGGCCATGCCTGGAACATCGGCGCGGCCGCTTACAAAAGGCACCCCAAGCTCGGTCGCATAAGCCTCGGCCAGCGCCAGCTCGCGGTCGGCCTCGGCCCGCATCCCGTGATGCAAGTGGGCGGCTACGCAGGAGACGCCAGATTCAACGAGTAGCGTCAGCAGGGCCGTGGAATCCGCCCCTCCGCTGTAGGCCACCACCACTTCTCGCGCGGGGTCGAGCTGGCCCCACCGCTCAAAGTCGGCGCGAAAGGAGTCCAGGGTCAGCATCGGGCTTAGTTTACTTTCTGGCGGTAACTGGCACGGCCAGCGGACGTCCATGGAATATGGGCTTCTTACCAGCTGTCGTTCTTTCGTCGTTCCTCGCGCCCGCCGCGGACATCGTTAAGCCGGAGATCACCTCGGTCTCGATGTTCAAAAATGGCTACGCATTCCTCACTCGCAAGATCGCGGTGAAGAATGGCGAAGCGAACATTATCGAAGTGCCGCAAGCCTCGCTAGGTACGCTTTGGTTTTGGTCGCCGGAAGGACAAATCGACTCAATCGTCACGAGCGAAGACGTCACCTCCAAGGAAACCGACACTCCGCACGAAAGCCTCGCCTCGATTCTTGAGGCCAACAAGGGCCGCATGGCAAACGTCAGCTACATGGCCTCGGGCAAAGCCGAAATGGCCGCGGGCCAAGTACTCAGCTGCTCCAATACGATTCTTGTGATGAAGGCCGGTGAAGGCACGCTAGCGATCCCGGTGAGCATGATCTCGCAGGTCTCAAGCCCCGATGCCAGCTTCGCGTGGTCGCGCAAAATCAAGCAGGAATCCACTCGCAAGTTCTACAAGATCATGGCGAGCAAAACCACCAAAACGGTGATGATGATGTCGCTGGAGCGCGGCCTCACTTGGGCGCCCGGCTATGCGCTCGACATCAGCAAAGAAGACAAGATGACGGTGGCGAGCAAGGCCACAATTCTCAACGAACTGGCCGACATGGATAAGGTCGGCGCGCGCTTGATCACCGGTTTCCCGAATCTTGAATTCAAGGATATTCTCGACCCGTTCTCGGCGGGAATGAACCCCGACCAGTGGCTCGGGAGTCTCTCTGGTGGCCAGCCCGGCGGTGGGTTCGGCGGCGGCCGCGGAGGTCGCGCGGCGGAGATGATGACTCAAAACGCCTACGCGCCTAAGATGGATGCCGACGTGAACTGGGGCGGCTCGTCCGATAACACGGCGGGCGGCGAGCAAATCGGCGACCTGTTCTTCTACGACCTCGACAACTTCTCCAGCAAGCGGGGCTCGCGGCACTACCAAAACCTGTTCCGCTTCGACACCGACTACAAGCACGTCTACACCTGGGAAATTCCGGACATGGTGGACGCGGGCGGCAACTATCGCGGTATTCAGCCGAACGAAGTGAGCGAGGTTTGGCACAACCTGCGCTTCAAGAACGCCTCGAAGCGACCGCTGACCACGGGTGTCGCCACGATCTTTAGCAAGGGCGAACTGCTCGGCCAAAGCATGCTGCAGTACTGCATCTCGGATGGGGACTGTGAGGTGCGCATCAACAAGGCATTGGCCGTGCGCGCCGAAGCAACCGAAGAGGAAGTCGAGCGCGTTCGCGGGGCCATCAAGGATCGCTACGAAAACCCCCGCTACGACCTCGTGACGGTCAAGGGCGTCTTGCTCGCCAAGAACGGCCTCAAGGAAGATATCGCCCTGGAAGTCAGCAAGAGCCTGACCGGCGAAATCGTGTCCAACTCGCCCGACGGCAAGGTCACCAAGACCACCAAGGGCCTGCGCCAGGTGAATTCGACTTCGGTCATCAAGTGGGCGCCAAAGCTCAAGCCAGGCGGTTCGCTGCAACTGGAATACACGTACAAGTTGTACGTCCCCGCGAGCTAGTCGCCCGCCAAGTAAACTCCGGTCATGCTTTTGCTGGCCGGAGTTTTTCTTGCTAAATCCACCCTCATCATCAACGCCACGGTGATCGACGGCACCGGCTCGAAACCCAAATCGGCCAGCGTGCGGCTGCTCGACGGCAAGATCAATGCGGTCGGCAATCTCAAGCCCATCGAAGGCGAAACCGTCGTGGACGCAAAGGGCCTCGTGGTCGCTCCCGGATTCATTGATGCGCACAGTCACGCGCTTGGCGGCATCGCCGACGAACCAACCTCCCTCTCGCAACTCACGCAAGGAATCACCACCGCGGTGGTCGGTCAAGATGGCGGCTGGAGCAAACCGGTAGCCGAAGAAATGGCCGACCTGGACGGCATCAAACCGAGCCTCAACTTCGCATTTTTCAGCGGACACGGCGGCTTGCGGCGTCGCGTCATGGGCGAGGACTACAAGCGCGTGGCCAACCCGATGGAGCAAGGCATCATGCGCTCGCTGCTGGCCGACGACATGCACGCGGGCGCGCTTGGGCTGTCGAGCGGGCTCGAATACGACCCCGGCTACTACTCCGACACGGCAGAACTTGTGAGCCTCGCGCGGGTCGCGGGCGAGGCAGGCGGCATTTATATCAGCCACATCCGCGATGAAGCCGACAAGTCGTTCGAAGCGTTTGCCGAAGTTGCCCAGATTCGCGACCAGGCCAACGTGCGCACCCAGATTTCGCACATCAAACTGGGCACCCAAAAAGTGTGGGGCCGAGCCCGCGACGTGGACGCTTTTCTCAACCAGGAAGGCGTCACCGCCGATGTCTATCCGTACCTCTATTGGCACAGCACCATCGCCGCGCTGTCGCCCAGCCGCGATTGGGCCAATGCCGCCATTTGGGTCCAAGGTCTGGCCGATGTCGGCGGCCCGCAGAATGTCCGGCTGGTGGGCTACACCCACGAGCCCACGTGGGTCGGCAAGAACCTCGCCGAGATCAGCGCCCTGACCGGGAAGTCCGCCCCCGCCCTGATTCAAGAGATTCTCGAGAAAACCGAGGGGCCGACCGGCTCGGGCTCGCAGCATGTGGTGGTCACGGCCATGACCGAACCCGATCTGGAGCACTTCATCCAGCATCCCAAAATCATGTTCTGCAGCGATGGCGCGATCGGCGGACGTCACCCGCGAGGCGCGGGCAGCTTCCCTAGGATTCTCGGACGCTACGTCCGCGAGCGCAAAACCATAAGCCTGAGCGAGGCGATTCGCAAGATGACTTCCCTGCCCGCCCGCACCTTTTTGCTCAAGCGGCGTGGCGAACTTAAACCCGGTTTCGCGGCGGATGTCGTGCTGTTCGATCCGAACACGATTAACGACCGCGCTACTCCGGAGAACCCCACCGAACTCAGCGTCGGCGTGAATTCGGTGTGGGTCAACGGCGAGCGGGTGCTGGCCGACGGTAAGTCAACCGGCACCCGCTCGGGTGTTGTCATTCGCCGCGCGAACTAGTCCGAAATTCCGATCGTGTGATATTCGAGCCCCGAGCGCTCCACGAACTCCGGCCGATACATGCGGCGGCCATCGAACAAAATCGGCTGCTTCATGGAAGCCTTGATCCGAGCAAAGTCGAGTTGCTTAAACTCGTTCCACTCCGTCACCAGCATCAAGGCGTCGGCGCCCTTCGCCACTTCGTAGGCGTTCGTGCCGTAGTCGATGTCAGGCCGAATCTTCTGCACGTTCTCCATCGCGACGGGGTCATAGCCGACCACGGTCCCGCCGCGCGACACCACATGATCAATGATCACGAGCGAGCGCGCATCGCGGATGTCGTCGGTATTCGCCTTAAACGCGAGGCCGAGCAACCCAATGCGCTTGCCGGCAAAACCGCCCAGCCGCTTTTCGAGCCGATCCAGGAAGTGCGGGGTCTGCGTATCGTTGATATTGACCACCCACTTCAGCAATTGGAAATCGTAACCGTGCGCCTCGGCCACCGTGATCAGGCCCGCGACGTCCTTGGGGAAACAGCTTCCACCCCAGCCGAGTCCGGCCTGCAAAAACTGGTTCCCAATGCGCTCGTCGCTGCCCATGCCCTTGGCGACATCACCGACGTTAGCCCCGGCGGCTTCGCAGATGCGACTCATTGCGTTGATAAAGCTAATCTTCATGGCGAGGAAGCTGTTGCTGGCGTACTTAATCAGCTCGGCGCTCTGCCAGTCGGTGATGTACATCGGGCGTTCCAGCGGGGCATAGAGCTCCACCAGGCGCGCGGCCGCCTCTCGCTTGCGAGCGCCAATGACAATGCGATCCGGATACAGCGTGTCGTGAATCGCGGTGCCCTCCCGCAGGAATTCAGGGTTGCTCACCACGTCGAACATGGACTCATCAATCCCGTGACCCATCAAAATTTCGGTCACCAGTTTGCCGGTGCCCACCGGCACGGTGGACTTGTTCACGATGACCTTGTAGCCGTTGATGCCCGCCGGAATCGCGTGCGCAACCTCCTTGACGTAGCGAAGATCGGGCCCATCCGGTCCCGGCGGCGTGCCGACGGCGATGAACACGATGTCGCTTTGGCGAGTCGCTTCCACCACGTCGGTGGTGAAGGTTAGCTTGCCCTCGTTGCTGCCGCGAGCCAGCAGTTCTTCAATGCCTGGCTCATAAATCGGCGGAATCCCTTGCTTGAGGTTCTCCACCTTTTCGGCGTCATTGTCCACGCAGATCACTTGGTTCCCCAAGTCCGCGAGCACCACGCCTGTCACAAGGCCAACGTAGCCCGTCCCCACAACCGCGACCTTAATCACGTTGTAAAAGTACCATGTTCTAGGTTCAGTCGGCCCCGTCTATTTGCTGGGTCGGCGGTTCTTAAGCGACCTTAGCAGTGATCCCCAGAAGTACTTGTTCTGAATCGGCAAGCCCGCTTTGATGGCGTGACTCAGAGCCTCCGGCCAAGCCGATTGCCGCAGCGCAATGAGGTGCGCCATGCTGCGAATCGTCCGGCGATCGTTGGGTGTGGCGAACGGCCATTCGGCCAGCATGTTGTCCAAGTTTTCATCCAGCCGAGCGAGGCTCCGGCTCACCGAATTCTGCACCTGCAGGTAGTGCGTCAACTCCTCGCCCATCGTAAATGCAGGGCCAAGTTTCGCCGCGACCCGCACCCAAAAGTCCACGTCCTGGAACCGGATTAACTTCTCGTTAAATCCGCCGACGGCCCAATAGTTTTCGGCGCGCACCGAGAACCCCGACCCGCTGGGCCACGCGCGGTGAGAAAGAAACACGCGCCAATCCGCCGGGCCCCGCTCGGCGCGACCTCCCGTCCAACCGGCCAACGAACCGTCCTCAAACGTCGCGATCGTGCGATCCAGCACGCAACTGGCGGCCGGCATTTCCTCCCACGCAGCCAAGTGACGCTCAATCTTGTTGGGTGCCCACCAGTCGTCGGCATCGAGAAAGAAAAAGATGTCGCCGCTCGCGGCCTTCGCCGCCGCATTGCGGGCGATCGCCCCGTTCCCCTTGGGGAGTTCCAAGGCAGTTGCGCCGAGCGACCGGGCGACGGTTGCCGTTTGGTCGGTGGATCCATCCACGCCGACCACGATTTCGTCGGGGCGAACCGTCTGCGCCCACGCACTCTCGATGCCTTTGGCGATATAGCTCTCGGCGTTGTGCGCAGGAATAATGACCGAAATTCGCATAGGAGGCTTTGGCTACGGTTGTACCCGCTCTATACTGAATGTCAAGGAGAGGCATGCAGAGCGACGAACGATTCGAAAAACGTTGGCATGCCTCGATTCCGATCTTCGAGCGCTATCTGACCAAGTTGGGTCAGGCACCCGATTCGATTCCCGACGTCCTGCAGACCGCGTTCACTAAGATTTGGCCGCGCCGCCACGAGCTCAGCTTTGAGGATGACGGGCGGTGGCTTGCCTATCTCAAGTGCGTGTTCGACTCGGTTCGGCATGACCACGGTGCGAAGGATGGCCGCGAAACGCCCGTTCAACCAGACAAGGTGTTAGTTGCCGATACGACGTTCACCGAGGCGATTCAGGCGCGGCTCGACGAGCGCGAGGCCACCGAAGCCTCCCAAGACCTGTGGCTGGGCGAGGCGCCCGACGAACTGCCAACCAAAACCCTGGCCGCGATGCTGCTGCTTCTGGACGGGCGTCGCCCGAGTGAACTTGCTCAGATATCACAGTTTTCTCGCCAGAGTTTCAGCTTGCGGGCGGCGGTTTCGGTGCCTCGCGTGCAGCGGCAAGTCATGTACGAAGTGCTCAAGCCGCCTCACGACCAAGTGGCCTGCGCCGTGCTGGGGCTGCCGGTTGACCATCTTGCCGAAGCCGTGACCAGCAGCGCGGCGGGCCGAGATCATTGCTCCGAAACCGGCAAGTGGCGGGCGACGGAAACGCATATCGCGATTCGACATTGCCTCGAATATGAACCGGCCAGCATCATTTCTCGATCCATTCCCGAGATGCAACTGAACGACATCGCAAAGGTAATTGTTAGAATCCAAACCTTGCTGCCGTTTTCTAGTGCGGTGCAAACAATTTTGCAAGGCATGGCGCGATACCGTCTGGACCACAAAAGTCTAGGCGAAAGCGGCTTGTGGAAGCTCGTGGCCTTTCAGTACACGCTGGAAAGTCAGACTCACCAGGACCTGCTGGCCTGGATGAGTGGACCCGCCCACCAATGTGGATTCAGCCTCGGTCCGATGCAAGTGCACGGGTGGATCAGCAATAAGCGTCTTCTGCGCGAATTGCAAGCCAACATCGAAGAACGGAGGCGACGCGATTGGCCCAGCTAGATTGGACCGAAGAGCTTTTCCTCTCTTGCCTAGAGCCGGAAGTTTCGGTTCTGTTGCGTTCGCCCGAAGATCGCCGCCGGTGGCTTGCGCGCATGCTGGCTCAGCGCACCGTCGGCCGTATTCCGACTGACAACTTGCCCTGCTTTGGCCGCGCTAAGCCGATCGCGCAGGCGGTTGACCTTCTGCGTGGCGGCGCAAGTGTCGTTACCTTGGTCGGCGAAGGCGGCGCGGGAAAATCGCGAGTCGCTCGCGATGTTGCCCGGCAACTGGATCGCGAAGGCTGGCCCGTGTTTTGGGTGGACGCAACCTGGGCCTTGGATTTTCGCGACTTGCAAGCGAGCATCCTCGCGACCGTGGGCGCGGCTGATAACGGGATCATCCTGCTTGATGACGTAAAACCCTCGGACAGCCCTGGCCTCGCTGCCCTGCTGAACACAATGCCTGGCATGCAACTTCTGTGCACCGCGAAAGCCAAGCTCGGAATCGGCGAACGCGAGATTCGCGTAGGCTCACTGACTCAAGCCGCCAGCCGCGAACTGTTTGCGCGCATGAACCCCGGGGTACGGCTGCCATCGCGCGTAGCTCGGGTTCCCTTGGCGCTATTGCTGTTGGCCGCCGCGGGAGCGAGCTCGGCCAGCCTGACCTTGCCGCCCGCGACCAGCGCGGCCCCCATCTCCAAGGAGCAAATCATCATGAGTTCAATCAGCCTGCTCGACCAACCCAACTTCCTGAAACTTCTGTCCCTCTGCACCCTCGCCGGGCCATTCAATGAGGCCATCGGGCGCGAGGTGGTGCAAGCCAGCGGCACGAGCGACACCAATATCCAGCCGCTGGTGGACCTCGCGTTCCTGCAAGTCCGCGATGCTAACGCGTATATCATTCACGACGACGTGAAGGAGCAGGTGTGGCAGGCCGCTCGCGACCGCCGACTGGACGCTGCTGTTGAGCAAGCCCGCGACGGCCACGCCACCGTGTTTGTCAATCGCGCCCGTTCGATTGGCGACGCATTGCGCACCGGCGCTTGGGTTGAGGCGATGCAGAACATGCTAGCCGACCGCATCAACTGCCGCGAAGCCCTCCGCCACACGTGGGTATCGCGCCAGTTTGATGCTGTCAAGACCGTCGCGCAATCGCTTTCGCGACCGCTCTTTGAGGCGGGATATCTCGCCGACTTCCGGGAGTTCGCCAGTCATGGACTCGAAGCGAGTATGGCGACCGCCGACACACCCGCCGAACTTGAGATGCTTGGCCTGCAGGGCGCCCTTGCCGGTCGGGAAGCCGATGAAGAAACCGCCACCAACCTCTGGACACGACGCTTGAGCCTGGCGCGAGAACAAGGCGACTGGGTGACCGCGATGGACGCGCTCGGCGACCTCGCGCACCAAGCCTTCGGCCAAAACGACGACCCGGCGGCTCTTGAGTTTGCGAACCAAGGCCTCGAGTTGGTCAGCCGAACACCGCATGCTTCCCACGAAGCCACGCTAAGGTCAATCCGTTGCCGCATCTTTGCGCGCCAAAACCAAACGGACGACCTGAGCGCGGAACTGTCCCAGATGCAAGACCTCTTGCCGACGGTGACCGAGCGGGCGCTTCGACCGTTTGTGCTGTACTCCATGGCCCTGCTCTACATCGAGCTCGCTCAACCTCAGCCGGCGGAGGCACTGATCCGCGCGCTCATCGGAGAGGCGAGCGAAGGACAGCGGGTCATCGGTCTCGGCTGGGCGCTGCGCAACCTTGGCCAACTGAGCGAAGCCGACGGCAACTTGGCGCTGGCTACGCGCTGTTTTGTCGCGGCGAGCAAAGTGTTCAACGAGTACGAAACCGCGCACAAAAAAGTAGCCCGCGCCGCCCTCCAAGGGTTCGAAGATCGGCACGGGCTCAACGTCGCGGACGAGATTCTGGCGGCCTCCGAGTTGGATTGGCCAGAGCTCATCGCCACGATTTAGGGGTTCGGTGGTTCAGGTACCTCTTCGACGCAATACGCTTTGAGGAAAATGAGGTCAAGTTCGGCCACGGTGAGCGCCGGAGTCGAACTGATGATCGGTCCTTCCGCGCCCTCGCAAGCCACGAGGTTGGGAAACTCGTCCGGGCAGAGTCCGCCCGAAAGGTTTTCAAAGAACATCCGCACGTCGCGCATGCCGCCGCCGCCCGTGGTCCCCCGCGGATTGATGCGCAGGCTCGACATGGGCAGCATCGTGATGTCGCCATCTTTAGCGATCTCACGGAGTTCTCGCGGGACGACCCCGCTCGTGTCTTGCAGCCAGTTGAGGAAGCCCACCTGATCCTGCGCGACCGCCGACATCATCATGGCCAAGAAGCCGCGATCGGGATTGATTTGCAAGTGAACAAACACCGAGTTTGTCTCCCGAAGAATGAAGAATTCGATGTTGGGGAACTCAAGATGCGTCGCCAGAGCGGCATCGAGGTTCTCCCAGAAAGTAGCGAGGTTCGTGGCTGTCATACCCACACCCGGCCCGAACGTCGGAATCGCGTCATCGTGCCCGGTAACAATCACCAGGGCGGTGCCGCTCATTCCCTTGACGACGAGTCCGCCTTCCGACGGGGTGGACGTACTGAATTCGATAAAGTAGTGGCCGCTCATCGAGGGTTCCGCCTCGGGCGCGTTATCTTCAATCCACGTGCCGGGATCATCCAAAAGCTCAGCCAGCGCGCCGCTTTCGGTCTTGACAATCCACAGTTCCTCGTCCTCCGCCATGGGAATGTATCGGGTGCTCATCTGCAATGTTTCCTGAAGGAAAAAATCCTTCTCATCACAAACCCGTTTGAACGGCGGAATCTAACGTGGCCGCATGAAAATTGCAAGAATTTTTGCGGGCGCTGTTCGATTCTGCGCCCAGAGGCGGTTGTTCACTATGCCTTGCATTGCCCCATGTTGAGGCGCGGGCGGGGGGCACGATGCCCCTCGTCCCGCTTTCAAAGCATGAGAACCCCGCCGAGCGGCAGGCAAAAAAATGGAGCCGATGACCGGACTTGAACCGGTGACCTGCTGTTTACGAAACAGCTGCTCTACCACTGAGCTACATCGGCAACCGACAACAATTATGGCACCCGAGACCGGTTTTCGCAGGGGGGAGGGGCGATCAGCTAAAATGTTGGTTCATGCCCGGCGAAGAGTTGACCTGCACCTACGATCCACTCATTGAGCTGATGGCCAAGTTCGAGAATGTCAAAATCTCGGACACCAGCGAAGATGCCTTTGCTGGACTCGGCCCCGAAGATCGCCTCAAGAAGCACATTATCCAGGGCATCAAAAAGAACCTGGACCAGCACCTGCAGGACGCGCTGGAAACCTACCCGCCTCTCGCCATCATCAACGAGATTCTGCTGGATGGCATGAAGACCGTCGGTGAACTGTTCGGCGCGGGCAAAATGCAACTCCCATTCGTGCTGCAAAGCGCGGAGGTGATGAAGGCCGCCGTCGCCCAGCTAGAACCCCTCATGGAAAAAGTCGAGGGCAGCGAGAAGGGCTCGATCCTGCTAGCCACGGTGCAAGGCGACGTCCACGACATTGGCAAAAACCTCGTGGACATCATCCTCAGTAACAACGGGTACCGCGTGGTGAACATCGGCATCAAGCAGCCGATCAACAGCATTCTCGACGCCGCCGTCACCCACAAGGTGGATGCCATCGGCATGAGCGGGCTGCTCGTGAAAAGCACCGTCATCATGCGCGAGAACCTCATCGAAATGAACGCCCGTGGCCTCGCCCACTATCCGGTGATCCTGGGCGGAGCGGCGCTCACCCGCGGGTTTGTCGAGCAAGATTGCCGCGCGGCGTTCGATGGCAGCGTCTACTACGCTCAAGACGCCTTCGAGGGGCTGCGTCTTATGGAAGTCATCAAGGCGGGCGGCGATGCCCCCGTCGCCGAGGAAGCACCGCCCACCCGCGTGGCGAGCCACCGCCTGCCGGATACCGACGAGAGCCTCTACGTCTTCGACGGCACCAAGAGCGACGTTCAGCCGGTCGCGCCCCCCAAGTTGCCCTTCTACGGCGCGCGCAAGTGGACCAAGTTCGACATTTTTGAGATTTACAAGTACATCAATCCCATCGCGCTGATTCGTGGCCAATGGCAGTTCCGCCGCGAAGAGGGCCAGAGCCAAGCCGAGTTCAATAGCTATCTGGAACGCGAGGCGGGGCCGCACTTCGAGCGCCTCAAGCGCGAACTTGCCCGACGCATGGAGCCCAAGGTCACGTGGGGCTACTTCCCTTGCAACAGCGAGGGCAACGACCTGATCATCTACGCCGAAGACGAAAAGACCGAGCGGCACCGATTCCGATTCCCGCGCCAACGCGACCAAAAGCGCCAGTGCTTGGCCGACTTTTTCCAACCCGTCGAAAGTGGTGTTCGCGACGTGGTTGGGTTCCACATCGTCACCGTCGGCCACGCCATAAGTGAGTACGAGCGCTCCCTCTTTGCCGGTGGCGATTTTCAGGAGTACCTTTTCGTCCATGGCATGGGCGTGGAAACCGCCGAGGCGCTCGCCGAATATTGGCACCTTCAGATTCGTCGCGAAATGGGCATCGATGACCAAGAGCCGGAGAGCACCAAACTGCTGTTCAGCGCGAAGTACCATGGCGCGCGCTACTCGTTTGGCTACCCTGCATGCCCGAATCTCGAAGACCAAGTTGCGCTCATGGATCTACTCGATCCCGCCGGCATCGGCATCGAACTCAGCCCCGAGTTCATGCTCGTTCCGGAGCAAAGCACGTCGGCGATTATCGTTCACCACTCCGAAGCGAAGTACTTCAATATCCGTTAATCGAAACTCGCCTTCCTCGACATACGTCCCATAATCATAGTGATGAGAGTTCGCGCATTAGTCGGTTTGGTGGGGATTGCCCTGGTGGGTTGTGGCGGCAGCGATTCGCCGAACCCGTTTAACGGGACCTCGATCAACAATGCCGCGGGCGAACGGGATGCTGGCCGCGCCTCGGGCGAAGCCGCCACGCCGGTGCCGGTGTTCCTCACCGTTGACCCCGCGAAGACCTCCTCCTCGGCCGTGCTCACGCTCAAAAAGGTTTCCTTGGCTCGCAGCGGCGATTCCGACACCCTGACCGAGTCGGCCAACATCAGTTTCTGGGCGCGCGGTCTGATCGCCGAAAAGGAAGGCAAGGTGGTCGCGCGCAAGTTCATTTATCTGGGGAATGCGCCGCGGAACCGTGGTTACATTCGCGCCTCCATCACGCTCGCGCCAGAGTTCTATGCCACTGCGCTTGGCGAAACCGCGGCCAAGCAGCAAACTCTTTCCACTCCCAATCTCAGCGTCAATCTCGAAGCGACCAAGATGATCGCGGACGCGCTCGTGCTCGAACTCAGCGTGGATGAGACGGCCAAAACCGCCGCGCTCGCGATCGGCAAGGCCGACGGAGTCAACGAGCCGCAGAACATGCAGCCCGGCTTTATCCTCGCCCGGATGACCCCGGTCAAAGGCGAGGGCGACGCGATTCGCCTGAGCAGCAGCACGTTGGGCGTGGTCGCCATCGAAAAAGACCGCTGGCTCGGAACTCCGCTCGCCGGAGCCGCGGCGCAAATGACCTGGCTCGGCGGGGTCTACAACCCAGCCACCAAGCGTTTTGAATCGGCTGTCGCCGGCAGTGTCCCGCAAAAGGTTCTCGCCAGTCCCGATCGCGTGGTCGGCACCGACCCGACGCTGCTCGGCCCGAATGCCAAGGCCGACGACAATTGGACGGCGCTCACACGCGGGGCAGACAAGCTCCTCAAGGTGCTGAAGAGCGTCCCGGCGAAAGTCGACGCGGCCAAGACCGAAGCCGCGAAGGCCGAAAAAAAGTAAGCCCCAGACCGCTTCGGTCCAGGGCTTGTTCACGCCTTAGTTACGCGAGATCAACTTGAGGCGACGAGCCACAAAACCACTCTCGCCCATGCGACCGTAAACCTTCACTTGAAGGTTTCCCGTGAGGGCGCCGAAGAACGTCGCGCGGCTCACCGACTCGCCCATTTGGTCTTCGAAGTGAGCGCCTTCGCCCAGGCTCACCGTCACGGAGCGGCCTCCGGACCAACTGAAACCTTCCCATTCGTTTGGCGTCAACGTAAAGGTGAACGCGGTCGAGTTGACGTTGGTGAACGTGCCACGCGCTTCTTGCTCGCCGATGCCGCCGCCGTCATCGCCGCCTTCGTGATGGCGCTTCACCTTGGTGGCCGTCAGCACGCCGGTTTCACGATTGTAAGCACCCTCAACCTCGATCTCAGGATTCGAGATTCCGACCAAGCTCGCGAAGAAGACATCCCGCGACACAACCGCGCCGCCTCCGCCCCGGAACATCGTGGTCGAGGTCGTGGCGACCGTGATCATGGTGCGGTTGGGCGCGACGCCCGACGCGCGGCCGATCACCATCTGCATGGAACCGGCGGTCGCATCGAATTCGCTGACGTGACCGTACAGTTCGGGCTGGTTCTCACCAGATTCGTCTTCCACCTTGATTGAGGTCGCCGAGATCGTGCGGGAGGTGGGGTCAAACGTGCCCAGGATCTCCACCCGATTGCCGTTCGCCAGCGACGGGCTCGCGGTCGCGTCCTCGCGGAAGATCGTGGTGCTCGCCGAAGTGTTGACGGTGACCGTACCGCCCCCGCGAAGAGTGATGGTAAAGCTTTGCGTCGGCGCCGTTCCCGTGAGCGCCGAGATCAGACCATGAAAGTCGTCGGCTTCGTGACGCGCCGGATCGTCGAGCGACGAACCGCTCCCTTCGATTACTACCGGGGCCACCCCGGAAGGATTATCGTCCCATTGACTGAGATCGAAGTCGAGAACCACGTTGGAACTCGTGGTGCCAAAGGTTTTCGCCGACGCAAAGGTGAGTGTCATGACCGTTTTGCCCGCCGGATCACCTGCGTTGACCGCGAAATTCTTGTCGTCGCCAGTGGCGCTGCCGCCCGCGAACAGGGTTACCGCGCGGGCCACCGTTACCTTGGCCGCAGTGTAAGTTCCAGCGGGAACGTTCAGCTTGCTGAGAAGTTGATACCGAGCACCGGTACCATCGCGCAGGCTGCGAAGGTCGATCGTTTCGCCGGTTGAATTGTCATAGACCGTCACCAACGCCCCCGTAGATGAGACCAAATCGATCTTGAACAACGTGACCCAAACGTGGTCGTGCGAACTCAAGTTATCGGTGGCAAACAGCGTGATCGGCGCGGTCGCGGCGGCCCCACCCGACGATGAGCCGCCCCCGCATCCGGCGATGACGAGGCTACCGAGGCCGAGCAGCAATGCAAGTTTTGAGCAAAGTTTCATTTAGTTGTTTCCTCAAACAAAGTGTCCGCCAAGAAACACCAGAATCGTTGGGGATTCCGCAAGTTCCCTTATAAATTTACTGTGACACGCCGTAAACCGCGTCATAAAACGCGGGACGAACCGCCTGGATTTTCAGGTTGTCGCGCGTGGGATGCACCCGATTCGAAAGCAAGACGCCGAACAGCTTGGCCTCGGGATCGATCCACAGCGAGCAGCCTGTGAAGCCGAGGTGCCCATACGAGAGCGGCCCAAACCGCTGACCACAGCTTGGATCCACCGGCGACTTCGTATCCCAACCCATCGCGCGGGTCGAGGTTTCGTCTTCCCGCATCGTCCACATGTGAATGTGGCCCTCGTCAAAAATCTCGTCGCCGCCGCGAAGCATGCACTGCGCGAACTTGGCAACGTCGCTGGCGCTGCTAAACAACCCGGCGTTGCCCGAAACTCCTCCCAAAAAGTAGGCGTTCTCGTCGTGAACCGTGCCCTGGATTTCGCCCTCGCGGAAATGGCCCGCCGGGTGCACTTCGGTCGGCGGGATCTTGCGCCGCGTAAACGGTCCCGGGCGAAACGTCGTGTGGCCCATGTTGAGGCGGCAGAAAATGCTGAGCTCGGTGAACACCTCAAGCTCCTTAAACGACTTGACCTTCTGCCCGCCATTCATCACCTTTTCCAGGAGCATCGCCAGTACGATGAACCCCACGCAGGAATACTCGGTGCGCGTGCCGGGCTCGTACACCAGCGGCTCCTGCAGGATGCCGGCGAAAGCGGCTTCCGGAGAATCGTACAGCTTCCAATATTCGCGGTGAGCCGGAAGCCCGCTGCGATGCGTCAGCAAATCCAGCACGCGGATTTCGTTGCGGCCTTCGCCCGCGAACTCGGGGAGATATTCGGCCACCGGGCGCTCCACATCAAGCTGGTCAATCTGCGAAAGCAGCATCGCGGCCGAGGTGGTCGCGACCACCTTGGTCAGGCTCGCCACGTCGTATATCGTTTCGTGATCCACGGCGGGGCTGGCGTCGTCGTAGCGGAAGTGTCCGGCCGATCCGACCTCCAGATCGTCGAGCGTGCCGTAAGCCCAGGCCGCGCCGGGAAAGGCACCGTCGGCAATCGCACGCTCCACAACTTCACGCGGGGTCATTGGTTCTATTATCGGACATTCAACCCGAGCTTTACCGAGCCGCCTGTCATAATAGGCTCAGATGTCCATTCTCAACGCCAAAATTGGCTCCAACGCGCCGCATACGTTCAACACCATCATCGAGATTCCTCGGTACAGCACCAACAAGTACGAAGTTGACCAAGAGACGGGCATCGTCAAGCTGGACCGAGTCTTGTTCTCGCCCCTGTTTTATCCGTTCGACTACGGCTACATTCCGCAAACCCACTACCTCGACGGCGACCCTCTGGACGTGCTGGTTATGCTGAGCCACCCGACCGTGCCGGGCTGCATGGTCGAGGCGCATGCGATTGGCGTTTTGGAAATGGCCGACGAAAAGGGCTCGGACGAAAAGATTTTGTGCGTGGCCACCAAGGACCCTCGCTTCCGTAATCGTAAGCACATCAACGACCTCAACCCGCACACGCTGGCCGAGATCAGCCACTTTTTTGAGGTCTACAAGCAGCTCGAAGAAAAGGACGTCGAGATTGTCGGATGGCACGGGCCGGAGCTCGCCAACGAGCTGATCGACAAGTATCGCACCGACCGCTAAGGTAACTTAAGATTCATGCAGACCATCGGCCTCCAACTCTACAGTGTTCGCGACGACCTCGGCAAAGATTTTGCCGGGACCATGGAGCGCCTGTTTGAGTTTGGTTACCGTAGCTTCGAGACCGCCGGCGCGTTCGGCAAGGGACCGCAATGGTTTGCCGACCTCCTGAAGTCGCATGGCGCGAGCGTGTGCAGCATGCACATCGGTCTTCCTAAGAAAGAGGACATCGCCGGGATCGCCGAAACGGCGGCCATTTTGGGCACCAAGCAGTGCGTGGTGCCGTGGATGAACCCGGCACTGTTCCGCACGTCGAGCCAGATTCAAAAAGCCGCCGACGACCTCATCGGCGCGCGCGACATGCTGGCCGAGGCCGGACTGAAGCTCGCCTACCATAACCACGATTTCGAATGGCGCAAAAACGAGGACGGCAAGATTCCGCACGAGACCTTGCAGAGCCTCATGCCCAAGGACTTCATCTGGGAAATCGACGCCTACTGGGTGTTCGCCGCCGGCGGAAACCCATTTGACGTCGCCAAAAAGCTCGGCGCGAAGGCCGAGTTCTGGCACATCAAGGATGGGTTTGGCACCGGCGCGATGGTCGCGGTGGGCAAGGGCAAGATTCCGTACAAAGAGAACTTCGCCAAGCTCAAGGCCGCCAAGCACCTCATCGTCGAACTCGACGAATCGCGCGGCGTGATGATGGACGATGTCCGCGATTCGTACAAGTTCCTGCGCGGACTCTTCGATCAGGCAAAGTTCGACGCCGCGCCGATCGGTGGACCCTAGGCCGCAACCTGGTAAACTAGGGTATCAGTTCGTCCCGCCCCTTGCCCCCCATTCGCATGTGCATTTGCTGCCGGGGTCGCCGAGAGCAGTCGTGCCTCATCCGCATTCAGTGGGTGGACTCTCGATGGGTTCTCAATTCTCGCCATGCACCAGGCCGCAGCGTATACCTTTGCCAAGCCTGCCGCGAGCGCCTCAATCGCAAGGGATTGGAGCACGGACTGAAGCTAAGGTTGACCGCCGATGACGTGGTAGCCTTGCAAAGCAAGCTGATATGACTGAACTGAAAAACGCTATGGACATCGCTGAACTCGCCAAAAAACACGGACTCGTTCCGGCTCAAGTGATCGGGGTTCTCGCCGATCTCGGATTGGAGCACGATAACGAGCGGTTTGAAAGCGATGACGACACGATGGCCATCGTCACCGACGAGCTGAAGCAGCTTAAGGGCAGCAAGGAAGTGCCGCTGACGCCCGGCGTTACGCCGCGCGACGTGGCTCGCCTGCTGGGCATTGGCCCGCAAGAAGTTCAGAAAGTGCTGATGCTGAAGATGAAGGTGATGGCCACCCTCACCACTTCGCTCAAGGAAGATGTCGCCGAAACCTTGGTTGACAATCTCGGATTCAAGATTCGCTGGGCCGAAGCCAAGGCCAAGCCCGTGGCCAAGCCCAAGGCCGACGCCAAAGCAAGCGGCGGTTCGCAACTTCGACCGCCCGTGGTCACGATTCTCGGCCACGTTGACCACGGCAAGACTTCCCTGCTCGACTACATCCGCAAGGCGAATGTCGCCGCCAAGGAAGCGGGTGGCATCACCCAGCACATCGGTGCCTACCAAGTTCAAGCGGGCGAAGGCAAGACGATTACCTTCCTCGATACTCCCGGCCACGCCGCCTTTACGGCCATGCGAGCCCGTGGAGCGCAGGTCACCGACATCGCAATTTTGGTGGTCGCTGCCGACGACGGCATCATGCCGCAAACCAAGGAGGCGATCAGCCACGTCAAGAACGCCGACGTCCCGATGATTGTCGCGGTCAACAAGATTGACAAGCCCGACGCCAACCCCGACCGCGTGATCATGCAACTGCCGGAGCACGAGGTCATCCCGGAAAGCTTCGGCGGCCAAACCATCATCTGCCCCGTTTCCGCCGTCACCGGCGAGGGCGTTCCGCACCTGCTGGAAATGATCGCCCTGCAAGCCGACGTGATGGAGCTCAAGGCCGACCCGAAGGGCGACTTTGAAGGCGTCGTCATCGAAGCCAAGCTCGATCGGGGACGCGGCGCGGTCGCCACGATTCTCGTGCAACAAGGCACGCTCAAAGTCGGCGATTGCGTCGTCATTGGTAACGCGTGGGGCAAGATCAAGGCGATGACCGACTACCTGGGCGAGCGCGTTAAGGAAGCCGGCCCCAGCATGCCGGTCGAGATTCTCGGCCTGGACGAAGTTCCCGGTGCCGGGGAAAGCGTGCGCGTCCATGAGGACGAGCGCTCGGCCCGCAATGAAGCCGAATCCCGTCGCACCGCCAAGCGCGAAAAGGACCTCGGCGTCGCCACCAATCGCCTTTCCCTTAAGGACCTGCGAGCCCAGCTCAACGCCGGCGAAATCAAGGACCTGAACCTCGTGGTGAAGGCCGACGTGCAAGGCTCGCTCGAAGCCGTCAAGGGCATGCTCGAGAAGATTGCCAACGAGGAAGTCACCGTCAAGGTCATCCACTCGGCGGTCGGAACGATCACCGAAAACGACGTGCTCCTGGGTTCGGCCGCGAACGCCATTCTCGTAGGATTCAACGTGAAGCCCGAGCCCGGCGCCAAGAAGGAAGCCGAACGAAGCAAGGTCGAAATCCGCACCTACAGCATCATTTATGAGCTGATCGAGGACATCGAAGCCGCCGTCAAGGGCATGCTCGCTCCCAAGTTTGAAGAGGAATACATGGGCACGGTCGAGATTCGCATCGTGTTCGACCTCAGCCGTGCCGGCAAGATCGCCGGTTCGCACGTCACCGATGGCAAGATTCAGCGGGGCGCCGATGTGCGCGTCAAGCGCAACAAGGAAGTGGTGTGGACAGGCAAGGTCGGCACGCTCAAGAACGTCAAGCAAGACGTGCGCGAAATGAACGCCGGTCAGGATTGCGGGATCACCTTCGACGGTTGGGAAGCCTTTGAAGAAGGCGACGTGATCGAAGTCTTTGAACTCGTCCAAATCAACTAATCACGCCGACCACGTCCGCGCTTGGGCGCGGGCCGAGGGTCTTGGTGAGCCGATTTCCGTGGAGCCAATGCTCGGTGGAATGTCGGCTCACCTTTTTCTTGTCGAGTTCGCCGATCGTCGGCTCGTGGCGCGCTTCCCGAGCCCGTATCTGGCCACGTTTGTCCCCGATCCAGTGACTTATGAGGCGGCCACACTGCGTGCTCTGGCGCGTCAGGAGGTTGATGCGCCGCGGGTTGTGGCGACCGACGGCGAGATGGTAGTGCTGACCTACTGCGACGGCGCGGCCACCGCGAACCCGGCCGGGTTTGACGACTACTACGGCGACCTGGCACGGCGATTGGCGGAGATCCACCGCACTCCGACCGACGGCTTTGAGCATCTCGTGCCGATGAAGCCAAACTACACGCCGCGGCCCGAACCGTGGCGGACCGATCTGAGCGAAGCGGATCTCGTGAGTGCACTGCAGGCGCTTCCGGCCCCCGACCTCAGCCAACGCGTGCTGCGGCACGGCGACTTTTGGCCGGGCAACGTGTTGTGGCAAGATGGCCATGTTTCGGCCGTGATCGACTGGGAGAACGCCTTGCTCGGCCCGGCCGTGGCCGACCTCGCGATCTCGCAGCTCGACATGATGTGGATCGGCGGCCGCGCCGCGATGCAGGCATTCACCGACGCCTACTTGGCCGCGCGAGACGCGGACCTACGCGAACTGAAGTACTGGCAAATACGAGCCACGCTGCGTCCGATGCCGAACTTCGACGAATGGGCCGGCCCCTACGCGAGTCTCGATCGGCCCGACATCACGACCGACACCATGCAGGCTGGACTACTGGAGTTCATCGAGGAGATTCTGTAACCCGCTCCGGTTGGTGAACCCGCACCCGCTGCGTACGACCCTTCACCTCGATCTCGGCCACGAAGGTCCAATCGAAGCTGGTGGCGCACGCCAACATCGTCGCCTCGCTGGCCAGAATCTTCGCCCCCAGAGCATCGCAGCTACTCTCCAGCCGCTTGCCCAGGTTGATCGTGTCGCCGATGACGGTGTAGTTGAGGCGCTCCGGGCTGCCCATAGTGCCGACCACCGCCTCGCCGGTGCTGATCCCGACCCGAATCCGCAGGTTCTGCCCCATGTCGGTCGCAAGTTCGGCAAATGCATCCTGACAAAGGAGCGCCGCCTCCACCGCGCGCGCCGCGTGGTCTTCGCCGCGCCAAAACGCGAGCACCTCATCGCCGATGTACTTATCCACGGTGCCACCCGTTTTTTGCACGCACTCGGTGAGCGCCGTCAGGTACAGCGAAAGCACCATCACCGCGTCTTCGGGCGCCATGTGCTCGCACAAACTTGTGAACCCCGCGATATCCGTGAACGAGGCCGTCAGCACCACCTTTTCGCCGGCCAGCCGCGCTTCTTCCCCGCTCTCAATCAGTTGGCGCACGTAGTTGCCGGGCACGAATTTGCCAAAGCTCTTGATGCTCGATTTCATGTCGTGCACGGCCGAGGCGAGGGTGGCGATTTCGGTGATGGACGTTTGCACCTGCTCGTCGGAATCCAGTTCCAGGTTGCGAATGTTCTCCGTGTCTTGCGTAATCTCGCGCAGCGGCTTGGTGACGCGCCGCGAGATCAGCCATCCGAGCAGCGCGCTGCACGAGATCGCGACGAGCCCAGCGAGGGCGGCATTGCGTTCGGCGCGCCGGATGTTGCCCAACAACTCGCTTTCGGGCACCACCGTCAAGAGGCCCCATGGCGGACTGTTGCGCCCTTTCAGAACGCTCACACTGCTAGAAAACTGCTCGCCGCCGTAACTAAACGTGAAATCGGTAGCAAGGTTGCCCGCCAAAATATCGATCGGAATCGCGCCGAGCTTCGGGTTTGCGGCCAGCGGCGTGCCGAGCAAACTTCGCGCCGGGTGGGCCACGATCGCGAGGTCCGTGCGACGGTCGAAAATCGCGCCGTACCCAGTCTCCGCCAAGGTAAACGAACGCAGATAATCGCTCAGCGTGTTCAGCGTAAAGTCCACCGAGAGCACACCCGCCAAGCGACCCGACTGATTCAGAATCGGAACCGCGAAGGTCACGCCAAGCTCGGTTTGACCCGTCGGCGTGATGAACTTGTACACCGGCGTCCACACCGCACGACGCTCGGCCTTGGCGAGTTGGTAGTAGGGTCGCTCACGCGGATCGTAGGTGGTCGCCTGCCGCCGGACCTCCTCACGCGCGCCCCTCCAAATGTAGTCGGTGCGAAATCCGCCCAGGCACTGCTGCCGTTCCAATCGCCCATCCGGACGGCGGTAGACGTGGGCGTATTCGCCGGATTCCAAGCCAAAGCTGATGTAGGTGAGGTCGGCTCGCACGCGCAACTCGCTCTCGAACTCGCCAAGCTTAGCCTCAAAATTCGCCGGCTGCAAGCTTTTCAGATCGGGGCCAAGCTTGTCGGCGGTGGCCGTCGCTTGGTCCACCATGCGCCCGACGCGCTCCTCCAAGCCACGCATCGCCTGGCTCATCAGGGCACTGTTGAGCTCGCTCACCGAGCGGCGACTGGCTAGGAACGTGCTGATGCTCAGCACCAGCGCGGTTGCGAGGAGCGGCACGAGAATTGCGGTGAGCAACGCCGACACCAGACTGACCCGACGCTTCCTCATCCCGAAGCTATTGTATCGCTTTTTAACCCTAAACTCACTCCGTTTTGCGATTCTGTTGCTACACTATAGGCATGAAGTTCACTACCGTAGCCGCTTTCTCCGCCTGCGTTGCCCTCGCTTCGGCAGGCCCCGCCGTGGATAAATTCCGCCAAGGCGTTGACTGGTCGCAACGATCGACAAGTTCGACAATCCAGATTACGGGCACCGTAAGCGAGACCATCACCGGCACGGAAACGGGGTACGTCGCAATCACCAAGGTTTCCGGCTCGATCAACGGCACCGTGAACCTGCAAGACCTTTACCCCACCTTCGCTATCAACACACCGGTATTCTTCACCGGCACGGAGCAATCTAGCGAACGCGTGCGATGGGCGATCACGTGCCCCGGCGCGGTTGGTCAAACCGTCAACGTCAACGGAGTGAACATCGTGCTGACCAGCGTAACGGGAACCTACACCGCCGTGTTCAGTTCGATCTCGCCGGTCCGCGACCCCGTCAGCGGCTTGCCGCGCAACGTCAGCCACACCAAGAGCGGGCCGGATACCAACACGCTGGTCATTCGCGGCAACGTCAACGGCCTGCCTTTCCTCCCCGTGACCGCCACCCAAACCGCAGTGGAATACGATGGCTTTAGCGGCGGAGCCGGACTCGGCCTCATTCAGGGCGTCGCGACCCTCCAGGGCGCGGCCAACTCGGCCGGCCTTGCAATATCGGTACGGGCAAACGACCAAACCTTTACCGCGACCACCGCCACCGACGGTAGTTGGTGGGTCATCACGCCGTTCGCCGGAACGCATAATGTGCGCACCAAGTTGCCGACTGGACTCACCCGGCTCTCCGCGAATGTGGCCCTGAGCACCGGTACGCCGAGCCTCGCGTTGACCTACCTGAACGGCGATTGCGACAATAATGACATCGTGGACATTGGCGACTACTCGGTGCTCGCCGCCGCGTTTGACGCCACGCCAACCGATGCCAACTGGAACGTTGCGGCGGACCTCAATCGCGACCAGATCGTCGATATTGCCGACTACAGTTTGCTGGCCGGGAATTTTGATGTCGTCGGCGAATAGCCCGCGCCGCATTCTCATCTACGGTTGCACGGGTTCGGGAAAGACGACTCTCGCTCGGCGCTTGTCTGAGGTCACCGGAGTCGCGTGGACCGAAGCCGACTCGCTCACCTGGGACCCGGGCTGGGTCGAAGTTCCGCTCGACGAGCAAACTCGGCGCATTCAAGCCGTGTGCGACCGCGAGGAGTGGATTCTTGACACCGCGTACGGCAAGTGGCTGGACGTGCCGCTACCCCGCGCGACCCTCATTGTCGCGCTGGATTATCCTCGGTTCGTCTCCTTGGGCCGCCTTTTGCGCCGGACCGTTCGTCGGGTTCGCAGCAAGGAAGCGGTGTGCAACGGCAATCGAGAAACTTGGAGCAAAGTCCTGAGCCACGACTCCATCATCGCCTGGCATTTCAAGTCGTTCGCCGCAAAACGGCGGCGCATCGAGAAGTTCATCGCCGACGGACGCCCGGTCGTGCGGATTCGCTCGCCGCACGACTTAGAGAGTTTCCTTGGTGGCTTGAGAAATTTTTAAGAGCGGCGGCCCTTGCGCATTCTGATCCAAGTTGCACAACCGATAACGACGGCAGCCATGGACGTGGGTTCCGGCACTGGAAGTACTGTGCTGTACTCAACGTTATCGAAACCAATTGTCCCTGAATCTTGCGTAAGTTCCACTCGGTGAATTCCCGGAATACTCAACTCCAATGTCAAACCGGCAGTCGAATCAGGCTGGGTTACACTCCCTAGCAGGTTCCCCGATACGTCATAGGCTCTAAGGTAGGCATTGCCAGAGGCCGGAGTTTGATCGCCTCGAACCTTAAAGTAGTCGACCATACCCTGGACACTCGCCGTCATCATGAATCTGATCTGTACATTGCTCGCGTATGATAGTTGACCACTTGAATTTGTTCCCCCGATCACGTTGGGCAGAGAAGGTGTTGGCACCACATGATTCACGACCGCGACATAACCAGCGCCAGAATTGAAGACCACCTTATGACTATCCAGGAGTTGGTTCGAAAGCTGATTTTGTGCCGGCACAAAAGAGCCCGGAATATTCGCCATCCCCGGAAGGTCATCAAATGTAATCACCGTGTTCGCCTTTGCGAACCCCATCGTCGCGCTACACAACAAGACAATAGACCAGAGTTTCTGACTCATATCACCATTCTACTTTACACAGTAATCAAGCCAACTCCAAGGGTATGTTTTTTGCTCGATTCTTAACGTGACCATGTAACAAGTCCCTTTTGAATCAGGAGCGCACGATTCTTGAGCCACCTCGTGCGATCACGAGCCTGCGGGTATCGTAACCCGGTGCGCATCGCCACGTTCAACGCCAATTCTGTCCGCCTGCGAACCGACCACCTGCTCGACTGGATGGCCGAGCACGACCCTGACGTGGTGTGCATACAAGAAATCAAGTGCGAAGACGATAAGTTTCCGGTGGAGGAGTTTGCCGAGATCGGCTACTCGTCGCTGGTTTACGGACAAAAGGCGCGGCACGGCGTGGCCATGCTTTATCGCGGCGTGATGCGCGATCCGCAGCGCGGCTTCCCCAACCCAGCGATGGTGGACGATGCCCGCTTGCAGGCGGCGGAAATTGATGGTGTGCGCATCATCAATACCTACGTCCCCAACGGAACCGCCGTCGGCGGCGACAAGTGGACCTACAAAATGCAGTGGCTGGAGGAGTTTTCGCGCTACTTACAGGGCGAGTTGCGGCGCTACGACAAAGTCATTTGGCTCGGCGACATCAACATTGCGCGGCAACCGCTCGACGTGTACGATTCGGGCCGCCTGCTGGGGAAAGTTGGCCACCATCCGGCAGAGTTTGAGCGCCTCGACGCAATCCTGGAGCACGGCCTTGCCGACATGTTCCGCAAGTTCAACGCCGAGGGCGGCTACTACTCGTTCTGGGAGTTTGTCGATATCCGCGCGTTTGGCGCAAATCGGGGTTGGCGCATTGATCACATCTACGCCAACCCCGGCATGGCCGAGCTCTGCACCGCATGCTGGATTGATCGCAGCCTGCGCGAGCAAGAGCGGCCCAGCGACCACACGATTGTGGCCGCGGACTTCGCCGTCTAAACCACGCTGGCTGCCTTCACTTGGCTGACCGAGATATCGCCCGCCACCGCGCTGATGTCGATGGAGCCGACGCCTTCGCCAAGCGTTCCGGTGACCCGCTTCTCTTGATCTGTTCGATCGCCGAGCTCGAGGTCCGATTTTACGGTCCCGCTCAAGGTCGAGAGCGTTACCCTCGCCGAGTTGCCGTCGGCCAAGTTCAGCACCGTGTCGCCGGAAACCGTGCGCAGGGTCATGGTCCCGTCAAAGGCGTTCTGCAGACCGACCTTCACGTCGCCGCTCACGGCTTCGATCGCGACCACGCGGCCGCTGAAGGCCTCGACCACCACGTCGCCGCTGGCCGAGCGTGCATTTAGCGACCCCGAAGATTCGACCACGCTGATGTTGCCCGACTTATCTTCGATTGAGATGCTGGGCGAGGTAACCCGCTCCAGCGAGACGTCGCCGCTCGCCGTGGAAATCTCCACCACGCCGCTCGTGTTGGTCACCTTCACATCGCCCGACGCGCCATTGACCCGCACGTTACCGTTAATCTGCTCGACAACCACGTTCCCCGAGCGCGTTTTGAGCTCCAGGTTGGCGTCGTGGCTCAGGTGGATCGTGAGGTCCGCGACCATGCCCTGAATCTGCGGCAGCTTGATATCCACAAATTGCTCGGACTCCTCAATCATGAGCAGGAAGCCTTCGGCCCGATTATCAGCCTCTTCTTGAGTCGCGGCCTGAATCTGCGCGGTCGCGCTCACCTTTCCCAGAGGACTGCCGCCCATGACCTTGACCATACCGGCCGAGTTGTCAATCCGCAAGGTCTTGCTGGCATCAAAGGCCAGCGGCAATTCTTGCGTGCGGGTGGCGACGGTTCCCAGGAACGACAAATTGATCTTGCCTTCCGAGATGTCGCGCGCGGCATCGCGGATCGCTTCGAAGCCACGCTTGGCACCGCTGCGAATCTGGTCAGATACATCCTTCCAGTTCACCGACGAGGAGATGTCGCGTCCCAGCTTTTCGATGGCATCCATGGCTGCGCGCAAAGGATCCTTCTCGCCCTCTTCCTTAGCCGGCTCTTCGGGAGTCGGAGGCGGCGTGGTTTCGGCGCGATCCCAGGCTTGTGCCTCGGGCGGAACGGGCGGCGGCACGGAGCCCCCTCCCTGAATCGCTTCCACCAAATCCATGGCGTCGTCCGCCGAGAGCTTGCCTTCTTCCACAAGGCGCATGATTCTTCGTAGATCGTCTGACATCTTAGTGTGTTTCCTCTCCTGAGATGCGGCGCTTCGCTTCGGCCGCGTCAATTTGTCCCTGTTCCAGTAAGTCGAGAATGGTGGCGCTTTCGGCGTTCGGAGCCCGGCGCGAGGATTCCTTAACGGGCACGATATCGAGCGCGGCGAGCAGCGCATCAATGCGCTTGACGACCGTCGGATAGCTAATGCCCATCTCCCGCTCGATCAGCGTAATCACGCCTCGGCAACGGAGGAAGGTTTCCAGAAACTGCGAGTTCTCGTCGTCCAACCGGCTCCATCGCGGAATCGCGAATTCGCCGCGTACGGTGATCTCACCGTCGGTGGTCGTCAGCTCGGAAACCACGAACGGCTTCCCCGAGATCGGATCGGTACCAGGAAGGTTTCTCATACAGAAAGCAACGCTTGACACAGGTCAAGCGTTGCAATTTCTCAGTGGAAGCTAAGAATTTCTTATATCTTAGGTCCAACTCCTCAAACCATTTAGAATGGGAAGAAGGTCGAACTCACCGTCCACGGCATATCATCGCCGATCGCCGAATGATAGATGCCGGTGATCGTCGTTCCACTCAGGCTGCCGGTCGAGCCCGTGCCGCGATCGCCAAAGCTGTCCAGCCAGTTAAAGGTGACCACCGATCCGCTCGTTGACCCCACGCCAACGATGCGGGTGGCCGAGAGGCTGTCGTACGCCGAAACGCTGATCGTGCCGCTCGCCTCGGCGAGCACGGCAAAGTAGCCGCCCGCGAACACACTGTCCGCATCAAAGGCGCCGAAGAAGAGTCCACGACCCGCCGTAGTCACGCGGCTCAGCGAGACGCTCGCCGAACTGGAACCCTTTTTAATGTAGCCGCGGAAGTTGTCTTGATCACCAAATCCGGTGATTTCGCACAGCCCGTCGAGGGTTTCGCCGAACACTGCGCCTGGCGTATCGAACTCGCCAAAGGCGACGGGGTTCTCCTCGCGCAGCGAGCCTGTGCTGTTGACGCGGGCCGCTTCGTCGCTGGCGAAGACGACCACCGTAAACTGGCCGTTCTTCGCGAGTAATGCCACCTTGCCCATCCCGGTGACCGTTCCAAGGTACGTGCCGTCCGGGGTCAAATTTTGCAGCAAGGTGGTGGCTGCGTTACCGACCGCGGTCGTGCTGGTAAGGTCCGGCGCCGGCGTACCGAGCGCCAGGTAATCGGCCTCCCACGATTGGCAAATGCCTTGGAGGTCGCGGAACTGCGATCCGGTCACATTCGCGTCGGCGAGCGCAATCTGGTCGGTGATCGCTCGCCAACACACGGTGGTCACAAAGTCCAAATCGAGGCTTTCCGTGGACAGCGAGCTATCGGTGGTCAGGATTCCGCACACCCGAATGACGCTGCTATCCAGGAGCGTCTTCGCGCTCCGAATCGCGTAATCCGAACTCGCCAAGAGATTGTTGAAGCCATACCGCCCCAGGCTATCCGTAGTCGTGGTCTCAATCACGACGTTGTCGCTCATGCGCACCAGGTTAACGGTCGCGCCGACCAGCGGCGTGGGATCATCGGGTCCGCGACCGGACACCTGCCCATCGGGAACATAGATGGTGCCGGTGACCAATCCGACCGGACCGCCGCCACCTCCGCCGCCACCCGTCGTGCCGCCGGTTGTCGAGCCAGTCGTTCCCGTCGTGCCCGTGGTACCGCCAGTGGTCGAGCCGGTCGTGCTACCGGTCGTTCCGCCCGTGGTCGAGCCGGTCGTTGAACCCGTCGTGCCGCCAGTTGTGGAGCCCGTGGTGCCACCCGTTGTACCGCCGGTTGTCGAACCAGTAGTTCCGCCGGTGGTTCCTCCGGTAGTCGAGCCGGTGGTCCCACCTGTAGTGCCACCTGTGGTTGACCCTGTGGTACCGCCCGTCGTACCGCCCGTAGTTCCGCCAGTCGTACCACCTGTGGTTCCTCCGGTAGTCGAGCCGGTGGTCCCACCCGTAGTGCCGCCAGTGGTTGAGCCCGTCGTTCCGCCGGTCGTACCACCCGAAGTGGAGCCACTCGTTAGGCCGCCCGTGGTCGTGGGGCCTGGCACTTTTGCCGCGCCTCCACCGCCACAGCCAACGGCAAATCCCCATACCGCTAAGCCGGCGAGGACCAAATTCTGAGGTGACAATCGCTTCTCCACGAGACACTCATTCCGCATCCCGGCGGATTTACGTGCTCGTAATGTTACTAGGCTGAGGCAATCCACGCCTCGCTGATGAGGCGAATCGTGCGCTCGATGTCCGAGTCCAGTCCGACACTCAATCGCACCAACCCGTCCGTCAGCCCCATCGCATGGCGCTCTTCCTCAGGGATCTCCGAGCTCGTGCTGCCGCCCGGATTGCTAATGAGCGTCCGGTGGAAGCCCAGGCTGACCGCGATGAGCCCCACGCCTCGCGACTCCATGCCCATCATAAACTGGCGCGCCCGCTCTTGCGAACCGGCGTCCACCACGACCATGCCGCTGTCGCCTTGGCACGGACGCTTTTGACGCTGAAACAGCGCGTATTGCGGGTGTGACTCGTGCCCCGGATAGTAGACCTTCGCGCCGTCGGCCATCAGCGCGTTGCTGACCATCGCCGCATTGCGGCTGTGACGCTCCATACGCACGTCGAGCGTGCCCAGATTTTTGAGGATGCTCGCGGCGCGAATCGCATCGAGCGTGGGCCCAAGCAACATGCTCATGCCATCGCCGACATCAATAAGTCGAGCGCGAAACTCCGCCGAGCAACAGATGGCACCGGCCACGCAATCGCTGCTGCCGTTGATGTACTTGGTCATGCTGTGAATCACGATGTCCGCGCCGAGCGCGAGCGGCCGCATGACAAGCGGGCAAAACGTGTTGTCAACCAGCAGTTGCGCCCCGACTCCGTGAGTCATGTCCGCCAATGCGGCAATATCGCAGACTTCGAGCAACGGGTTGCTGACCGATTCGGTGAATACAACTCGGGTCTTGTCGCTGATCGCCGCTTGCACCGAGCCCAAGTCTCGCATATCAACAAACTTCACGGTGATTCCGAACCGCGGAAACACGTTCTTGAAC
Organism: Chthonomonas sp.; assembly: GCA_016788425.1. Classification (NCBI taxonomy): domain Bacteria; kingdom Bacillati; phylum Armatimonadota; class Chthonomonadia; order Chthonomonadales; family Chthonomonadaceae; genus Chthonomonas; species Chthonomonas sp. Next base: position 882,177 of record JAEURQ010000002.1, read on the forward strand.
AGCGCGTACGTGCCGCCGTACAGCATGCGGCTCGCGACGATTTCGTCGCCCGCCTGCGCGAGTTGCAACACTGCGCAGGTGATGGCGGCCATGCCGCTGGCGGTGACCACCGCGGATTCGGAGCCTTCCATCGCGGCGACTCCGGCGGCAAGCGCATCGCTGCTCGGGTGACTGTGCCGCGAGTAAAGGTAGCAGTCCTCCACTTCGCCGGCAAAGACGCCCTTCATCGTGGCCGGATCGCGATAAAAGAAAGTACTGCTATCGCAAATCGGCGGGTTGACGCCAAAAGCATGTTCGGGTTGATCGCTCGTCATTGAGTCCTCTGTTTGTAGTTTATGCCACGAATCCTAAGAATCAAAGGTTAGACGCGAACATTTAACTAATTGTTGACGAGGTTTTCAACAGGAACGGAAAAAGCCCTGATCGCGTAAACTAGGGTTGTGAAAGGTCGCTGGATCGTTCCCACCCTGTGCGTCACTCTCGGCGTCGGTTTAATGACCGCCGCTTTGATTGCGAACGCAAGTCCCTACGTTGATGTCGCGGCCGCCCGCACCATGGACGGAACCGACCTCCACGTGGCCGGAAAGCTTGTGCCAGGCACTCTCAAAAGCTCGCCCAAGGATAACCTGGTGGCGTTTGAGCTAAAGGACGAGAAGGGCGCGATCATGCCTGTGAGCTACAAAGGCATCGAGCCGGGCAACCTCCAGCAAACCGACAAGATTGTGGCGATCGGCGGATTCCAAGACAAAGTGTTTGTCGCCAACAAACTGCTGGTGAAGTGCCCTAGCAAGTACGAGTCGACCAAGAAGGAACCCGCTAACTAGTGGACCAGCACCTTCTGGAGCAGTTGCCCAAGCCGCCCCAGTGGGGCATGTTGGTGGGCTCGGCCGGAACTTGGCTGATTTTCCTCGCGATTGCGGCCTTCTTTCTGGTTGCCGTTGGCGCGTTCCTCCGCCGCGAAAAGCTCGTCCAACGCTCGTTTGTGGTCGGCTCCAGCAGTTTGTTGCTGGCGTTTGTGGCTCTCGGCGTGCTTATGGTGGGCGGCCAATATCAGTACCGCTACGTGTGGGCCCACACCGACAACCACATTGACCTTGGGTATCGCATCGCCGCCATTTGGAGTGGCCAAGAAGGCAGTTTCCTCCTCTGGGCGGTGGCCAGCGCCATTTTCGGGCTGATCGTCGCGCCGCGAACGCAGCACTACCGCACGGCGTTCACGGTGGCATTCAGCGTGTTTCTGCTGGCGTTGGCTGGCATCCTCGCGTTCGAATCGCCGTTCAAAATTCAACTGATCGAAGGGCACCTGCTCATGCCGCCCGACGGCAACGGGCTCACACCGTCGCTCATCAACTACTGGGTCAAGATTCACCCGCCCACGATTTTTCTTGGGTTCGGGTCGCTCACCGTTCTGTACAGTTTTGCGATGGCCGCGCTGGTCACCCGCGACTTCACCAACTGGGTAAAGATCGCCCGCCCCTGGATCATTCTTTGCAGCACACTGCTGGGCATTGGCCTCGCGATGGGTGGATTTTGGGCCTACGAAACGCTAGGCTGGGGCGGATTCTGGGCGTGGGACCCGGTGGAGAACACCAGCTTCGTCCCGTGGGTATGGAGCCTCGCGCTGCTTCATGGCGTGTTTGTGCAGCAGACCAAAAACAAGTGGCACGGCATGAACCTGGTGCTCGCCGGAACCGCATTCTTGAGCTTTGTCTACGGCACGTTCCTCACCCGAAGCGGATACCTCGGCGACACCAGCGTGCACAGCTTCGCCCAAATGGAGCGCCACGCGCTGCAGATTCTCATCGGCGTGCTTGTACTTTCGGCGCTGGCGTTCGTCGGTCTCTACCTCGCGCGGCGCAAAAGTATTCCGGTCGCCGAGCCCGCCGAAAAGGGTCTCACCTTGGAGCGAAGCTACGGCTGGGCGGCGTGGCTCTTCCTTGCTTTGGGCGCCGCTGCCGCCATCGGCATGAGCGTGCCGCTCATCACGCTCATTACCCAAGGCAAGCAGGCCACGGTCAACGAGGAGGTCTACAACCAGGTCACGACCTGGATGTTCATCCCGATGGTTCTGGCCATGGCCATTGCGCCCTACCTCCGATGGCGACCAACCTCGATGAAGGAAGTGTTCGACCGCGTGACCTACCCGCTCACCGCCTCGCTGGTCGTGGTGTCGTTACTGATCTACTGGCTCAAAACTCTGCCCGCTGAGTTCCGCGTCCCCGCTGGCGCACTCACCACCGGGCTCGGCAAGCTCGGCGTGCCGACGCTGTACTGGGTGTTTTTCCTCGCGTGGCTTTGCTTGTTCGGCATCTGCGCGAACATTGCTCGCATTGCCCAATCGGTGCGCCGGTCCCCGGCTGGAATCGGCAGCTTCATCTCCCACGTGGGCGTAATCACTGCCATGCTTGGCTTGGTCGTGAGCCGAGGGTTGCAGGTCAAGGAGCAGTTCACGCTGCAAGGCGACAAACCCACCCAAGCGCTCGGCTACTCGATTCGAATGGCCGGACGCACGGCCGACTTTTACACCCGCGAAAACAAGATTAAGCTGGAACTCACCGATGCCAAGGGCCGCGTGACCAAGGCCACGCCGACCCTCTACTACGTGCCCGCGAAGGGCGATCAAACCGAAGATCAGTCGGTTGTCCGACCGGCGATCGAGTTCCGTGGGCTCTACGATGTGTACGTCAACCTCGGCAAGATGGTCTTTGAAGTCGGCGACCCCGTGGACCTCAAGAAGGGCCAAACGATGGTCGTCGAGGAGTCGGGCTACGAGGTTCACTACGAGAAGTTTCGGCGTGACGGCGAGGCCGGGCAGACCGGCACCAAGTTCTTCGCAGACCTCTTGGTGAAGAACCCCGAGGGCAAGGTGCTGCGCGTGAGTCCTGGCATGCAGGTCACCGGCGAAGGGCCGAACTTCATTCTCGCCGACGCCGGGCCGTACAAAATCGCGATGCGCCGGATGGAAGCCTCCGACCAAAGCGTGACCTTGGAGCTGTTCTATACAGATCCGGTGTATCCCGCCGAGATTTACTTTAAGCCGTTGCCGATTCTGGTTTGGGTGGGCGCGGGTATCATGACGATCGGCGGATTTTGGGCTGCGTGGTACCGCAGAAAGTCCCATGTTCCCGCCGGAGCCGGAACGCCCGATGCGCCCGTCGCGTCGGACAGAGGGTCGGAAGACACACAGAACAATGCGACTATCCCAGTTGCTTAAGGCAAAAATTCACCACGGTCACGTCACCTATGCCAACCCCGATTACGTGGGCAGCATTGAGGTGGACCACGAGCTCATGGCCAAGATCGGCCTGCAAGATGGCGAACTCGTCAAGGTCTGGGCCGTGGATCACACCGCTCGGATCGAAACCTACATCTTTGGCGGTCCGCGCAACGTCATCGGCCTCAACGGCGGGGCGGCTCACTTTTTCAAGGCGGGCGACCGCATTATCATTGCTGCGTTCGATCTGAGCGACGAACCGATCACGCCCAAAATGGTGCTGCTCAACGAGCACAATGAGATCGTCCGCGACATGACCCCCTACTCCATTGTTGGCTGACCCATGGACTTGGGCAAGCTTCTCGAAGAAAGCGGCGCGATCCTTCGGGGGCACTTCCTGCTCACCTCGGGACGCCACTCCGACACCTATTTTGAGAAGTTCCGGGTCTTGGAACAGCCCAAGGTCCTCAGCGCCTTGTGCACCGAAATCGCCGAGGCGCATCGTCACGAGCGCATTGACTTCGTGGCCGGGCCGACGACCGGCGGCATCATCATCGCCTTTGAAGTCGCGCGCCAACTCGGTTGCGACGCGGTGTACGTCGAGAGCGAAGATGGCCGCAAGACTCTCCGCCGCGGCAAGACTCTACCGGCCGGCGCAAAGGTGCTGGTAGTGGACGACGTGCTTACCACCGGTCGCAGCGTGTTCGAAGTTCTCGACGTGATTCGCGAATTCGGCGCGGACCCCATCGGCGTGGCCGTACTCATTGATCGGGCCGAAACGCCGCCCAACTTTGGCGTGCCGGCGTTCGCGGCGTACACCGTGCAGGCACAATCATACGCGCCCGAGAATGTTCCGGCGAGTCTCGCAGCAATTCCGATTTCCAAGCCAGGCACGCGGGTTGGCGTATGATCACGGTCCAGCATCTGCTTGAGGCACTGGAGCAAATTGCGCCGATGCGCTTTGCGATTTCGAGCTTCGACAACGTGGGGCTGCTCGTGGGCGATCCGCAGACCGAGGTCAAGGGCGTCCTGACCACGCTCGATCTGAGCATGGCGAGCATTCAGGCTGCGCGCGACCACGGCTGCAACGTCATCGTGGCGCACCATCCCGTCATCTTCGACCCCATGCGGCGCGTGACCACCGGCGACTATCAACAGCGCCGCGTGCGCGAGGCGATTCGGCACGACATCACGATCATCGCCTGCCACACGAATTGGGACGCCGCCCCCGGCGGCGTGAACGACGCCTTAGCCGACGCGCTCGGGTTGCAGAATCGCCGGGCTTTTGGCTATGGCGAATCGCAACGCCAACTCAAAGTCGTCACGATGGTCCCGACCGCCAAGGCGGATCATCTCATTGACGCGCTCGCCGCCGCCGGCGCGGGACACATCGGCAATTACGATCGTTGCGCTTTTTCCGTCGAGGGTCGCGGCACGTTTCGCGGCAACGAGCACAGCAACCCGGCGGTCGGCGAGCCAAACCGAATTGAGACCGTCGGCGAAACGCGCATCGAAATGATCGTGGCTCCCGCTCGACAGCGCGCCGTGGAACGCGCGTTGCTTCGCGAGCATCCCTACGAGGAGCCTGCCTACGAGTTTGTCGTGCTCGCCGACCGCGTCGAGATGCCGATGGGCCGCGTGGGCGATCTCGCCCAGCCGCGCCTCGCCAGCGATCTTCTGCGCGCTCACGCGCACCTCTTCCCCACCATTCGCGCCTATGGCATTGACCGCCCGATCACGCGCGTCGCGGTGGTGGGCGGCGCCGCGGATGGTGATTGGGGCAACGCGAAGTTGATGGGCGCCGAGCTCTATATCACTGGTGAGGTCAAGCAACACGTGGCGCTTGAGGCCAGCGAGTCCGGCATGATCATCGCCGAGTGCGGCCACTTTTGGACCGAGCATCCGGCCATGGTGATTCTCGCCGACCGGCTCCGCGAGCATTTTGCCGACCTCTTTCTGGAGGTCTTTCTGCCGCCTGCGGGTGAAGCTGGAAGGCCGATGGACCTCGCCTAAGGGTATACTTTCGCCATTCCCAGTTGTTGCGCGGGTTTTCGCGTGGCCGCTGTTATGGAGAACACGAAAAGACTTATGGCAATTAGTGCGCAGGATGTAAAGAAGCTCCGCGATCTCACCGGAGCCCCGATGGGCGAATGTAAGGCGGCCCTTGAGGAAGCCAACGGCGACTTCGAAGCAGCGCAAAACATTCTCCGCGAAAAGGGTCAAGCCGCCGCCGCCAAGCGCGCCGGTCGCAGCACCAGCGAAGGCGCTGCCCTCATCGCGCTCTCAGGCGATTCGAGCAAGGCCGCGGGCCTGATTCTGGAATCAGAAACCGACTTCGTCGCGAACAACGATAACTTCAAGGAGCTTTCGAGCAAGCTGGTCAACGGTCTGCTCACCGCCGACCTCGGCAGCGATCCGATGGCGGCCACGATTGACGGCACCTCGGTGGCCAAGCTGGTGGAAGAAGGCGTTGCCCTGATGCGCGAAAACATCCAGCTCAAGAAGGCGATTCAAGTCGAAGGCGAATTCGTGGGCGGATACACCCACCACGACCGCAAGTCCTCGGCGCTCGTCGTCTTTGCGGGCAAGCACGACAAGGCCGCTGAAATCGCCAAGAACATCGGCATGCAAGTGGTTTCGCTCCGACCGAGCTTCCTGACCAAGGAAGAAATCCCGGCCGAAGTGATCGACAAGGAATACGAACTGCAAAAGCGACGCGCGATTGAAGAAGGCAAGCCGGAAAACATTGCCGAAAACATCGCCAAGGGCCGCATCAACAAGGAGTTCTTCCAAGAGGCCGTGCTGTTGGAGCAACCTTACTTCATCGATAGCAAGCGAACCGTGGCCCAATACGTCAAGGACGAATCGGGTGGCGCGCTGGAAATCAAGAGCTTTGTTCGACTCGCCGTTGGCGAATCGAGCGACGAATCGGGCGAGTAATCTCAGCCCCTCAACGGCCCCGATCACGACGATCGGGGCCGTTTTGCGTTAGACTGGTCGCATGGCCTACTGGCTGCTCAAAAGCGAACCCGACACCTACGGCATTGATGACCTCGCCCGCGACGGCACCAACATGTGGGAGGGTTGCCGCAACTGGACCGTGCGCGGCTTTTTGAAGGATCAGATGAAGCCCGGCGATCTTGGGTTTTTCTACCACAGCAACATCGCTCCCATCGGTGTCATCGGCATCATGGAGGTGGTGAGCGAAGGCTATCCCGACCCCACCCAATTCGACCCGAAGAGCGATTACTACGACCCCAAAGCCACGCCCGAGAAGCCGCGTTGGACGGCGATCGACGTGAAGTTCATCCGCAAGTTTGACCGCTGCGTGACTTTGCAGGAGATGAAGGACAACCCCTCCCTCGAAGGCATGCTCGTGGTGCGCAAAGGTCAGCGCCTCAGCATCATGCCCGTCGAGGAGCATCACTGGAAGGAAGTTTTGCGAATGGCTGGTGCCTAGAGCGAGATCGGCTGAATGAGCGGCGCAATTTCAAGGAACGCCTGCACCACGCGCGGGTCGAATTGCGTGCCCGCGCCCTTGCGCACTTCCTCAATCGCCTTGTCCTCATCAAGCCCGCATCGGTAAGCCGAGCCCGCCGCAATCGTGTCGTACGCCTCGGCCACGGCGATGATGCGCGCGCCCATTGGGATCATTTCTCCGGCCAACCCGGCGGGATAGCCCTCACCATCGAAACGCTCGTGGTGGTGTCGAATCAGTACGATCGCGGGTTTGAGCCACTCGTGCTCCAACAATAGTTCTTCGGCGCGCCGCGCGTGCGAGCGCAACACATCGAAGTCGGCGTCGGAGAGTTCGCCAAGTTTGCCGAGGAGTTCGCGGTCGATCTTGATCTTGCCGACGTCGTGGAGTTCCGCGGCGTAGCGCAGGTTCAAAAGTTCGGCGTCATCCAGCCCCAATCGCTGGCCGGTGGTCACCGCATAAACGGCAACGCGGTAAGCGTGCGGGCCCTCGCCCGGCCCGTGCAAATCGAGTTCGGCGAGCAAGTCGCGGATCACTTGATTTCGTTGCCGTCGGACCAAACTGTCGTTCATTGCTTTGCCAGGAGTTCCCCTAGGGCCTGCCGCACGACCTTTGCCTCGGCATCGGTACAAGTTCGCAGGTCCAAAAGTACCTTACCCCGCTCCATCCGCCCGATCACCGAAGTTCTCCACATCCTGAGCGGCGGCAGCAGTTCACCCGGCGCGACGACGGCGAACGAAGGCAACTTCATGCCGGGGAATGATCCGCCGCCGATCTCGGATTCAGTGGCCATCACCTCGACCTGCGGGAGGCCACGCGCGACCGCTTGGCAGCGACGCTTGATGTCTTGGGGCGAAGCGAGAATCGCCGCCCAAGTCGGAATCACCGCGAGTTCCCCGCGCAGATGCTGGTCAAGCGTTACCCGCAAGCCGGCCAGCGCAACCTTGTCAATCCGCAGAGCCCGCGCCAGCGGGTGCCGACGAATCGTGGCGATGAGATCCGCGCGTCCGGCGATGATGCCCGCCTGTGGGCCGCCCAGAAGCTTGTCGCCGCTGGCCAAAACCAGGGCCGCGCCTTGCTCCAAACTGTGGCGCATCGTGCGTTCAGCGGGCAATCCGTGCCGCTGCGTATCCACCACGTTGCCCGAGCCCATGTCGTCAATTACGGGCACGCCGAGACTCGCCATTTCGCTGAGCGGCACCTCGGATGTAAATCCGCCGATCCAATAGTTGCTGGGGTGGCACCGCAAGATCGCGCCGGTGCTCTCGCTGAGCGCTTGCTGGTAGTCGCGCAGGTGCGTGCGATTGGTGCACCCCACTTCGACCAACTGGCAACCGCTGGCGCGGATCACGTCGGGCATGCGGAACTCGCCGCCGATCTCGACCATCTGCCCGCGCGAGAGGATGACCTCCCGCCCCACGGCAAGCGCGGCGAGGGTGAGCAAAGTCGCCCCCGCGCAGTTGTTCACCACGAGCGCATCCTCGGCGCCGGTTAGCTGGCAAAGCTGGTCACGCACGAGCGACTGGCGATCACCGCGCTCGCCAGTAGCCAGATCAAACTCCACGGCGGCATGCTCGGCGGCTACCCGGGCCATCGCGGCGGCGGCCTCTTCGGAGACTCGCGCTCGCCCCAGCCCGGTGTGCAACACCACGCCGGTCGCGTTGATCACCGTCGCCACGCCCGAGCCCATCAGCTTGGCGCATTCGGCGCGCATCAGCTCCGCCGGGTCGCCGGTTTGGCGGCGCAAGGCCGCCTGCACCGTGCGGGCCGCCTGACGCCGAACGGCAAAGCTGAAACATTCCAGGCCCTCCAATCGTAACAACCTATCGACGCTGGGCGGTCGCGGCTTCGAGATCATATGAAGTTATGTTGGCATGACCCGAGTAAAATGAACCCATGAACGTGCCACCCACCTTTGAACAAGCTCCGCAGTATCAGCCGCCGAAGAAGCAAAACAACCTGCCGCGCATCCTGCTCCTTGTTTTCGTGTTCGTGTGTGTGCCTTGCGTGCTGATCCTTTTCTTCGGTAGCCGCCTTCTTCTCAACGTCGCCAAGAAGGGCATGAGCGTGGCTGGCTGTAGCTTTAGCCTGTCGTCTGCACGAGACGCAATGGTGGATTACTCCAAAGATCACAACGGCAAATTGCCGCCCATGGCCGATTGGCAAAAAGAGATTTTCCCCTACTACCAAAAGCACGTGAAAAAGGTCACGGCCGAAATGGACAATGCAAATGACTTCATTAAGGACCTGCTGGACCTCGACATGATGAAGGACCCCGCGAAGCCCTTTGGTTGCGCAACGGACGACGACGCCAAGCGCACCACCTTTGTTTATAACTCCAAGATTGCCGGCCTTCCGCTCGCGGAGGTACGCAAGAACGCCGAAACCAAGTGGATTTTCGAATCAATGGATGGCGGTGTGAGTGTCTCGAAACCCGCCCCGGACAAGCTTGATGACGCCTCGGCCCCAAAACTCATGGGCAGCGTGCGAGGTTGGTTCTGGATCAAGGGTGAAGGCGACTCCTATCTTCGCAATCGTGAGTTCAGCGAAGGCAACATCAAGGTGCGAATTGAAGAGGAAAAGGCGAAGCAAGCCGAAAAGGCAGCCGCCGAGAAGGGTAAGTGACGTAGGAAAGAGGTAACTTGATGAATATGTCCTCCTTCCTCGCCCTTGGCTTCGGCACTCAAGAACTGCTGATCATTGTCGTACTCGTGCTGATCTTCTTTGGCGGACGCAAAATTCCCGAACTGATGCGCGGCGTCGGCAAGGGCGTAGGCGAACTGAAAAAGGGCCTCGACGAAGGCAAGCGTGACCTGGATCGCGCGATGAACGACGACAGCCGCGAAGCGGATCAGGATGAAATTCGACCCTCAAAGTCGTGATTCTCAACCTGCAAGCAGACGACGTCGCCAGTTACAATCAAGCTCGAACCGAGCAGGTGGTCTTTCGCACGAATGACCGCCTGCTTGTTTTTTCGGGGGACGATCACCTTGATTGGCTGCAAGGCCAGCTGACGCAAAACCTCCTTCCCGCGCGTCCCGGCGACTCCACCGCTTTTGCGATCGCCAGCGCAACCGGCCAGATTCAGGGCTACGGACGCCTCTACTGGGGCGAGCGCGACACAACCGTGATCGCCGACGTCACCAGCGCCTACGCCCTCCAGGAGCGCGTCCAGAGGTTCGTGATTCTGGAGGATGTCGAACTCGCGATGCCAAACGTGAGGGTCTGGTCGGCGCAAGGTCCGCTGGCGAGTGACCTGCCCGCCGATGGCTGGTGGCACGATCGATTTGGACTGGGCGGATTTGACTTCGCGCTCCCCATCGAAGGGGAGCATCATACTTCCCTCACCCCCTTGGCGCAAGACCTCCTGCGCATGGAATCGGGTTGGCCCGTCATGGGCATCGACACGACCGAGAAAACGCTCGTCGCCGAACTCGGCGAATGGTTTGTCGGCCAAACCGTGCACTACGAAAAAGGGTGTTACACCGGCCAGGAAATCCTCATGCGCATCTACTCGCGTGGCCACGTCAACCGCTCGCGAGTAGGGCTTCTGCTGGAGGATCCCATTGAAAATTTGGCGGACATCACCGACCCGGACGGCCAAGTGTGCGGGTCCACTCAGCAGGTCGCGGTGAGTCCGCGCCTCGGCCCAATCGCTACGGGTTTACTGCGCACCGAAGCAATGGGCAAGCAGTTGTGGGTCGGTAAGGCAAAGGCTCGCGCCGTTGCCTTACCGTTCCCTGAGAGTCGTTAGCGGCCCGGAATCGCGACCGCGGGCATCGGCATGCTGCCAAAGCCCATGTCGTCGGGCATGAGCTTGAGGTCCGACTTCATCGCGTCGTCCCACGTAATCAGCTTGCCCGAATAGCCCGCCATGCGGCCCATGATCGCGGTGAGCGTACTCTCGGCAACCTGCTTGCCCTCGTTAAAGCCCTCGTCCGCCTTGATGGACTTCGCCAGTCGCACGTGCTCCAGCACATAGGGGTTGGGGCGATCGCCCTCGAAGCGCCACGCCTTCTTGCCCGCCTTGATGCTGGTGTTGGCGTTGCTGATGCCCTTCGAGCCGACGATGTGCTCGCTCACGCGGCCATCGCAGCCATCAATTTGGCGGCACATGGAGATCATCTTCACGCCGTTGGCATAGACAAACTCGGTGGCGAAGTGGTCGAACACGTGGCCGTAGTCGCCACCGGTACGAACCTGGCGACCGGCGAGCGACATCGCGCTCACCGGGTGTTCGCCCATGACCCAGTTGCACACGTCGATGTTGTGGATGTGCTGCTCGGCGATATGGTCGCCACTGAGCATGGTGAAATACAGCCAATTGCGGATCATCCATTCGGTGTCGGACATGTTGGCCGCCCGATCCACCTTCCACAGACCGCCCTGGTTCCAGTAGCAGTTCATCGCGACAACCTCGCCGATTTCGCCCTTCTTGATGCGGCTGATGCACTGGTTGTAAGCTACGTCGTGGCGGCGCTGAGTGCCGGCGACGACAGTCAGATTCTTCTTCTTCGCCATTTCGGCGGCGGCCATCACCATGCGAATCCCGGTGGGGTCCACGGCGACCGGCTTTTCCATGAACACATGCTTACCGGCCTCAATAGCGGCGCTGAAGTGGCGCGGGCGGAAGCCCGGAGGCGTCGTGAGAATAATCACGTCCACGCCGCTATCAATGACTTGCTTGTAGGCATCAAAGCCGGTGAACTTTCGGTTGCCGACGTTCATCTGCGCGGCGGGAATGTCGCCCATCCAGCCCATGCCTTGGTTCAGGCGATCCTCAAACAGGTCACCCACGGCGTAGAGTTCAAAATCCTTGTCCGCGGCCATACAGTCGCGAGCCGCGCCGCTGCCCCGTCCGCCGCAGCCAATGAGGCCGACCTTGATCTTAGCGGCGGAGCGAACTTCGCCCGCGAAAACACCCTCAGTGGCCAACATGGCCCCGGTTACGGCAGTAGCCGCGACAAATTCTCTTCGACTCAATGACATTGGTTTACTATTCCTCCAGTTCACAAACTAGCCGCAGACCCACAAATTGTCCGTTCGCGAGCCACCACTTGGACTTTGGGTTTTGCGGATCGGCCATGTTCCAATCGGGAGAATACTCTTCGGCATAATCCGCGCGCAGGGCCTTCGGCTTTGTTCGCCACGAACCACCCATCAGGACGGGCGAACCATCGGCTTTGGTTGCCCACTCGCCCACATTTCCGTACATATCGAACAGGCCAAACCCATTCGGCTTCTTCTTGCCGATCGGGTGCGTGGCGTCCTCGGCATTGTCCCAGTGCCAGGCCACGTCGTCCATGTTCTTGGGCGGCTTCTCGTTGGCCTTGCACGCGAAAATCCATTCGGTTTGGGTGGGCAGGCGGAACTTACGCTTTGTGCGCTTGCTCAGCCAGTCGCAAAACTTGAGCGCGCCGTGAAAGCTGATGCAGTTCGCCGGGAATCCGTCGTGGCCAAACCCCGTGAAGATAACCGCATACGGCTTGCTCGGCCGACTGATGACCTTTGCCTCTTCGCCGAGTTGCTCCTCATCGAGGCGCAAGGCCCAAATGTCCAGCACTTCGTGCGGAATCTCGGTGACGCTCATCGCAATCGGCCGATCCTTGCCGAGCGCAGGCAGCGTCCGCATGCGGATGACAGGAGACTGGCCCGGAATGGGGCACGTCCACTCCGCCGCTTGACCGGGCGCGAGCGAAAGACATAGAGCGGCGAGGATCATAGGTTAGATTTACCCGAGTGTTGAACGTTCGGGCGGCCAGATAATTTTGCCGGGCCTAGTAAAAAAATAAGGGAGTTGCCCCGATTTTCATAAGAATTGTTTTACAATGCCTCAAGGGCAACGGTGCCCTCAGGGTTAAACATGAAGTTGATTCAAACTTTTGGGTTATCACTCGCCGCTTTGGGAGGCGGCATCGCACTTATCAGTTGTGGCGGCCAAGGCGCTTCCACCACCGATACCCGCGAGAATCTTGCAGAAATTGAAGTCTTGGAAGCCAAGAACATTCGCTGCGCTACGCCGGATCCGTCCGAGCGAGTCAAGAGCGCGGTCGAAACCGACCTCAAGGCATCGCTTTCGTCGCGAGCCGTCGGCGGAACCATTACTGTTTACTGGCACGTGATCTACAACGGCTCGGCCGGCAACGTTTCCACTACCTGGATCAACAACCAGATGAACGTGCTGAACAACGCCTACGGCGGATCCACCGGCGGTGTCAACACGCGCTTCACTTTTGTCAACGGTGGCGTTGACCGCACCAACAACGCGAGTTGGTACACCATGGCCTACGGCTCGACCGCCGAAAGGAACGCCAAGAACGCTCTGCGACGAGGCACAGCGGACGACCTGAACATTTACGTGGCCAACATTGGCGGCGGCCTCTTGGGCTGGGCAACCTTCCCGTGGGAGTACGCCGGTAACCCGAAGATGGATGGGGTTGTGATTCTCAACCAATCCATGCCCGGCGGCAGCGCGGCACCCTATAACTTGGGCGACACCGGCACGCACGAAGTCGGCCACTGGATGGGCTTGTATCACACCTTCCAAGGCGGTTGCAGCCAAACCGGCGGCGACTACGTGACCGATACCAACGCCGAGCGATCGGCCGCGTACGGCTGTCCTTCCGGACGCAACACGTGTAGCGGGGCAAACTATCCTGGCAACGACCCGATTGAGAACTTTATGGACTACACGGATGATTCGTGTATGTACAAGTTCACGACCGGCCAATCGAACCGCATGGATAGCGCTTGGTCGGCCTATCGCAGCGGACGCTAAGCAGACGTTCAACTTGTTAGCCCGCCCCTCGGGGTGGGCTATCTTTGTTTCAGGGGCGTACAATAAGGGCTCTTGAGCGATCTCTTTTCTCGGCCGCAAGGTCCCCGTTGGTTGGCGCTGGCCGGATACAGCTCGTTCCTTGCGATCGGCGGCATCGCGGGAATGTACGGTCCGATGCGCACTCCGCTCGAAAAGCGCTTTGGAGTGGAGCTCGGCGACACCGCCCTGATGGTGCAGTTGCACTTCGTGGGTGCCGTGCTGGGGTTGCTTGTGTTGCCCGCGCTCATGCGCCGCATCCCGGCCACTCCGCTGATGGTGCTCGGGTGCTTACTGTTTAGCTTGGCCAGCTTGGCGCTGGGGTTTGCTCCGGCGTGGGGCATGGTGCTGGTCGCGGCATTTTGTTTGGGGCTGAGCTTCGGGCTGATTGACCTCGGCGAGAACGCATTGTTCTCCTTCAAGTTTGCGGCCCGGCGCGGCCTGATGCTCAACCTGTTAAACGGCATGTTTGCCATCGGCTCGGTGCTCGCGCCGTTTGCCTTAGCGCAGATCGGTCGCTACCCGGTCGTGCTCGCCGGGCTTGCCGCTCTGGCCTCCTTTGCCCTGGTCAGCCATTTTCTCGTCGGGCCGACGACGTTGCCCCATACCGAGGAATCGAGTGGCAAAGTTTCGGGCGGAGCCGTGGTCCCCGCGTTTGTGGCCATGTACTTTTGTTACGTCATGGTCGAGGTCGGTGTCGGCGCGGGGTTTGCTAAGCTCCTCGAAGCCAAAGGATTTACGACCGAGCAAGCCGCGTTGTGGTCGGCAGGATTTTGGGGAGGACTGGTCATCTCGCGCTTTGCCTACGCCGCGGTTGCCGACCGACTTCCCGCACGCAAAAGCCTCACCGTCATCGCCATGGCCGCGGTCGCGGCCATGCTGCTCTGCTACCTTCCGGGGCTTTTGCCTTGGGGAGTGGTTCTTGCCGGATTTGCACTCGGGCCTTTCTTCCCCGTCGGCCTCGATTGGCTCGGCCACGTGCGCCCGAACAATAGCCGCGTGATGAGCTTTGTCATCACCGGCGGATGCGTGGGCGGAATCGTCGGCCCTAAGCTGGTCGAAGCGGTCGCCGCGAGCCAGCCGGGCCAGTTCCTCACCGGCTTCATGCTGCTCGCGGCGCTACTGCTGGCGGCGGTGATTACCGCCCAGTTGCTAGTCGCCCACCCCGTCGAAGCCGCTGGCGAGAATTGAGTAGTCAGCCACGTCGATGATGCTGTCGCCGTTGATATCGCTGTCGAACGGGCGGTAGCCCTCCTCGTTGGCGATCAGCCAATCAAAGTCGCTGGCGGATTTGTCGAACGCGGTGGCGAGCTGCGTGTAGTCCGCGATGTCAATAATGTTGTCGTTGGTGATGTCGCCGTTCACCGGCAGGGTCACGTTCACGACCGTATTGCCGCCCGTGGTCACCACGTTGCTGGTCGCCTTCGCGAGCCAGTGCGTCACCTTTACCGTCACCTTGTAGGTGCCGCCGGTGTTGGGCTTCGGGTCGGGCACCAGGTAGCCCTTGGTCGGGCTGAGCGGAACCTCCATGGCCTGCAGGAGCGCACCGGTGGACTGCTCGTACACGCTAACCACGGCGGTCACCGGAAGCGGGCCAAAGCTCACGTAGTTGCTGAAAGTGAGAGTGCCGCTAATCGTGCGCATGTTCGTATCAACAAACAGCGCGGTGCTCGGCTGCAGAATGCCGCCCGCCGCCACCGAGCCGGTGTTGTTGGAATACTGCTCCGCATACGGGAAGAAGCCGTTCGCCGTCGTGTTGGTGTAGTCCTCAAAAAAGTAGTTGGGTTGCGGAATCGAAGGCGAATTCTGGGTGTCGTCTTCCCAATCGTATTCGCCGCTTGAACTCGGATTTGAGCCCGGGAAGTAGGGTTCGCTCGGCGAGTTCATGTTGCTGAGCAAGGGTTGCGCGGCCCACGTTCCGAGCGGGATCTCGGCGAAGTCACCATTGGCATCGGTCGTCCCGAACTCGGTGATGACGCCGCCGCCTTGCACTCGCGGAATCGGAACGCCGCCCGCCAAGTTGCCTAGGTCGGCATCCACCACGAGCTGCGCGCTCGGCGCTTGCGCCAGCTTTTTGATGATGATGCCGCTGTACTTAGTGCCTATCGCCGGCCCTTCGGCGGCCGGATCAATGTCACACGTCTTGCTGGTGTAGAACTTGATCACCAGGTTTTGCGGCCCACCCGACGGCTGCCACACCATGCCGCAGCGCACTCGCTTGGCGATGCCGCCGATCGTGCTCGTGCGCACATTCATGTCGTTGGCGGCCATGAAGGTCTTCTTCGCGAGCCCAAAGTGGCGCGGCGTGGTGTGCGCGCCATAGAAACTGCTGTACGAATTGAAGCTCGTCGTGTTCGTGCTCATTGAATCGAACGCCATGAGCCACGCCGGAACTTCGACGCCGATACCCGGAGACACAGCTTGCCATGGTGTCACGCGGTTGCCCTTGGCGTCAATCATCGCCACGTAATCGGGCTGAATTGTCTGCACTCGACCGAGGTCGATGGGAACCGTTTGGCGGTTTTGCGCCGTGGCCAGGGCACTAGCCAGCGCCAAAAAGGCAATTGATGATCGCTTGAGCACGTTCATTAGACGCTCTTTAAGTACCCCAAGATCGGTTTTGGCGGAGGGGAATCCGCGAAAACCTGGTATCAGAACCGAACGGAGAACTCGCCGCGCGCGCTCCAGTTCTGTACCTTAAACTGCGCGTCACGGCTGTTTTGCCAGCTGACGTTGCCCAGGAACAGGCTGAGCGATTGGTTCGGCCCAGGACGCTGGTCGAACCGCAGATGATAGCGGTGCGCCGTGCGCTTGTGGTTGCCCTTTTCGTTGTGCTCGAACCCGTAGTACAGGTTCAACGGCGAAGGATTGTTGCTGAACAGAGTCATGTTCAGGCCGGCGACGCGACTGAGATTCTTGCTCGTATCGTCGCGGAATTCGTCCCATGCGAGGCCGAGTTTTGTGGCCGCACTCCCATTAAAGTCGAGGCGCCACTTGGAGCTTCGCGCCGCTTGCGGAAGGCTACCGAGCAACATGTCGCCGCGCGCGACTTCGGGGTTCGTTTGCAGTTGGTGCGTCAGCGAGACGCCCTTCGTCGGCTTCCAACTCAAGTTGTAATCGCGGATGGCGAACGACTTTTGGCTGGGCATCGTGCGCACCTTATAGAATACAGCGAGGCTCAGCGGAGACTTGTCCGACTTCGGCGTGCCGAATCGGAACGAGCGGTCGATGGCGCGTTCACCGGTCGGTGCGATCTGCGAATTGTAATCGAACTTGACGTCCGTGCCGAGAATGCTGGCCGCCGCGCCAACCCAGCGGTTTTCGCGTTGGAAGCGCTGGTAATCGCGGAAGGTGTCCGCCTTGAGGCCGAAAGTGAAGTTGCGGAACAGACCCAGATTCATGGGTCGGACCAAACCAAAGCCGACGTTGCCCGTGGACTGGTAGCGCGTGCCGTCCCATCGCTGGTCGTTGTAGGCCGCATTGTCAATCTTGACGTTGCCAACCGTGCCGCCGGTGAGACTGGCTTGGCTGGACATGGTGCCCGCCGCCGTGCTGTTGGTGGCGCGAACCTGGCCGTAGTTCAGGCGCAGACCCGAGCCGAGGTCAATCCACACTCCGTAGTTGCGGTTTTGCTCGTCGGGGCGATCGCCGCTTCGATTCACGCTGGTTTCGGTAACCGAAACGCCCACCTTGCCGTTGATGTCCTTGCTGATCGAGTGGCTCGAAATTTGGTCGTTGCTGCCGTCGCTAAACTCGATGCGCGTTTGCTCGGTACCGATGCTCGTCTTGGGATCCACCTGCGCGGTGATCCCAAACGTGCGGCGGTCCGAACTCGGCGCGGTCGTTTGCGTGCCGTCAAACGTCACGCGCTCGGACTCGTACTTGGCCGTCAAGTTGCGCATTTGGCGCGCCACGCTCAACCGGTCAATCGTGTTGAGGTACGAGAGTTCGGCTCCGACCATGTCTTGCTGGCGGAACTTGAAGAGTTCAAACTTGGTTTGCGCGTCGGGTTGGAAGCCAAGCACTTGCTCGCCGAACATCCGCGAAGTCTTGGTCTCCTCGTTGTAGCTGTCCGACTGCTTCATGCTCAGGCCAAGGCCGCGAATCATGCTCCAATTGAGGGCGTAGTCCTTTTGCTTGTAGCCGCGCAGGCTCCGCATCAGGTCGCGCTCGGGGTCCACGAGGTTGTTCACGGCTTCAAATCCGCTGCCGACCTCGCGCTGGTTGGCGCTGAACTCGAGGCCCTTGCCCTTAAATCCGACTTGAGTTTTGCTGGCCGAGCCCTGGCCGTCGATATTGGCCGACATCGTCGAGGCGT